>JAFSCW010000023.1 GCA_017436605.1 Clostridia bacterium | reverse complement strand
GGCTTCTGCCGTGGAGATCGCCGTCGCCAAGGCGAAAAGCGAGAAGGATGAGCGGATTGCGCAGCTGACGGCGCAGCTGGAAAGCTACGAAAGCGAGAAGCGCGCCGCGCTCATGCAGGCGGACGCCAGGAGGCAGCTGGCCCTGACGCAGAAGGATGCGGAAATCGACCGGCTGCAGAGCAGAATCCGTCAGGGCGAGGCGGACGCAAAGCTCGCCATGCAGGACGCCGTGCAGAGCAGGGACGCGAAAATCGCGCAGCTGCAAAGCGCCATGGATAAGGAGCGCCTCGCCGCAGAGCTGCGCGCCAAATCCGCCGAGGAACAGCACAAGTTTATCCTCGCCCAGAAGGACGAGCAGATTGCGTATTACCGCGATTTTAAGGCGAAGCAGTCGACCAAGATGATCGGCGAGAGCCTTGAGCAGCACTGCCTGACGGAGTTCAACAGGATCCGTGCGCTGGCGTTCCAGAATGCGACGTTCGAAAAGGACAACGACGCGCGCAGCGGCAGCAAGGGCGACTTCATTTACCGCGAGGCTTCGACCGATGGCATCGAGTTCCTGTCCATCATGTTCGAAATGAAGAATGAAATGGATACCACCGCCACCAAGCACCGCAACGAGGATTTCTTTAAGGAGCTGGATAAGGACAGACGGGAGAAGGGCTGCGAATATGCGGTGCTGGTTTCCCTGCTGGAGAGCGACAGCGACCTGTACAACAGCGGCATCGTCGACGTGTCCTATCGCTATGAGAAGATGTACGTCATTCGTCCGCAGTTCTTTATTCCGCTGATCACCATCCTGCGCAACGCGGCGCTCAACAGCCTTGCCTACAGGCAGGAGCTGGAGGAAGTGCGCCGCCAGAACATCGACATCACGAATTTCGAAAACGAGATGAACGATTTCAAGATGAAGTTCTCGAAAAACTACGAGCTCTCCAGCCGCAAGTTCAAAGAGGCGATCGACGAAATCGACAAGACCATCACCCATCTGCAGAAGACGAAGGACGCGCTGCTCAGCTCGGTGAACAACCTCCGCCTGGCCAACAACAAGGCGATGGATCTGTCCATCAAGCGCCTGACGAAGAACAACCCGACCATGCAGCAGAAGTTTGCCGCGCTGGAAAAGCCGGATATATTCTGAACGGGCGGCCCGAAAACATCAAGCGATCCCTCCCGATGACCGGAGAGGGATCGCCTTTTTCTTTTTTGCGGATTACTGTGCCCCGATACCGTGCTTGACGCGGTCGCGTTCCTCGGCGCGCTTGGCGTTGTTGAAGCGGTCGAGCGTGCCGACGAGGTAGCCGGTGATGCGGCGGATGCGGTGGAAGGGCTGGTTCTGGTAGTGATAGGCCAGGTCGACATAGTCGCCGTCCAGCCGGATATCAATGGAATCGGGCTCGCGGCCATAGAGCTCGACGCCGCGGGCAATATAGGCGTTGATTTCCTCCTGCGGGCAGGAGCCGCCGATAACGTTAATCTGACACATGGGCATAACCTCCATATCTTGCGGCTGCTCTAACATTATAGCACAAAATATTGTGCTGTAAAGCGGTTTGGGATGGAATACAAAAATTTCCCGCGTCCTGTCGGGGCGCGGGAAATAAACTTATTTGGCAACGTAGCCGATTTTCTTCATGAACTTCTGGAGCGTACGCTCTGCCAGGCCGCCGGCGCGCTCGGCACCGCTGCGATAGACGGATTCGAGGTACTTCTTGTCCTTCATGATGCGGGCAAACTCGGCCTGAATCGGCGCGAGCGCGTCGACGGTCGCATCGGTGACGGCGGCTTTGAGATCGCCGTAGCCCTTGCCTTCGAAGGAGGCGACGAGGGAATCCATGTTTTCGCCCGTGAGCGCGCAGATGATGGACAGCAGGTTGGAAACGCCCGGCTGGTTCTCCGGATCAAAGCGCACGCAGGCCTCGGAATCGGTCACGGCGCGGCGATACTTGCGGCGGATGACGTCCGGCGTATCGAGAACGGAGATGAAGCTGTCCTCGGAATCGGACTTGCTCATCTTGCGGGTCGGCTCCTGCAGGCTCATGACGCGCGCGCCGACCTTGGAATAGTATCCCTCCGGGATGGTGAAGACATTGCCGTATACGCCGTTGACGCGCTGGGCGATGTCGCGGCAGATTTCCAGGTGCTGCATCTGATCCTTGCCGACGGGAACGAGGTTCGCCTGATAGAGCAGAATATCGCCCGCCATGAGGATAGGGTAGGTGAACAGGCCGCAGTTGATGTTGTCGGCGTGCTTGGCGCTCTTGTCCTTGAACTGCGTCATGCGGTTCATCTCGCCCATGTAGGTATAGCAGTTGAGCAGCCAGCTCAGCTGAGCATGCTGGGGCACATGGCTCTGGAAGAAGAGCACGCTCTTTTCCGGATCGAGGCCGGAGGCGAGCAGGAGGCCAAGCATCTGCATGGAGTTCTGGCGCAGCTTGGCCGGCTCCTGACGGACGGTGATGGTATGCAGATCGGCGACCATGTACAGGCAGTCATATTCGTTTTCCAGCAGCTTCCAGTTGCGCATCGCGCCGATGTAGTTGCCCAGGGTGGGCGTGCCGGTGGGCTGGATGCCGGAGAGAATGCGCTGCTTTCTGACGGGGGTCTGTTCCATAAGGCGGAACCTCCTTTTGCGGAATAAGCGCCGAAGGGCGCGGATTTCGGAACCTGATTGAATCATTGTAACACAAAGCGATAGACAGCGCAAGAAAAACGGGGATGGACTTTCCCGAATCCTGACAAAAAGTGATTGCCCTGCCGGAATAAATGCGGTATGATATAGACAGCAGAGTTGGGCTGCTTTCCTGCGGACCGCCTGCGCCGACGCGGCGCCTGGCGTTTCGCGTGACCATATTGGAGGACAGAATCATGACAAAGAAAACTGCTCTTGCGGCGCTGCTTGCGGCGCTGATCCTGCTGGCCGGAACGGCGCTGGCGGACGTTACCGCGCATTCTGTGGGCGAGATGGAGAAGATCGCCTGCGAGCCGAGACAGCGCCTGGCGTTCCGCACGGGCCCCGGCACCAAATATACCGACATCTTCTCGCTGGACCCCAAGCGCATCTGGAGTCTTTCGATTTACCAGATGGAGGCCGGCGGAACGGTCGACTGGGGTATGATTGAATTCAAATGCTACCGCGGTCTGTACCGCGCCTATACGGGCATGCATTATCTCGAGGTCGAGGGCGACGTCGAGTACGGCAATCAGGATCCCGTGCGCTGCTACATCGGCGATACCCCAGTGGAGTGCTTTGCCGGCCCGGGCGAGGAATACGTGAAGTACGATTTCATGGTGCCGGAATGGACGGACCTGCAGGTCTATCATGAGGAAAACGGCTATGTGATGGCGGACTTCGTCATGCCGGACGCCAAGCCCCAGCCCTTTGACGCCGCGCAGCAGATGATCACCCGCGCCTGGATCCATATTTATGATCTGGAAGGCTATGCCAGCGGCGAAGCGCAGGCGGAGTAAGGCGCAGGAAAGATTGGATTTCATTGACTTTTTTGGGACGCGGCGGTATACTATCCGCATGTGCCGCGGGAAAGACGGCGGTCAGGCCTGCGCGCAGCGCATAGAAACCATGACGCGAATACGCGAATACATAAGCCGATTGAACAAAGGAGTAATTCCATGACAGAAGAAAATAAGCGTGCCGTCGTGCTGATTCCGGCCTATAAGCCGGATGAGCGCCTGATTGCGCTGACCAAGGAACTCATCGACAACAAGCTGGACGTGCTGCTGGTGGACGACGGCGGCGGAGAGACGTTTCGGCATATCTTTGACGCCTGCCGTGCGCTCGGCGCCGAGGTCGCCGTGCATGCGGTGAACATGGGCAAGGGCCGCGCGCTGAAGACCGGCATCAATGCAGCGATGCTCAAATGGCAGGACATGGCGGGCATCGTCACCGCGGACGCCGACGGCCAGCATACGCCAAAGGATATTCTGCGCCTGATTGACGCGCTGCATCAGCACCCGGACAAGCTGGTGCTCGGTTCCCGCGCGTTCACGGGCAACGTGCCCAAGAAGAGCCTGTGGGGCAACAAGATCACCCGCGCGGTTTATGCGCTGGCCAGCGGCGTGAAGGTCGGCGATACGCAGACGGGCCTGCGCGCGCTGCCGGCCTCCTCTCTGGCGGCGATGGCGCGCATCGACGGCGAGCGTTACGAGTACGAGATGAACGTGCTGCTCAAGCTGCGCGACATGGGCCTTGGCGTTTATGAGGTGCCGATTGAGACGATCTACATCGACGACAACGCGGGCAGCCATTTCAACCCCGTCCGCGATGCGATCAAGATTTACATGGTCATCTTCAAGTACCTGTTCTCCTCGATTGCGTCGTTTGTGATCGACTATGCGCTGTACTGGCTGTGCCTGGGCGTGTTCGGCCTGCCGGCGCTGGTGAGCTATGCGCTGGCGCGCCTTGTCTCCTCGCAGGTCAATTACAACCTCAACAAGCATACCGTCTTCGGCGGCCGCGGCGGCAAGAGCGCAATGGTCAAATACTATGTGCTGTGCGTCGTGCAGGGCCTCATCGGCGCGGGTCTTGTTCAGGTCCTGCCCTCCGTCATCCCACTCTCTGCGGCGATCATCAAGATCCCGGTCGATCTGGTGCTGTTCATGCTCAGCTATTTCATCCAGCGCGACTACGTGTTTGACAAATGAGGGGCGGAATCAAACTGCATCAAACAAAAGCGCGGCGGCGTGTGCGAATGCGTACCGCGCTTCTTTTGACGCTCGGAGCCTTTGCGCTCCTGCTGCTTTCGCGCGCGGTGCTGTCGGTTCCGGGCGTGCTGCCCGCGTGGCTTTCGCTGCTGCTGGAGACGCTGTGCAGCATTGCGGCGTTCGGCGGCGCGGCGTATCTGGGGCTGTATGAGATCGACGGCAGGCAGACGCAGATGATCAGGCGATGCCGGCTGAGCACGCCGCATATCCTGTGGCTGTCCCTGCTCGGCCTGCTCTTTGCCGCTCCGGCAACGCTGATTTCCGACGTGTCGGCGGCGGTTCTCGGCATGCCGCATGCGTATCAAGGCGCGCCGGATGCGGCGCTGTTTCTGCCGGTGCTGATCAAAAGCGCGCTGATTGTTCCCGTATGCGAGGAGTTTTTCTTCCGCGGGTATCTGATGGGCGTTTTCTCCCGCTACGGCGACAGGGAGGCGGCGCTTTGCACGGCGCTCATGTTTGCGCTGATGCACGGCGGCGGCTTCATCGCGCATACGCTCTTTGGTCTGCTGCTGGCGTACATGCTGCTGCGGACGAATTCGATCCTTGCGCCTTTGCTGATCCACGCCAGCTATAATGCGGGGCTTGTGCTGCTCGCCTTCTCCGGGCTGGAGCGGCTGCTGATCGGGCTTACGCCGCTTTCCTGCCTGCTGAGGCTTTTGCTGTGCGGCGCGTTTGTCTATGCGCTGCGCCGGGCCGTCTGCGCGCGGGGAACGCGCGTCCATGCGCAGCCGTTTCAGGGGATGGCGATGAGCAAAAGGGAAAAGGCGCTGCTGGCGGGCGCCGCGCTTGCGGTGCTGGCTGCGGCGGCGATGACTGCGGGGGTGACGGCATGAACATGGCGCTGATCTGCATGGGCAGACTCAAGGAAAAATACTGGCGCGACGCTGCGGCCGAATACGAAAAGCGACTCTCGCGCTTTTTAAAATGGGAAACCATCGAGCTGGCGGATCTGCCGGAGCCGGTCAATTCCTCGCCGGCGATCGAAGAGCAGATCCGGAAAAAAGAGGGCGAGGCGATCCTCGCGAAGATCCGCGACGGCGATATCGTCGTGGCGCTTTGCATCGAGGGCAAACAGCTGGATTCCGTTCAGCTGTCGAAGAAGCTTACCGAGCTGACCGATACGGGCCGGCGCGTCGTGTTTGTGATCGGCGGCTCGCTCGGGCTTTCGCCGGAGGTCACAAAGCGCGCGCAGCTGAAGCTCTCGTTTTCCCCGATGACGTTCCCGCATCAGCTGGCGCGCATCATGCTGCTGGAGCAGACCTACCGCGCGATGAAGATCGCCGCGGGCGAGCGATACCACAAATAAAGCAGAGCATCGTTTCCGGCCCGGCATCGGGAAGGAAAGCATGAAAGGAACGGCTATGCAATACGACTTTGACCTCGTCGGCAAGATCGGCTCGATGGCGCTCATCCGCCGCGAGGAGGCCGACATTGATTACAACATCTTCTCCCGCCTGGGCCGCGAACTGAGGCCCGGCATGATCTGGGTCACCTCCGGCGCGGCGGAAATCGGCCGTCTGGATTATATCAAGCGAACGGGCCATGAACTGACCTGCGACAGCGTGGACGCGAAGACCGACTACGCCGCTCAGGGCCAGACCATCCTCATGGAGCAGTACCGCAGGTTCATCCATCAGGATTATTCCGTGCGGCAGGTGCTGGTGGAGCATCAGCATTTCAACGACAAGTATAAGCGCGAGCATATCCGCCGCCTGTTCCTGCGCGCCAAGGAGCAGGGCGCGATTCCAGTCGTCAATTACAACGACCCGGTTTCCGACGAGGAAAACCGCAAGTGGGAGCTGTCCCATCTGTACAAGGGGAACCGCGAGGTGCACGAATGCGTGGATAACGACGAGACGGCTGCGGTCATCGCGGGTCTGGTGTCCACGCGCGTGCTGCTGATCATGACCTCCACCGAGGGCATCTATGCGGATCCGAAGGATTCTTCGACGCTGGTGCGCGACGTCCTCGCCCCGGATGCGGAGCAGCTGGAGCGCCGCGTGCGCGAGCTGCAGACCTGCTGTGTCGGCGCTTCCCGCGCGGGCGCAAACGGCGCGCATGCCAAGCTTGAGTTTGCGCTTGGCCCGGCGCTGCGCGGCACGACGGTCATCATCGGTCACGGCCGCCATCGCATCAGCGATCTGGTCGAGGGCCGCGTTCCCTGCACGCGCATCGGCATCGACTGACGCGCGGCGCTGCGGAACAGATTCCGGGAGGAATGGAGAATGAAAGCGAATTATCACACGCATACCGCGCGCTGCGGCCATGCCTTCGGCACGGACGACGAGTACGTTCTTGCGGCCATTGCGCAGGGATTTGACGTGCTGGGCATGTCGGATCATGTGCCGTGGCCGTATGCTTCCGGCTTTGTGCATCCGCATGTGCGCATGCCGGTTGCGCAGCTGGAGGAATACGTCGCTTCCATGCGCGCGCTCAGGAAAACATACGCGGACAGGATCAGGCTGCTGATCGGCTTTGAATGTGAGTATTTCCCGGATTACATGAACTGGCTTGCCGAAATGCGCGAGCGGATGCAGCTGGATTATCTGATCTTCGGCAACCACTACGACACGACGGACGAGGGCGGATTCTATTTCGGCAACGCGCGCACGGCGGCGGACCTTCGCCGCTATGTCGGCAGCGCCGAAAAGGGCGCGGCGACCGGCCTGTTTGCATATATGGCGCATCCGGATGTGTTCATGCGCCGCTATGGAAAGTTCGACGAGAACTGCCGCGCGGCGGCGAGGGATCTCTGCGCGATCTGCAGACAAAATAACCTGCCGATGGAGTATAACCTCCACGACAGGTACAGGCTCGGACCGATGAACCGGGATGGTTATCCGCATCCGGAATTCTTTGAAATTGTGCTCAGCGAAGGCGTCGAGGTCATTGCGGGTCTGGACGCGCATGAGCCGCAGGAGATCGCCGATCCGACGCAGTGGAAGATCGCGATGGAGGAGCTGAAGGTCTTCGGGGAGAAGAAGCTCGACACCGTCAGGCTCTGATGATCAGGCTGCAGCGCGACTGGAGACGGCCGGCTGCGATGTGCCTGTTTTCCATGGGAATCCAGTCCGATAAAAAGCGGGCAAGCCGCTCCTCGCCGTTGCGCCGGCGGATGCGCTCGCGCTGCATGTCGGGTTCAATGGTCATCAGCGCGCGCAGGGCGTAGCGATCAAAGAGGGACGCATGCAGGCAGTACGCGCCCTCGACGATGAGCACGCGCGTATCGGAGGGAACATGGACCGGCGGAAGGAAGCCCGCCTCGGGATGGCAGACATAGGGACGGAACGCCGCCTGCTCCCCGCTGAGGAAGGGCGTGAGCACCTCGCGGTCCATGCGCCGGGTATCGGCGTTGGCCAAAAGGACGTCGAAATAGCCGGGGAAGCGCTGTTCAAACGGGAGCGTGAAGTCGTCCATATGGACGCAGAAGCTGTCCGGGATGCGGGCGCAGAGCGCTGAGGAGAGCGTCGTCTTGCCGCTGGCGGCCATGCCGTCGATGGCAATCGCCAGACGTTCCTGCCCGCGCAGGAGGATTTCCGCCTGATCGGCGAGGAACTGTACAGCGTCCCGGGGGGATAAGGTCTGCGGCATGGGATCGCCTCCCTGTAGGTTGATTTCCAACAGTATAGCAAAGCGGCAGAAAAAAGACAACGGCTTGCCGCAAGTGACCGGCCGGGAAAAAGGATTGACAGCGGGGGATTTCCCGGGTATGCTGAACATGGCTTAAGCAAAATACAATACAGTTTCAGGAGGAAACGAACATGGGTTTCTTCAATAAAATCCGCGAGAACTTCGCGCGCTTCATGTCCGGCCGCTATGGCACGGATCAGCTCAATTCTGCGCTGCTCTGGGCGGCGATTATCATCATGCTGGTCGGCTCGTTTTCCGGCCTGAGTCTTTTTTCGCTTCTGGGCGACGTCGTGCTGATCGTCGTGCTGGTGCGCATGTTCAGCAAGGATCGCTACAGAAGGCAGAACGAGAACCAGATTTATCTGCAGAAGACCTATAAGCTCCGTCAGGGCATGACGGAATGGGTCAACCGCATGAAGAACAGCAAGAAGTATCGCTACTTCACCTGTCCGCAGTGCAAAAAGCGCCTGCGCGTGCCGCGCGGCGTGGGCAGCATCACGATCACCTGCAAGGGATGCGGGCATAAGTTCGACAAAAAGGCATAACACAAAAGCGGACGGCAAGGGAGCCGCCCGCTTGTTTTGATTGCGGAGGTCGGTATGAGGAAAAGCGGAACGCCTTTGCGCCTGGCGCTGTGCGTGCTGGCGGCGCTTGCCGTGCTGGCGGCCGTATGTGCCGCAGGCGGAAGCGGGACGGCGCTTGCGCCCATCGCGCCGGAGGGCGGGCGGGATTTCGTCAGCGCGGAATTCACCTATGACCAGGGGACGCGCACGCTGCGCGGCAGCATGGAGATGACGCTGACCAACCGCACGGGCGATGCGCTGGATCAGATCGTCCTGCGCGCATACATGAACGGGGAGGACGAACGCGCTGTTTCCGTTTCGGGCGCGCGGATCAATGGAGAACCCGCCGCGCTGCTGGCCGATGAGGACGACCCGACGGTTCTGCGGGCGGCATACAGCTGGCCCGAAGAAGAAACCGTGCGTCTGACGATGACCGTGATGATCCGCCATGCGAAGGCGCAGCGCGTGATCAGCCTGCCCGTTTTGGCGATGTATGAGCGCGGGGTCTGGCGCGACGATGCGGTTCAGATGATGATGGAGCCGGGCTATGCGCAGCCGTTTGATTTTGTGGTCGAGGTGGATGGCGCGGTGGCCGCGCGCCTGCGCATGGCGCGGGACGCCAGCTTTGCGCTGCCCTGCGGCGGCGCGCTCCGGGAAAAGGAAGTCTCCGGCGTGCTGCTGCGCGCGCTGGCCGGGGATGCAGGGACGGCGAGGACGCTGCTTGCGCAGGCGGAGGCGGCCCTTTTGTCGCTCAACGACGCAGGCATTGCCTATCCCTACGATGTGCTGACCATCGCGCAGAGCGAAACGGGGCGCATGGACGGCCTGGCGTATTCCGGCCTGATCGCGCTGGATGCGCAGGACGGCGGGGAACAGCTCCGGCGCAGGCTGACGCGCCTGATCGCCAGAGAGGTGTTCGGTATTTTTGTCGAAAGCGATCCATGGCAGCAGCCGTGGCTGAGCGTGTCGCTTGCCTCCTGCTGCGAGCTGCTTGCCTATAGAAAGCTCAAGGGAGAGGCCGCATACGAGACCCGGTTTTATGAGGAAATTGAACCAGCCACCCGCCTGACGAGACCGCACGGCGTCTGCGTCGGCGCGCCGGCTGCGTACTTTGGCTCGGACAGCGAAATGACGCAGGTGCTGCGCGATCAGGGGGCATGGATGCTGCTGGGGATCGAGCAGGCCATCGGCGAGGAGGCGTTTATCACCGCCTTGTCAGAATACGTGCAGGAAAACGCGGGAAAAACGGCGACGGCGGAGTCGCTCGCCGCTGCGCTTGAGCGGGCAAGCGGCAGCAGCTGGGAAGGCTACCTCGAGGATGGACTCCGGTTTTGAGCAGCCGGGGAAGGCCCCGCGCACAGCACCAGAAGAAGCCCCGCGCACAGCGCCCCGAGCAGAGGATAAACGCGGGCGACGAGGGATTCAAAACCGAAAAGCGCAAAGGCGAGCGCAAGCGCGGCGGCGGGCATACGGCCTGCGCCGGGGCGGACGGGCAGCAGCGGCGCAAGCGCGATCAGCATGCAGACCAGCGTGGAAAGCGCGGCGGCGTACATGCTCATTGCTACAAGCAGATAGCCGCCCGGGCCGAGATTCCGGCTGAGATAGACAAAGGGCAGCGGCTGATGACAGACGGCGGGCAGATGCCGCCGGATGACGCAGGAAGCGAGGGCAAGCATCGCGCCGAAAAGCGCCGCGAACAGCAAAAGCGCGCGTCGCCGCATCCGCCCGTCAAGCGGAAGCAGAAGCGGCAGACTTCCGGCGATCATGGCGGCGTTCAGCGCGCCATAGGCCGCGCCGAGCGCCGCAGCGCGCACAGGCAGATCCGGCGTCATCGTCGGCAGAAAGCAGGCTTCGCCGGCGGGCAGCAGAAGGAGCCGGACGAGCAGCGCGGGCACGAGCGCGGTGAGCGCTGCGCCTGCGGCGGCTGCGCCCTGCATGCCGCGTGCGGAGAGCGCCATGCCCAAGAGAAGGGAAGCGCACAAAGAGAACCCGTAGGCATGGCGGACGTTCAGCAGCAGCGCGCCCAGCTCCGCGCAGGCGGAAAGCATCGCGCCGGCCGTTGCGGCGGCCAGCAGCGCAAAGAGCGCGCAGGTAAGCCGCGCCATCCGCGGCCCGAAGCGCGCGCGGCAGAGCCCGGAAAGCGACGCGCAGCCAAAGCGTTCCATCTGCGCCGGAAGGCGCGAAAACAGATACACGAGCATCATCAGCGCGCAGGCGATCGAAGCCGCGCTGGCGCCGCTGCGCATGCCGAAAAAATGCAGGATTTCCCTGCCGGATGCAAAGCCCGCGCCGATGACGCCGCTCAGCAGCGCAAGCGCGATAGACACACAAGCCATCCCGTCCCCTCCCTGTGCCTCATGCGTATGAAGCGGGGACGGCAAAAAGAAGCCGCATCTTCCCTTTTTGAGCAAGTCGCGGTATAATATCCTGAAACGGGTTTTAACGTTTTGAAATGATAGGTTAATTTCTGGATGAAAGCTGGCGTATGGTCATGTTCCGATATAATTACGCAGAAATCGATCTGGACGCGATCCGGCATAATGTGTCCGTGATGCGCGCGCATACGGCGCCCGGCGTGGATTTTCTCGCCGTCGTCAAGGCGGACGGCTATGGGCACGGTGCGGTGCAGGTTGCGCGCGCGGCGCTGGAAGCGGGCGCGGCGATGCTGGCTGTCGCCATTCCCGAGGAGGGCGTTGAGCTGCGCCGGGCGGGGATTGACGCGCCGATCCTCGTGCTGGGCGGCATCGAGCCGGAGGCGGCGGACGTCGTCGTCGCCTGCGATCTGACGCAGGTTGTCTTCGATGAGGCGCGCATCCGCGCGCTTGAGCAGGCCGGAGAAAAATATGGCCGCAGGGCGAAGGTTCATCTGAAGCTGGATACCGGCATGAACCGCATCGGCGTGCGCAGGGAGGCGGACGTGCAGCGGCTGGTGCGGCTGATTGACAGCCTGGAGCATGTCGAGCTGACGGGCTGCTTTACGCATATGGCCACGGCGGACGAAGACTTCCGGGAGGATACGCTGCGCCAGATTGAGCGCTTTTATGCCCTGTGCGATGCGATCGCCGAGGTGCACCCGGACAGGATCACGCGCCATGCGGCGAACACCGCCTCGATCTTCCGCTATCCGCAGGCGCATGCGGACATGGTGCGCGGCGGCATCGCGCTGTACGGCTATCCGCCGGTGCCGGAGGCGAAGGGACTTCGCCCGGCCATGCGATGGGTGGCGCATGCGGTCTATGTCAAGACGATCATGCCCGGCGACAAGGTCAGCTACGGCGGCCTTTTCGAGGCGGAAAAGCCCACGCGGGTGATGACCGTGCCGGTCGGCTATGCGGACGGCTACCGCCGGGGGCTGACGGGCAGAGGCTGCGTGCTCGTGCGCGGAAAGCGCGCGCGGATTCTCGGACGCGTATGCATGGATCAGATCATGGTGGACGTGACCGATATCGAGGACGCGCAGGCGGGCGACGAGGTCGTCCTGCTGGGCGCGCAGGGGGCGGACTGCATCGACGCGGACGAGATGGCGGCGTGGCTGGGGACGATCAGCTACGAGGTCATCTGCTCGCCGAGCAGGCGCGTGCCGCGCGTGTATATCCATGAATAAGAACGTTGAAGACAAGCAGGCGCTGCGGGCGCGGATGCGTGCTCTGCGCCGCGCGCTCGGCGAAAAGCAGCAGCAGGAGGCTTCGCAGGCGGTCTGGAAGCAGCTTGAGGATTGGGAAGTCTACCGGAATGCGCGCGTGGTGATGGCCTATGCAGCCGCGCGCGGCGAGCTTTCCGTGGAGCCCGTCATCCGCGATATTCTGGCCTCGGGCCGGATGCTCTGCCTGCCCCGGTGCGAATCGCCGGGGATCATGACGGCGCGCCGCGTGGCATCCCTGGACCAGCTTGTCACCGGGGCATATGGGCTGCAGGAGCCGGACGATTCCTGCGAGGTCATGGATCGGGGGGCCATCGACCTGATTCTCGTCCCCGGCACAGCGTTTGACGCGCGCGGCGGGCGGCTGGGGCAGGGCGGCGGCTATTACGACAGGTTTCTGCCGGGATGCAGGGCGGCGCTTGCGGGCGTATGCCATGCGTTTGCCGTTGTTTCCAGCGTGCCGTGCGCGGAGCACGACGCTGTGATGGATTGGATCATTACGCCTGCGGGCAGGATAGCCTGCAGGGGAACACGAACACAGGAGGACCGGATATGAGCAAGGAAAACAATAAGACGGCAGCAAAGAAGAACAAGAAGAAAAAGCCGCTGCGCCTTTCGAAGCACTGGGGCGCCGAGGTGCTGCCTATGGCGGGCAGGCTGGCGACGGTGCTGGTGGCGATCGTTGTGCTGGGCATGATGTTCTCCGCCCTGCAGGCGATTGAATCCATGTGGCTGCGCGCAGGCCTTTCCCTGCTGATTGCGTCGGGCCTTCTTCTGCTGTGCTTCAACGAGGGCATCGGCAAGGGCGCGGAGGACGCGGCGAGCAGCAGGAACTTTGACAACCTGCTGGCCAAGGGCGCGCCGCTTACCGATGCGGATGACGCAGGCTGCTATCATCCGCTCAAGGCGGTTTGCGCAGGGCTTGTGGTGTTCGGCATTCCGCTGGTCTTTGCTGTGTATATCGCGCTGACGTCGCAGGCTTATACGTATCAGCTCCAGGATCTCCCGGTCTGGCTGACGGATACCTATGGTTCCCGCGGGGATTTGATGGCTCCGTTGGGCGCATACATGAGGGAAGCCAATCTCGTCGCCACGGACTGGATCCGCATGATCGTGCGCCTGATGGAGATGATCTATATCAACGTCTTCCCGGATCCGCAGCTGATGGGCCAGCTCATCGACAGGCTTTCTCCGCTGATGGTGGCGACCTATCCGGCTGTCTATGTGATCGGCTATCTCGTCGGCCCGCGCAGCAACCGCAAGCGCGAGAAGCTCAACCGCCGCGCCAAGAAGATCGCCGTGCACAGGGCGGGCAAGAAGAACCTGGCGGCCGAACTGACCGGCGTGCAGAACGCGGTGCATTACGGCCAGAAGGTGCAGGACGGCAAGCACAAGAAGAAGGAGCTTGTCTGAGGCGCGGGCGCGAGGGTTGAAATGGCACGCCTGCTCTGATATAATAAAAAGACTGGAAATCCATGCAAAAGCAGGCATGCGCCCTGCGGAAAGGAGCGCCCATGAGGATCATCGGCGGAACGGCGCGCGGACGCGCGATCACGGCGCCAGCCGGCAGCAAGACCCGGCCGACGCAGGACTATGTGCGCGAATCGCTGTTCAACATCATCCGCTGGGATATGCCGGAGGCGCGCGTGCTGGATCTGTTTGCCGGGACGGGCGCGCTCTCGCTGGAATCGCTCAGCCGCGGCGCGAAGGATGCGGTGCTGATCGACATGGACCGCGACGCCTGCCAGGCGATCAAAAAGAACATGGAAACCTCCCGTCTGGGCGATCGGTGCCGGCTCATCAGCCGGGACTATCGGCAGGCGATGGACGTGCTCGCGCAGGAGGGACAGAAATTCGACGTCGTGTTTATCGATCCGCCCTATCGGATGGAGAATACCGGCGAAATGTGCGCGGCACTCTACGATAAGGGGCTGCTCAGCGATGCGTTTCTGATGGTCGTGGAACACAGGCGCGGCATGGCGCCCCTGCTGGATGCGCGCTTTGAGGCGTTCGATCTGCGCAGATACGGCGATACCGAGATTACGTTCGTGCGCAGCGCAAAAAGGCCGCAGGAGGAACAAGCCGATGCATAAGCTCTTGTATCCGGGCAGCTTCGATCCCGTGACGCGCGGCCATATGGACGTCATCGAGCGCGCGAGCGCGCTGTGCGGCGAGCTGATTGTCGCGGTCATGCACAACCCCGACAAGCGGGGTGCGATGGCGGTTTCGGACAGGGTGCGCCTGCTTGAAAAGGCCTGCGCGCATCTTTCAAACGTCCGCGTGATCGCGCATGGCGGCCTGCTGGTCGACTGTGCGCGGGAAAACGGCATCACGGCCGTCGTGCGCGGCATCCGCCCGCTGGGCGATTTTGAATCGGAATATCAGATGGCGCAGGTGAACCGGATGCTCGGCGGCGTGGAAACGCTGATGATGACGACTTCCGAGAGCCTCGCCAGCATATCATCGAGCGTCGTCAGGCAGATTCTTTCCTTCGGCGGCAGCGTCGGACATCTTGTGCCGCCGGGTCTGGAGGAGGAGATCGCCGAGGCGATCATGGGGAAGTAAACAGGAGAGGTCAAGGAGGATAACATGGAACGCAGAGAAAACGAAGAGGTCATGCAGGACGCCGAACAGGCGCAGCAGGAGCGTCCCATGCGCAGGGAGCAGACCGGCGTGGAGAGCATCAGCCAGACGCTGCGCGTCATCGACATGATCGAGCACAAGCTCGCCGACGCATATAGGGTTCCGATGAAGCGCGATCTGAGCATCGTCAATACGAGCGAAATCATCGATCTGCTCGGCCAGCTGCGCATCGCGCTGCCCAAGTCCGTGCAGCAGGCGCAGAGCGTTCTGGCTAATCGCGAGCAGATCATCTCCAGCGCGACGGCGCAGGCGGATAAGACCGCGGACGAAGCCGACCGCATCTACAACGAGACGGTCAGCAGGGCGCGCGCCTTCAAGGACGAGGTCGAGGCCGAGGCGGACGCCTATGACAAGGCGACCCGCGACAGGGCGCAGTCCGATGCGCAGGCGATCATCGCCGACGCGCAGACCAGCGCGGAGCAGATCCTCTTTGCCGCGCAGCAGCAGGCGCAGAAGCTGGTCGACGAAAACGAGATTTCCCGCCGCGCACAGGCCTATGCCATGGAAACGCGCGAGCGCGCGGAAAAGGACGCAGACAGCATCTATACGCAGGCCTGCATCCATGCCGACAAGATGCTCTCCGGCGCGGCGGCGGCGCTTTCCCGCAGCGCGGGCGAGCTGGCGCAGCTGCGTGACAGCCTGCTTTCTCCGGGGCAGATGCCGGATAATCGACAGTAAATTCCAATCCCGACTACGACCGACTATGCGCAGGCGCGCAGAAAGGATGTACATATGAACCCGAACAATACGCTGTATATCGTTGTTCCCTGCTATAAGGAGCAGGAGGTGCTGCCGGAGACCAGCAAGCGCCTGCGTGCAAAGCTGATCGAACTGCGCGAGGCGGGCAAGATCAGCGACAAGAGCCGCGTGATGTTTGTCAACGACGGCTCCAGCGATAACACCTGGCCGATGATCGCCGAGCTGCATGAGAAGGAGCCGGAGTTCTTCTCCGGCGTGAATCTCTCCCGCAACCGCGGCCATCAGAATGCGCTGCTGGCGGGCCTGATGACGGCGGTGAACTACGCCGACATGATCGTCTCCATGGACGCGGATCTGCAGGATGACGTCAACGCTGTGGACGGCATGGTCGACGCCTACCACGAGGGCTTTGAGGTTGTCTACGGCGTGCGATCCAAGCGCGATACCGATACCTTCTTCAAGCGCTTCACCGCCGAGGGCTTCTATAAGGTCATGAAGGCGCTGGGCGTGGATATCGTCTTTAACCACGCGGATTACCGTCTGATGAGCCGCCGCGCCGTCGAAGGCCTGGCGGAGTTCAGCGAGGTCAATCTCTTCCTGCGCGGCATCGTTCCCCAGATCGGCTATAAGTGGACGACGGTGACCTATGAGCGCGCGGAGCGCTTTGCGGGCGAGAGCAAGTATCCGCTCAAGAAGATGCTCGCCTTCGCCGCCGACGGCATCACCTCCTTCTCCGTCAAGCCGATTCGTCTGGTGTTTTCCGCGGGCGTCATCGTGTTCCTTGTGAGCCTTGTGATGCTGCTCTACGCGCTGATTTCCAAGCTGATGGGCAGCACGACCGCAGGCTGGACGAGCCTGATGGGCTCCATCTGGCTGATCGGCGGCATCCAGCTGCTGAGCCTGGGCATTGTGGGCGAATACATCGGCAAGATTTACAACGAGACCAAGCGCCGCCCGCGCTTCATCATCGAGCGCGTGCTCAACAAGTAAGTGCATACGCGGCCAAGCCGTACCTGCTCCCCTTTATGGGGAGCCTTTATTTGGAGTGAAACGAGCATGAGCAATCAACACATGATAACCATAGCGGCGCTTGGCCCGGACAGCGGCGAGATGCTGACCCTCGGCGCGCTGGAGGCGATGAAAAGCGCACAGACGCTCATCCTGCGTACGGAGCGGCACGGCGCGGCGGAGATGCTGCGCGCGCAGGGCGTCGCGTTTAAAACGCTGGATGCGCTCTATGACCTGTGCGAGGATTTTGACGAGCTGTGCGGACAGGCTGCGGCTGCGCTGTGCGCGAAGGCGCGCGAAACCGGCGGCCTTTGCTATGCCGTCAGCGAGCCGGGCAGCGATGCGACCGTCCGCGCGCTGGCGTCTTCCTGCCCGGAGGACATCGCGCTGCGCGTGGTCGGCGGCGTTTCGCTGGCTTCCTGCGCGGCCTGCGCGGTGATTCCCTTCGGCGTGAACACCGAAAACCTGCGCACGGTGACGGCGCTGTCCGTTTCGGAGATGCGCGTTCAGGCGGACTGCCCGCAGGTGATCACCGAGATCGACAGCCGGTATATCGCCTCGGACGTCAAGCTCTGGCTTTCGGATCTGTTCGAGGACGAGATGACCGTCTATTTTATCGAGAACGCGGCGGAGCCTGCGGCGCAGGCCAGACCGATTCTCCTGTGCGATTTGGACAGGCAGGCGCATTACGATCACCGCACGGCGGTGCTCGTCCCCCGGGTGAGCGTCTATGAGCGCAGCCGGGCGACCTACGAGGATTTTGTTGAGGTGATTTCGCGCCTGCGTGCGCCGGGCGGCTGCCCGTGGGACAGGGCGCAGACCTTTCATACCCTGCGCCAGTACATGATCGAGGAGGCCTGCGAGGCGGCCGAGGCCATGGACAGGGACGACCCGATGAAGATCGCGGACGAGCTGGGCGACGTGCTGCTGCAGGTTGTGCTCAACAGCTGCATCGGCGCGGAGCACCGGGAATTCACCGACCGCGACGTGACGAGCATGGCGGCGCGCAAGATGATCACGCGGCACGAGCACGTCTTCGGCAGGGCGCAGGCGGACAGCGCGCAGGCGGTGGTTTCCGTTTGGGAGAATGCAAAGAAAAAGGAGCGCGGCGAGCAGACGGCGCTTGAACGCGTGCTGGACGTGCCGGCCTCGCTGCCGGCGCTGATGCGCGGACAGAAGATTATCCGCCGGGAACTGCAGGCGAAGGGCAGGACATGCACGCCGGAAAGCGCGAAAAAAGACGCGTTTGCTGCCGTGCAGGCGGCGGCGCAGGCCTCCTCCGGCGAGAAGGAACTCGGCCTTGCGCTGGAGAGCCTGTGCGCGCTGGCGCATGCGATGGACCTGGATGCGGAAATCGCGCTGCGCAGCGCGATAACAAAGCGAATTGATCGTATCCGCGATGAGGCATAACGCCATAAAAAAGGGATAAAATCCTGACAGGATCAAGAAAATTTAAAGAAATGCATATTCCCTCTTGCAGGAAAGGGGGAAAGCATGTAGAATATGTCATAGTCGCCTTTCCGCGCGGCTGATGCAGATCATTGGCGCGACGCGGCGGCTTTTTTAAGGAGGATTATCTGTCATGAATAAGAATGAACTCAGCGCGGCGATCGCCGCGAAGGCGGGTCTGACCCGCAAGGATGCCGAGGCTGCCCTCTGCGCGATGAGCGAGATCATTGCCGAGAGCCTCAAGAACGGCGAGAAGGTACAGATCGTTGGTTTCGGTGCGTTCGAAGTGAAGGAGCGTCCGGCCCGCAAGGCCCGTAACCCGAAGACCGGTGAAGAGATCCAGATCGGCGCGCGTCGTTCTCCGATGTTCAAGCCGGGCAAGTCTCTCAAGGAAGCTGTCGAGGGCTAATTGCACAAGGAAGGAATCCCGGAAATCTCTCCTGGGGTTCTTTTTTTGTGCTCTGCGGCAGGCGCCCTGCGCGCAGGGCCGCCGGGAAACGGGCGCGGAGGCCGCGATTTTTGACAGCGATTGACACGGATGATTCCGCGATGGTACAATGACGGCAGCAAAAAACGCGGGCCCTGACAAGGCGCCGGAAAGAGGTATGCATGAATCTGAGGAGTCAGGAGATCATGACCGGACCGGAATGGTCCAATGTCCGGGCGCTGTATAAGTCCGGCGGTTATCATGATCAGGAGCTGAAGCGGCCGATGATCGGCGTCGTCGATGCGTTCAGCTCGATGTGCCCGGGGCACAGCAACCTGCGCTTGCTCGCGCAGCGTGTCCGCGAAGGCATCTATGCCGCCGGCGGCACGCCGATTTCCTTTTCGACCATCGGCGCCTGCGATGGCGTCACGATGGCGCATGAGGGCATGAAGTACGTACTGCCCACGCGGGAGATGATCGCCGACGACATCGAGGCGATGACGCAGGGGCATCGCCTGGACGGCCTTGTTCTGCTGGGCTCGTGCGATAAGATCGTGCCCGGCATGCTGATTGGCGCGCTGCGGGTGAACGTGCCGTCGATTCTGCTTTGCGGCGGGCCGACGCTGCCGGGGCGCATGACCAAGGACAATCCGTATGGCGGCGTGTATATTGACCACTCCGTGATCCAGCAGTCCGAGGGCGCGCTGCGCTCGGGCCGGATCACGCAGGAGGAATTCGATTGGATCGAGAATAACGCCGTTCCGACGATCGGCTCCTGCGCCATGCTGGGCACGGCGAACTCGATGTGCTGCCTCGCGGAGGCGATGGGTATGTCCCTTCCGGGCAGCGCGGCGGTGCCGGCGGTCTATTCGCGCCGCTTCAGCCTCGGCTTTGAGACGGGCTGCGCCGTGATGGAGCTGGTCAGGCGGGATATCCGTCCGCGCGATATCGTCACCAAGGACGCGATTCTCAATGCATTCAAGGTCAACTGCGCGATCGGCGGCTCGACCAACGTCGTGCTCCATCTGCTGGCCATCGCCTATGCGGCGCATGTGAAGCTGGATATTTTTGAACTGGGCAGGAGCGGCAGGAACATCGCGCACCTTGTCCCGATGATCCCCGCCGGACATGCGACGCTGCTGGACTTTTATGAGGCGGGCGGCGTTCCGGTGGTGATGAAGGAGCTGGGCGGCGAGATGGCGCTGGATGGCGTTACCTGCACCGGCAGGACGATGGCGGAAAACATCGCGCCGTTTGAAAACAAGGACGATACGGTCATCCTGCATACGGACAAGCCGCAGCACAGGCGCGGCGGCATCGCCATCCTGCGGGGCAACCTCGCGCCGGACGGCGCGGTGACCAAGCCGTCCGCGATTCCGGACGATGCGCTGGTCTTTACCGGCCCTGCGAGGATTTACGAAAGCGAGCAGGCCGCGCTGGAGAGCATCCGCGCAGGCAGGGTCTGCGCAGGCGATGTGGTCGTCATCCGCGGAGAGGGACCCAAGGGAAGCCCGGGCATGCCGGAAATGTACAAGGCCATGAAGATCCTGGTGGGCATGGGGCTGGGCTCGAAGGTCTGCCTGATTACGGATGGACGCTTCTCTGGCTCCAACAACGGCTGCTTTGTCGGCCATATCTGCCCGGAGGCGGCGGACGACGGCCCGATCGCCTACCTGAGGGAAGGCGACCGCATCAGCGTCGATGTGCCCGGCGGCAGGATCGACGCGCCGGATGTGGATTTTGATGCGCGCCGCCGGGAGGGCAGCGGCGTTCGCATCCAGAAGGCAGAGGGCTGCCTGTACCAGTACCGCAAAAACGTGCTCAGCGCATCGAGGGGCGCCATTATCCCCACGCGCGACGAGGAGGAATAAGCGATGGCCAAATATAAAATCGTGATCACCGACTATCAGTATGAGACGATTCAGCCGCAGATTGACGTCGTTTCGGCATTCCCGGACGCCGAGCTGATCGCGCTGCAGTGCAAAACGGAGGAGGAGGTCGTCCGCCTTGCCGGCGACGCCGATATCCTGCTCAACCAGTATGCGCCGATGAATGCGTGCGTGATTGAGCAGCTCAAGAACTGCAAGGCGATCATCCGCTACGGCATCGGCGTGGATACGGTGGATATCGACGCGGCGACGGCGCGGGGCATCTATGTGTGCAATGTGCCGGATTACGGCGTGGATGAGACGAGCAACCAGACGATCGCCATGATCCTGGCGATGGCGCGCAAGCTGCCGATCATCCATGCGGACGTGCGCAGGGGCAACTGGGGCCTTTCCATCGGCAAGCCGATGTATCGCTTCGCCGGTTCGACGCTGGGCTTTGTCGGTCTGGGGCGCATCGCCTCCGCCGTCGTGGAGAAGCTCCGCCCCTTCAGTTTGCATATGATCGCCTATGATCCGTATCTCGATCCGGCGAAGGCGGAGGAAATGGGCGTTAAGCTGGTCGATTTCGATACCCTGCTGCGCACGAGCGACTATGTGACCATTCACTGCCCGGCGACGGCGGAAAACAGGCACATGTTTGACGCAGAAGCCTTTGGCAAAATGAAGAAGACGGCCTATCTGATCAACTGCGCGCGCGGCGCGATCGTCGATACCAAGGCGCTGATCGATGCGCTTGAGCAGGAGAAGATCGCCGGCGCAGCGCTGGACGTGATCGAGAAGGAGCCGATCGAAAAGGACAATCCGCTGCTTGCCATGGACAACGTGATCATCGTTTCCCATTTCGGCGGCTATAGTGAGGAAGCGATCGTCTCCCTGCAGACCAAGGCGGCGCAGGAAGCTGTCAACATTCTCGCGGGCAACAGGCCGTATAACGCAGTCAACGGAAAGCAGATCCATGAAAAGCAGATCAACGGATAACCCCTACGGGGCTGAAAACAAACCGACCTGACAGAAACCGACAGAAAACGAGGAGAGCAGCAATGGAAAAGGCCAAGGTATACTTTACGGATTTCCGCACGGTCGCCAACGGCGACGGACTGGCGAAGAAGCTTCAGAAGCTGATCCGCAAGGCGGGCATCGGCGATATCGACATGGACGGCAAATTTGTGGCGATCAAGATGCATTTCGGCGAGCTGGGCAACCTCAGCTTCCTGCGCCCGAATTACGCGCGCGCTGTGGCGGACGTCGTCAAGGCGCTGGGCGGCAAGCCCTTTCTGACCGATTGCAATACGCTCTATCCCGGCAGCCGAAAGAATGCGCTTGAGCATCTCTACTGCGCCTGGGAAAACGGCTTTACGCCCATGACCGTCGGCTGTCCGATCCTCATCGGCGACGGCCTCAAGGGCACGGACGACGTGGCCGTTCCCGTCGAGGGCGGCGAATATGTGAAGGAAGCGAAGATCGGCCGCGCGGTCATGGATGCGGACATCTTCATCAGCCTCACACACTTCAAGGGTCATGAGTCGACCGGCTTTGGCGGCGCGATCAAGAACATCGGCATGGGCTGCGGCTCCCGCGCGGGCAAGGCGGAGCAGCACAACGACGGCACGCCCGTCGTCGACGAGGACGCCTGCCGCGGCTGCAGGCTCTGCCAGAAGCTGTGCGCCAACGACGGTCTCGTCTTTGACGCGGAGAAGCGCAAGATGCGCATCGACCCGGCGAAGTGCCTCGGCTGCGGCCGCTGCCTGGGCGGCTGCAATTTCGACGCGATCCATTTCGTCAGCGACAACGCCAACGCCGTGCTCAACTGCCGCATGGCGGAATACACGAAGGCCGTGCTTGCCGGCCGCCCGAATTTCCACATCTCTCTGGTGATGGATATTTCCCCGAATTGCGACTGCCACTGCGAAAACGATGCGCCGATCCTGCCGGATATCGGCATGTTCGCCTCGTTTGATCCGCTGGCGCTGGATCAGGCCTGCGCGGACGCCTGCCTCAAGCAGAGCCCGATGCCGGGCAGCCAGCTCTGGGATAACCTGCGCAGGCCGGGCTTTGCCGACTGGGGCGATCCGTTTACCAATTCCACCCCGAATTCCGAATGGCGTTCCTGCCTGGATCATGCGGAAAAGATCGGGCTGGGCGTGCGCGAATATGAGCTGATCCGCCTGTAAGCGCGGAAAGGGAAACAGGAAAGGGAAACAGGGAAGGAAGCAGAGGAAAGGCATATGCTGGATATCATTATGCGCGCGGGAAGCTTTGTGGGCATCATCGCGCTGGGCTATATCCTCAAGCGGATCGGTTTTTTCAAGGATGAGGATTTCGGTATTCTTGCCCGGATCAGCATCCGGATTACGCTGCCGTGTGCGATCATTACCAGCTTTTCCGGCAAGGTCATCGACCCGGCGCTTTTGAGTCTGGTGGCGATTGCGGTCGCCTGCGGGCTGGTCTATGTCGCCGCAGGCTATTTGATCAGCCGGCGCCGCGGCAAGGAGCAGCAGGCTTTTGAAATGCTCAATCTCGCAGGCTATAACATCGGCTGCTTTGCGCTGCCCTTTGCGCAGGGCTTCCTCGGCCCGATGGGTGTTATCGCCGTGAGCATCTTCGACACCGGCAATGCGATGATCTGCCTCGGCGGCGCGTTTGCGCTGGCCTGCATGGTCAAGGACGGAACGGGCTTTTCGTTTGCGCGGATCGCCAGGGCGCTCATGCGCTCCGTGCCGTTTGTCACGTATATCCTGATGCTGTCGATGAACCTGCTCAGCGTGCCTACGCCCGCGTTTGTGCTGGCGATTGCGGACGTCGGTGCGAGCGCGAATGCGTTCATGGCGATGCTGATGATCGGCGTGGGCTTCAAGCTGGAGGCAAACCGCGCGCAGCTGGGCGCCATTGCGCGCGTCGTGTCCGTGCGCTATGTGCTGGCGGCGGCGTTTGCGGTGGTGTTCTATTTTGCGCTGCCGTTTGCGCTGGAGATCCGCCAGGCGCTGGTGATCCTCGCCTTTGCGCCGATCGGCTCGGCTGTTCCGGCGTTTACGGACGAAATGAAGGGCGACGTGGGATTGTCCAGCGCGATTAACTCGATCGAAATCCTAATCAGCATCGTGATCATCGTCATGCTGCTGATGTTTATGCTGTAAAAATCCGAAGAATCAAAAGAAGATCCTTCTCCCGGGAAGGATCTTTCAGACTGTCAAAAAAGGTCGCCATTGGCGGCCTTTTTTGGTACAATGAAAAGGGTGATGAAGATGCTGCAAAAGGAAACACTAAAGCGTCAGGTCATAGAACTACTGTGTACAGACATGTTGGTACCGCCAGAACATCT
>JAFSCW010000022.1 GCA_017436605.1 Clostridia bacterium | reverse complement strand
TGAAGCCCTTTTAAGGGCGGCTAAAGAGACAAGAGCAAAGTGGCTGGAGCGAAGCGAAAGCCAGCGTCTTTAGGCGCTGGCTTAGTGTTAGGGGGTTATACCCCCTGAGCGAGCCACCCGTTTTACGGGTGGGAGCGACTGAATCAGAATTCTTTGTTTTCGTATCTGCGGCAGTGCGTGTATTTCGAAATGGCGCTGCGCTGTGCGGTGATGCCGCTGAGAATCGACTGAATGTAGCTGGGCAGGAACTCGTCGTATTTGACCTCGAGAATCTCCACCGGATCGTCGAAGACGGGGTAGGTGGGGATATGCCTGTTGAACATATCGGTCGAATACAGGCCCGTGCGGAGCGTCTTGTCGAACGTGATGCGGACTTCCTCTGCCGGATGGATGTACGCCTCGCGCGTATAATCGACGATGACGGCCGGACGGAGGAGCCTTGTGCGCATCTCGCGGAACATGTCGTGCAGCAGCGGATGACGCATGCGCTGCAGGCCCTCAGGATCGCCCGCGATCAGCTGATCGGCCAGCTCGCGGGGGATGGTGACGGACTGCTTGGAGATCAGGTCGCCGTATTTGCTCTTGCATTCGAGCTTGATAACCTTATCGGAGAAATTGTAGATGCGGATGCGGTATTTCTTGCGGTTGCCCACGCCCGCGATCTTCTCTTCCAGCGCGTCGTCGTTGATGGTATCAAAATACAGCGAGCGGATATGGTACTGATTGTTCTCGTCGCCGTTGGGATCGAGCTGCATCGCCGGGGTCAGAATACCGCGCAGAACCTGCATCTCCGCCGGGGTGATGAAGTACTTGAGCTCGTGCCGCAGCGGAATGTTGCGTGTGATCATTGTAGCGCTCCTTATTTACCGAATGATCTGCTTCGCAGATTCACAGGGCTGCCTGCCCGGACGAATCAGGGCTGAACCGCTGCGAAGCGAAGAGGGTCCAGCGGAACGCTGGTTAGTTGCCGGCCTCGGACTGGCAGGCGATCAGGGTCGCGCTGTGGACGCCCTGGGTATCGAGCAGCTTGTTGACGATATCGAAGCGCTCGCGCAGCTGCACTTCGACAGTCAGCTCCACGCCGCCCGGGGTCACGGTCTTGCTGCGCAGGCGCTGCACCTTGATGCGGCGGACGAACTCCATCACGGATTCCTCGGCCTCGGCGTCATAATGCGCGACGAGCAGGAAGGTGTTCGGGGAACGCAGGCGGAAGAACGCCATAGCCAGCTGAGCGATGGAGATGCCGGCGACGACGACCAGCGCGATGGTGTACAGCTCGGCGCCCAGCAGGATGCCCATGGTCAGGCTCCAGAACATATAGGCGGTATCGAGCGGATCCTTCACCGCGGTACGGAAACGGACGATGGACAGCGCGCCGACCATACCCATGGACAGAGCGATGTTGGACTTGATACACATAACGACCGGGGTGGTGATCATGCACAGCATGATGAGCGTGGTCGCAAAGGACGGGGAATAGAGCACGCCGCGGAAGGCCTTGCGGTAGACCAGCGCGATGATCAGGCCGACGATGAAGCCCATGGCCAAAGCCAGAACCATCTTCATCGGAGTCAGGCTCGCCATCTGTTGGCTGAACCACTCGTTTACGCTGGCGTCATTGATGATGTTGTTCATGGGAAGAAACCTCCTAAAATGATGTCAGGTGTAGGAAAAGCGTGTATCGGATGAAAGAGGCCTTGCGGCGCTCTGTCATTCAGCGGGCTTCGGCGGACAGGGACCGAAATAGGCGATCATCTGCTCCTGTGTCAGATCGAAGTAGTCGATGATTTCCTGCCAGATGTAATAGGGGCGGCGGGGGAAGATGCGCTCGAGCGTACGCTCGCAGCGGGTGACCCAGTAGTTGTAGCCGCCCTCGGGGTTCTTGGGCTGGTCAAAGCTGACCTTGGGATGCATCTCAGCCGCCCAGCGCTGCATGTGCATCTGCATTTCCGGCTTGATCTCCAGAATCATCTCGTTGAAGAGATTGGTCATGTACTCGGTGGTGAATACGGTCTGGAAGAGCTCGCCGTAGCGGCGCAGGAACTTATCCTGAATCTCCGGCACCTTGATCAGCTTGCTCATGAACAGATTCGACTTGATGTTGTAGTTGCCCATGCCGCCGTCGCGCAGGACATAGGCGACGCCGCCGGACAGTTTCTTGCTGGACAGGACGTTGAACAGACCCCAGTCGGAATCGTAGAACAGATAGCGCCATTTGCCGTCGCCGGATTTTTCGTTGCGGTAGAAGCGGATGTTGCCCGGGTCGGTGTTGCCGAAATACGACTCGAAGATGAAGTAATCGATCATGTTGTCGATATCAATCTGCGAGCAGACGTATTCATAGGCGGCTCTGTCGTTGACCAGATCGTGCTCCTTGGCGTATTCGTAGAGCTTTTTGTAGTCGTACAGGCTGCCCTGGTTGATCTGATCGGAGGACAGACCGTCGGACTCGAGCATGTCCAGATCGTCGGGGTTCTCCCAGCCCTCGTGCTGGGCGGCCATCTTGACGCCTGCGCGCTCGCGCATGTTGTAGTGGCCCCAGTATTCGCCGTTGATATAGACGATGACGGGCTTCCAGGCCTGCGTGGCCACGGTACTGCCGGATTGATCAATGATGCGCGCCTGCAGGCCGTCGATCACGCGGGTGTACTTGCCGTCCTGTCCGCCGTTTCGCAGAACGAAGCTGGCGTATTCGGTGTAGGGCCTGTCCTCAAAGAGGGGATAGGCAAAGCTGTCCACGCCGTATTGGCCGTCGGCCTTGATGTACAGGCTCTTTTGCGGCATATCCAGCGAGAACTGGCCCATGACGCGGAAGGTCATGCCCTGGCTGAGCTGCTGCTCGCCCTGCTTGTCGTAGTATTCGACCCAGCCGCCGAACCAGTTTTTCTGCCAGTAGGTGGCGTCCTCCCACGGCGGATCGGTATTCTCGCGGTCGATGTTCGGACCGTCGGCGAACATGCCGGTTTCCTCGTTCCACAGGTTATCCGGATCGGTCGTGATGCAGACAACGGGCATGGTATGATAGACGGAGATGAGGAATGTCTGGGAGACGACCTGCGAAGGTTCCACGCCGTCGCGGAACGCGCGGGCGCGAACAACGGTGTTTTTGCGGATCTCAATCGGACCGGTATACAGCGGAGACGCTTCTGTCGGATCCGTGCCGTCCAGGGTATAGCGGACAGTCGAATTGACGGGAACGGTGATCGTTACGCCGTTCGCTCCTTCAAGCGGGCGTTCATACAGACCGCCGGCGATGTTGAACGCAGGCTTTTCGGCAAAGCCGGTAAAGCCCTGACCGTTTTCAGCGCCCGGCGTCGCAGCGGAGTAATAAAACAGGCCGGCCTGCCCGAGCGTACGTCCATAGGAGACATTGTCGTATAGCTGCGGGACGACAACCTTATCCAGAATCTTTCCGCTCGGGTCGGAGAGGCAGACGGTTTCGCCGGCTTTGGCGAGGTTATAGTTCGTAAAATAATAAACGCCGTCCTTGGTCGTCTGCGTCGTGTCGCAGTAGATGACCAGATAGCTGTTATTTTCGATTGTAATGTCGGGAAGCTGCCATTTGCGCGGCTTTTTGATGTTGTCGGACAGGCCGTAACCCTTGAGGTTGACGGCCTGTCCGCTCATGTTGTAGATCTCAATGTAGTCGTAGGGATTGCGTACGTTGGGACCGACGACGCTTTTGTTGCCGGTCATGACTTCGGTGATGTACAGGCCGGAGGTATTGGCAAGGCACAGCGTCGTGTCCATGGCGACTTCGCCCGTGCGCGTGTTGGGCAGGCCGGGGGTCGGCTGGCTGAAGCGCTTGAAACCGCCCAGACCTTCCTCGTCGCGGCCCCAGGAGGTGTCCGATTCGAGCAGGTCGTAAGTGACCAGATCGAGCATGCGGCCCTGAATGTCTGCGAGGATGACGGTTTCGCCGTTGGAGCGAAGCTTGAAGCTCGCATGCGGCCATCCGCCGCTGACGCCCGCGCGGTCCTTGCCGGAGGCATAGACCACGAAATATCCGCCCGGCTGGATGACGGACCCCTGCGGGAAGCGCCACTTGACCAGGGAATCCGGGGAATCGCTCAGCGCGTAATTGGACAGATCAATCGCCTTGTCCGAGGTGTTGTGCAGCTCGATCCAGTCCGGATACTCGCCGTCCTCGTCCTTGAGGGTCGTGATGGAGGAGGCGCAGATTTCGTTGATGACCAGCGCACCGCTTTGCAGGACGGTCGAAGCGCGGAAGGCGGCGAAGCCCTCCTGCGTGTTTTCATAGCCGGGAGAGTACTGCTCGGTGATGATGTAGCTGTCTTCGCCGATCCAGCTGTAGCTCATGTCCCTGTCCATCGCCGGAACGGTGACTTCCGCGAAGGAGATGCCGTCGCTGCCGAAGAGGAAGAGAGAATCGCCGGAAGAGGAAATTTTGAACTTGGCATGCAGCGTGCTGCCGGCCATGTTCCTGTTTTCGTCCGAGGCGAAAACGATGATGTTTTCGCCGGGAGCAAGCGTGATGTCGGGGAAGATGAAGGTGATCTTGTCCGCACGGTCGGACAGACCGTAGCCCTTCAGGGCGATCGGTTCCGTACCGGAGTTGGTCAGTTCGATCCAGTCCGGGAAGGCGCCGGTTTCGTCCGGATAGGCCGTGCGGTTGGAGGACATGACCTCCGAAATACGCAGGTGCGTGTCGCCCGTGGAGACGTCCGCTGCGTCGACTTCCGTGCCGGAAACGTTGGCGGCAGGCGTGAGCTCAAGCCCCGGGGCGAAGATAATCAGCACGAGCAGAAGGGCGGCGAGACCGAGCAGGAACGAAAGCGTTCCCTTGCGCGGCTTTACCCGGCGAAGCGCACGGCGCCGTTTTCTGGGCGGGCTGGAGTTTCTGATCCGTTTGGAGCGCATGAGTGACTTCCTTTCAAGATTCGACAACATTGATTCGACAAAATTGCCGCAATCATTATAGCACAAAAAATCACGCAGGAAAAGGGAAAGAAAAACTTTCTAAGCGCCTTTTGACGATCATATACTAAGAAATGATCATGGACTGCGGAAAAGGAGAGAGGAAATGCGGCTTGGCGTGGTGATGACGGGTGCGGGGGCGCATGCGGCGGCCTGTGTCGGCGTGCTCCAGGAACTCAGCAGGCGGGAGATTGAGCCGTATGCGGTATGCGGTGTGCTTGGCGGCGCGTGGCCTGCGGCGCTGTATGCCGCAGGATGGGAGGCATGCGCCATGGAAGGCGCAGTCGGTCAGGCGGGGCGCTTCGGCGGACGGATGCTTTTGCCGGGCCTATCCTGCCGGAAGTTTCTGCAGGGACGGACACCTGCCGTTTCAACGGGCAGACGGCTTGACCGGCTGCTGGATGCTCAGGCCGGGCAGCGGCTTTTGTCGCTTTGTCCGCGTCCGGCGGCCTTCCTGTGCCGTACGGCGCGAATTGGCCATCGCGTGATTTTTTCTACCAGAGCGTATCATCAGGAAGACGGTGCGATGCTGAGCATGCAGGCGACGCTGGGCTTTTCCGCGCGGGCGGCGATGGGACTTCCGCCGTTTCTGCCGCCGATGGAATGGATGGGCTCCACGCTTCTTCCGGAAACAGATCTGTGCTTTGCTGTGCGGCAGGTCAGGGCGCTCGGCGCGCAGCGGGCTTTGGTGATCATACCGCAGATTGCGCCGCGGAGCCGGATGGATGCGCTCGATCTGGCGGCCATGAACTGCTGCAGCTGGCACAAGGATGCGGTCGGCGAGGGGGCTGTGGTGCTGCGCGTGCCGATGCCGGAGGGCGCGCAGGCGCTTGATGCTGCGAAAGCGCCCGCCTGCATGGAGGCGGGCAGGCGGGCGGCGGAGGCTGAACTGGATCGGATTTTCGAGCGGATGGGCATGGCGTTTTGCCGGGTGCTGCCGTTTCGCATGCAGCTGGGGGCTACGCGCCGACCCTGATTCCGGCGGAAGCCTTCTGCCGGACGCCGCAGATGCGGGCCTCGGCTGTGACGGTGTAGCTTCCGGATGGAACGGCATTGCCTTCGGCGTCGCGGCCGTCCCAATAGCAAAGGGTCATCCCATCCGGAGCGGGGCGGGTCATCTGCCCTGCGGCGAGCCGCCGGACAAGACGCCCATCGCTGTCAAAGACGGAGACGGTCAGTTCCGCCGGAACGCCGGCGTGGATTTCAATGGGGATTTCCTGCATGCCGGGAACGGACAGAGCAGCGGGCAGGGAAAGGCGCAGGGGATGATTGCCCGTTTCGGGCTGCACGGCGATCAGGCGCTCCGAGCAGAGCAGCAGCTCGCTGCCGGAGACGGAAAAGACCTGCAGCATCAGGTAGCCGCTGTCCGTCGGCGCGACGTCGGACAGCACGAGCGAGCGGGTCTTGCGTCCGGCGCTCAGGAGCGTACTGCCGTCGTCGCCTTCGTCAAGGAAGGTTTTGGCTTCCTGCCAGTTCCAGCTGCCGGCGTCAAAGTCGATCAGGCGGTATTGCACGCGCGTGTCGTCGCGGCCGACGGTAAAGGAAAATTCAAGCGTGGGGTCGTTTGCGGGCAGCACAGATGCGCCGTAGGAAAAGCCTGTCAGCGGACGGGAAAGCGCGGCGTTTGCGGATACGGGCAGCAGCAGCGTATCGGCATGCGCGGAGAGAAGTTGGCTGGTGGAAGAGGGCACAGCTGCGCTGAGATAGCGATGGAGTTCGCCGAGCGAGACCTGACCATCGCCGGAGAGATCGGCCTCCGGCGTGCCGTATAGGCCCAGCCCGCAGGAAAGCGCGGAAGCAAAATAGGAAACGGCGCCGCTGGAAAGATGCCTGCTGTCGTAATACCAGCTGGATTCGTGCCCGCTGGCAGAGGTCAGCACATGGATGCTTGGATCGGCGATGAAGGGGGAAATATAGGATTCGCGCTGGATATGGCTCCCCGGAAGGCGGCCAATGTCCGGCTGACCGCGTCCAATCAGCGCGCCGGAAAAGCAGGCGTCGAGGATGAGCAGCTTTTCGCCCTGAATGTCTTTGATGAAGCTGTAGAGCGTATCGGCGCTGAGAAGGCTTTCGTTTTGCCCGTCGCCGAGGAGGAGATAGATCGCCTCGTCATCCGAGGAGGAGAGCACGCCGTGCGTGCAGAGATAGAGAATGGACAGATCGTCCTCAGCGGAATCGGAAAAAGCGTCGTCGATGGCGGCCTTCAGCGCTTCCTGTGTGCCGATGGTGCCGTCTTCGATGGAAAGACCGCCTGCGTGGATATCTGCGCTGATCAGCGCGGAGCCGATCATGTGCAGATTGCCGGAGATTGCCGCGCCCAGATCCGGTTCGGTTGAAAAATCGGAACAAGCGACAAGAAGCGCGCGCGCTGCGGCGCAGGCGCCGCTTGGAATCAGGAGGCACGCGAGCAGGAAAAGCACTGTCAGAAAGCGGCGGATTGGCCGCGTATGATGCCTTTGCATGGGCGTCCTCCTTTCCTGAGCCGAATCAAAAGATGGCGGGTTCTGATATATAGACGCGCAAAACGGAGAAAAGTTTCATGCTACGCGTAAAAAGATGGGGATTTGTATTTCGGATAAGGCTCGAAATACATTCATTGTACCCGAATTGCGGACGATCCGCAAGGATGGGGGAAATATTCCCGCCATGAACCTGCATACAGTCAATGCCTTCATAGATTCTAGACCTGACAGATGAAGCGAATATGAAGAAAAAAAGAACAGAAAAAGGAGCTCTCCATTTTTGGAGAGCTCCTTGCGGTTGGAAATCAATACATGCCGCCCATATCAGCGCCCGCAGCAGCCGGAGCCGGATTCTTCTCCGGGAGATCGGCCACGAGGGACTCGGTGGTCAGCACGGTCGCCGCGACGGAAGCCGCATTCTGCAGCGCGCTGCGGGTAACCTTGGTCGGGTCGATGATGCCGGCCTCGACCATATCGACGTACTTGTCGTTCAGCGCGTCATAGCCGAAGGAGGTCTTCTTGGTGCGCTTGATCTTCTCGACGATCACGGAGCCTTCGACGCCCGCGTTCGCGGCGATCTGGCGAACCGGCTCCTCGAGCGCGCGAAGCACGATCTGCACGCCGGTCTTGGCGTCGCCGGTGTACTTGGGCAGGATGGCCTGCACATTCGGCAGAACGGCCAGCAGCGCGGTGCCGCCGCCCGGAACGATGCCCTCCTCAACGGCAGCGCGGGTCGCAGCGAGCGCATCCTCGATGCGGAGCTTGCGCTCCTTCATCTCGATCTCGGTCGCAGCGCCGACCTGGATGCAGGCCACGCCGCCGGCGAGCTTGGCAAGACGCTCCTGGAGCTTCTCGCGGTCGTAATCGGAAGAGGTCTCGCCGATCTGGTTGCGGATGGACGCGACGCGCGCGGCGATCTCGGCCGGGTTGCCGGCGCCTTCGACGATCACGGTGTTGTCCTTGTCGACCTTGACCTGACGGGCGGTGCCCAGCATGTCGATGGTCGCGGTCTTGAGTTCATAGCCCAGCTCCTCGGAGACGACCTGGCCGCCGGTGAGGATCGCGATATCCTGCAGCATGGCCTTGCGGCGGTCGCCGAAGCCCGGCGCCTTGACGGCGACGCAGGTGAAGGTGCCGCGCAGCTTGTTGACGACCAGCGTCGCCATGGCCTCGCCCTCGATGTCCTCGGCGATGATGAGCATCTTGCGGCCGGCCTGAACGACCTGCTCCAGCAGCGGCAGAATCTCCTGAATGTTGGAGATCTTCTTGTCGGTGATGAGGATGAACGGATTGTCGAGCACGGCTTCCATCTTGTCCATGTCGGTCGCCATGTAGGCGGAGACATAGCCGCGGTCGAACTGCATGCCCTCGACCAGAGAGAGGTTGGTCTCCATGGTCTTGCTCTCCTCGACGGTGATGACGCCGTCCTTGCCGACCCGCTCCATCGCCTCGGCGACGAGCTTGCCGATGGTCGCATCGGCGGCGGAGTTGGCCGCGACGTTCTCAATCGCCTGATTGTCGGCGACGGCGACGCTCATCTCCTTGAGGCCTTCGACCGCAGCGGCGGTGGCGGCCTCAATGCCGGAGCGCAGGACCATCGGGTTCGCGCCGGCGGCGAGGTTCTTCAGGCCCTCGCGGATGATGGCCTGAGCCAGCAGGGTGGCGGTGGTGGTGCCGTCGCCCGCGACGTCGTTGGTCTTGGTCGCGACTTCCTTCACCAGCTGAGCGCCCATGTTCTCAAAGGCGTTCTCCAGCTCGATTTCCTTGGCGATCGTGACACCGTCGTTGGTGATCAGCGGCGCGCCATACTTCTTGTCGAGGACAACGTTGCGGCCCTTCGGGCCCAGGGTAATCTTGACGGTATCCGCCAGAGCGTTGATGCCGCGCTCCAGAGAGCGGCGGGCCTCTTCGCCGAAGATAATCTGCTTAGCCATAATTCATTTCCTCCAATAAACATTCGTCTTCAATCTGCTTGCGGCCTGAAACCGCCGCGAAGCGAAGAAGGGAGTTTGAGGGACAATGTCCCTCAAGCGGTTTTAAGGGCGGCAGCCCTTTATTCGACGATCGCCAGAATGTCGTTCTGGCGGACGATCTTGTATTCCTCGCCGTCGATCTTGATCTCGGTGCCGGCGTACTTGGAATAGACGACCTTCTGGCCGACCTCGACCTGCATGACGATGTCCTTGCCATCGACAACGCCGCCCGGGCCAACGGCCACAACATGCGCATACTGCGGCTTTTCCTTCGCGGTGGAAGCGAGGATCAGACCGCCCTTGGTGGTTTCTTCCATCTCCGCGTCCTTGATCACAACGCGGTCAAACAGGGGCTTCAGGCTCATCTTATTTTACCTCCTTCAGGTTATCAGCTGTCGGTTGTATCTTATTAGCACTCGCAACGGGTGAGTGCTAAAACAAGATATAATATACGCGACTTGGGAAAAACAGGCAAGACGGAAATATTAACAAATTTTCCATACATTCTTCATTTTATCCGGAATTTGGAAAATAATGCGCGAAAACAATGCCTCAGGCAGATTTTCTTTTGATTTTGCTTCTTTTGACACAGACGGTGGCGCAGATGTCGGTTTCGTGGTACAATTCTGTCATGGAGGGTGTTATGAACGATCTTGAATTCACGCGTTCCGTGCTTGCCTGGTATGACGGCGGACATCGCGACCTGCCCTGGCGGCTTACGAAGGATCCCTACCGGATCTGGGTTTCCGAAATCATGCTGCAGCAGACGCGGGCCGAAACAGTTATTTCCTATTATGAACGCTTTCTCTCGCGCTATCCGACCGTGCAGGATTTGGCGTCCGGCGCAGAGGAAGAGCTTCTCAAATATTGGGAGGGATTGGGGTATTATACCCGCGCCCGCTCGCTGCATAAGGCGGCCAGGCTGATCGTCAGCGAATACGGCGGGGCGCTTCCGGCGGACGTCGCTGCGCTGCGCGCGCTGCCGGGCGTGGGCGATTATACGGCCGGCGCAATCGCTTCGATCGCGTTCGGTATTCCGGCGGCGGCGGTCGACGGCAACGTGGAGCGCGTCATCTGCCGGTACTTCGGCATGGAGGATACCGTCGGCACGCCTGCCGTGCGGCGCGCGATCACGGAAATGACGCAGGCGCTGGTGCCGCATGACCGCCCCGGCGCGTTTGCCAATGCGATGATGGAAATGGGCGCTGTGATGTGTACGCCCAAAAACCCGAAATGCCTGCTGTGTCCCGTCCGTGAAAGCTGCCGCGGTCTGGCGATGGGAATCGCGGGCGAGCTTCCGCGCAAGGCAAAGAAGAAGGCGCAGCGCGTCGAGAAGCGCGCAGTGCTGCTGGTGTTCTGCGGCAATCGCGTGCTGATAACCAAAAGGAAGGAAAAGCTGCTGGGCGGCTTGTTTGTTTTCCCGGATGTTTTGGAAAAAGGCACTCCGGCAGAGCTCTGCGCTGCGCTGGAAGAAAAGGGAATCCGCGCGGCCTATGACGAGCCGGTCGGGCATGCAAGGCATGTGTTTACCCATCTGATCTGGGAGATGGACGTGCATGCGCTCATCGCAGATGAAACGGTGGACGTGCCGGATGGTCAGTGGGTCACGCGCGATGAACTGCAGGCGCTGCCGCTGCCCACGGCGGTCAAGGCGGCGAGAGGCTGGGCGATGGAGCGGCTGGAATGAGTCGGGTATTCTGTCTGCATGAATGCAAAATGGGTTACAGGAGGAAAAGCATGTTCAGAGAACTGGTCAGAAAGAATAAGCAGCTGCCGATGGAGACCTGCATGGAGGTGCTCAAAACCGAGAAGCGCGGCGTTTTGTCCGTGCAGGGCGACGACGGCTATCCCTACGGCATGCCGATGAATCACTTTTA
>JAFSCW010000021.1 GCA_017436605.1 Clostridia bacterium | reverse complement strand
GCGGAGCGGGACATGTTGAAGGTGACCATGCACTGATACTGGTTCCAGATGTTGATCATGCGATCGAAGCGATCCTCGCCGCTTTGCACCTGCCAGATGGAGAGCAGCTCGTCCCAATACGCGCGCAGCTCCGCAAAAGCGGCGCAGAACTTGGCTTCGCTGTCAAAGCGCTCGAGCAGGTCATACGCCGGACGCTTGTTGATGACGCCCGGCTCGATGAACTTCTCCTCCTGCGGATTCTCGCAGTAGCCCAGCACGAACACGAAGCACACGCGCTCGCCCGGGGCCAGCGTGCCATGCAGATGATGGCTGCCGATGGGCGCCCAGCCGCTGGCGACAGAGTTGCGGCTCCTGCCGGAGAAGACCACCTCGGGATGATCGAAGCCGTTATACGCGCCAAGGAACGTGTCCCTGTCGGTTTCAAAGCCGTCCAGCGGCGCATTGACCGCATAGACCGCAAAATGGTTGCGGCGCTCGCGGTATTCGGTCTTGTGGTAGATCGCGCTGCCCTCGATCTCCACCTCGCCCGTGGAGAAATTGCGCTGAAAGTTGGTGGTGTCGTCCTGCGCATTCCACAGGCAGAACTCCACGAAGCTATGAAGCGAGACTTCCTTATAGTAATCCGTGCGGTTGTGCAGCTCGACCTGCGTCACCAGTGCGTTCACGCCGCGGGGCACCATCGACGTCTGGCAGACGGCAAGGCCGTGCTTCTCCGCCGTGATGCGCGTATAGCCCAGTCCATGGCGGCACTCGTAATAGTCCAGCGGCGTCTTCACCGGCATCCAGCCCGGCGTGAAGACGGTGTCGCCATCCTTGATGTAAAAATACTGTCCGCCTGCGTCGGTGGGCACATTGTTGTAGCGGTAGCGGGTGATGCGCAGCATGCGCGCATCCTTATAGAAGCTGTATCCGCCGCTGGTATTGGACATGAGGGTAAAGAATTCCTCGCTGCCCAGGTAGTTGATCCACGGAGATGGCGTGTCCGGACGGGTGATGACGTACTCCCGCGCCTGATCGTCGAAATAACCGTATTTCATGGTTTCTCTGCCTCCTTCAGCCGGAATAACAGGCATGTATTCCCTGTTCATTTCTCGCCAAATCGAAAACGTTTTAGATTGCGAACAAATTGTCGATCTCTTTTTTCTAACTATACCTTATTTATTACAGGATTGCAAGGTTATTTTTCGATTTCGCCCCTTTTCTTTTTTGCGCATTTTCGAAAACGTCTTCGCCTCTTTTCTCATCGCATTCATTTCAGCTCATCATCCCCCTTTTCCACCAACTAACATACTAGTCATCTATGTTTTTGTAAAAAATGGACAGTTTCTTCAAAATCATGCTTGATTTTTACCGACAATGGAAGTATAATAAATTCACGAAATCGTTTTAGTTTCTGTTTCGTTTTCGATGTAGGAGGGATGGTTCCGATGGCTGTGACAATCAAGGAACTGTCCGCCGCCTGCGGCCTGTCGGTCTCCACCGTCAGCAAAGCGCTCAACAACTACCCGGACGTCAGCCACGAAACGCGCGATCTCGTCCGCAGCACGGCCGCCAAAATGGGCTACCGGCCCAGCGCAATCGCCAGAGGACTCAAAATCGGGCGCACGTTCAACCTCGGCGTCCTCTTTTCCGACGACAGCGACAGCGGCTTTACGCATCACTACTTCGCTCCGGTGCTTGAATCCTTCAAGGCGGAAGCCGAGCGGAGGGGATACGACATCACCTTCATCACCCACCACACCGGCCAGAACCGGATGACCTATCTGGAGCACTGCCTCTACCGCAACGTCGACGGCGTGGGCATCGTCAACTGCCACTTCGACGACCCGGAGGTGCTCGAACTCATTTCCGGGCCACTGCCCGTGGTGACGGTTGACCACCACTTCCACAACCACAGCTGCGTGGAATCCGAAAACAGAAAGGGCATGGCGGAGCTTGCCCAGCATATCCTATCGCTGGGGCATACGCGCATCGCCTACATCTACGGCGAACACTCTGCCGTCACCGACATCCGGCGGACGAGCTTCCTGCGCGCGATGCAGGAGGCCGGGCTTTCCGTGCCGGACGAATACCTCGTGCCCAGCAAATACCACAACCCCGCGGCTACGCGGCAGGCGACCGAGCAGCTGCTCTCGCTTGCGGATCGTCCGACCTGCATCATCATGCCCGACGACTACGCCGCCCTCGGCGGCATCGAGGCCATTCAGGCGGCCGGGCTGCGCATGCCGGAGGACATCTCCGTCGCAGGATTCGACGGCGTCCCGCTGCTGCAGCTGTGCCGGCCGCAGCTGACCACCGTCGCGCAGGATACGCGCAGCATCGGCGCCGCGGCGGCGAGGAAGCTCGTCCATCTCATCGAGCTGCCCCGCACCACCTTCCAGGAGATCATCTCCATCCCCTGCCGGCTCATCCCCGGCGAGACGGTCGTCCGCCCCGGCGGAACTGTCTGATTCATCCGCAGATTTCCCTTCTTCGTCTATAGAAGGGGTAATCAATAAAAAGGAGGTAACACTCATGAAGAAACTCGTTGCTCTGATCATGGCCCTCATGATGGTGTGCTCGCTCATGCCCGCGTATGCGGAAGCGTACACCACGGACTTTGACGTCCCGGCCACCGGCGAAAAGTTCGTCATCTACTCCTGGAACGACGAATTCCAGGGCATGCTCAAGAACTACTACATCCCGGCCGTCGGCGGTACCGTGGCTGAGGATGGCACCATGACCCTCCCGAACGGCGACGTCATCGAGTACGTCATCAACCCGAACGACAACGGCGTTTACCAGCAGAAGCTGGACGCGGCGCTGGCTGCCGGCGAGCAGATCGACCTGTTCCTGATCGAGGCTGACTACGCGCTCAAGTATGTCGATTCCGACTACACCCTGCCGCTCGAGCAGGTCGGCATCACCGCTGACCAGATGGCCAAGCAGTATCCGTACACCGTCACCATCGCGACCGACTCCAACGGCGTTGTCAAGGGCACTTCCTGGCAGGCCGCCCCGGGTCTGTTCCTCTATCGCCGCAGCCTGGCCGAGAAGTATCTCGGTGTGAAGACTCCGGAAGAAATGCAGGAGAAGGTTAAGGATTGGGATACCTTCCTGGCCACCGCCCGCGAAGTGGCTGAAAAGTCCGCCGGCGCGACCAAGCTGATCCCGTCCAACGGCGACGTCTGGCAGGTTGTCCGTACCGTCCGCTCCACCCCGTGGGTTGACGACGCCTACAACCTCGTGATCGACGATCAGGTCAAGTGGTATTTCGACTTTGCCAAGACCCTGCGCGAAGAGAACCTCACCGCCATGGCGAATCCGTGGTCTGAGGCCTGGAACGCCGGCGTCGGCAACGACTCTATCCTTGGCTACTTCTTCTCCACCTGGGGCATCCAGTGGACCATGGTCGGCAACTCCGGCGGCTCCAAGCCGGGCGAAGGCACCTATGGCGACTGGGCTGCTGTCAACGGCCCGCAGCCGTACTACTGGGGCGGCACCTGGCTGACCGCTTCCTCTACCGCGAAGAACCTGCCGCTGGTTAAGGACATCATGGAGTACTTCACCGTTGAGACCGCTTCCATGCAGGATTACTGCCTCAAGTCCAAGGACTATGTCAACAACACCGAAGCTGTCCAGAACATCATCGACGCCGGCTTCGCGTTCGACTTCCTGGGCGGCCAGGATCACTACAGCCTGTTCCAGGCCGTGACTCCGCTGATCGACATCTCTGCGATGAGCGCCTACGACCAGAACATCAACATCGAGATGGACGAGCAGGTCAACGCCTACGCCACCGGCGAAAAGGATTACGAGACCGCTATCCAGGACTTCAAGGATGCTGTCGTCGATATGTATCCGGAGCTCATGGCTGAGTAATTTCTGATCACTTTGCCATCAGATGTAAATTCTGAATCCCTGAGGGGGTTCCTTGAGGGTTCAAGGAACCCCCTTTCCTCTTCCCTCTTTCCTTATCCGTTCTGTTCCTTTTCTTCAGCAATTCAGAATCCAGCAATTCAGCGGGCGATCGTGCGCATGCGCGGACACCGCATTCTCAAGGGAGCGTGAAACGTATGACGCAGAAGACGCCGAAAAAACGGCACGCCAAGGGAGTCGACACCTCCCGGTACGGCTATTATTTCATCGCACCATTCTTTATCGTCTATCTGGTTTTCCAGGCCTATCCCCTTCTTAACACTGTCTATCTGGCCTTCCAGCGCTACATGATCACGGGCACGAACAAGGTCGTCGGCCCGACGTTCTACGGCCTCAAGAATTTCCAAAACGTGCTCACCAAGGGCAGCACGATTGCGGCCTTCCAGAACACGATCATCATGTGGGTCATCAACTTCATTCCGCAGATTCTGCTCGCGCTGCTGCTGGCAAAATGGTTCACGGATACCCGCCTTAAGATCCGCGGCCAGGGTGCCATCAAGGTCATGGTCTACATGCCCAACATCATCACGGCAGCCAGCATTTCCGTTTTGTTCTATTCCCTCTTCGCCTATCCGCAGGGCCCGGTCAACTCCCTGCTCGCGCAGGTTGGTGTGATCGACAAGGCTACCTACCTCAACACCGGCACGGCAGCCACCGTCGCCATCCCCTTCCTGGAGAAGGGCTGGCACACGCGTCTGATCATCGCGTTCATCAACTTCTGGATGTGGTACGGCAACACGATGATCGTCCTCGTCGCGGGCATGCTGGGCATCAGTCCGAACCTGTTCGAAGCGGCCGAGGTCGACGGTGCAACGCCGAACCAGATCTTCACCAAAATCACGATGCCGCTGCTCAAGCCCATCATGCTCTACACCCTGGTCACCTCGCTCATCGGCGGCATGCAGATGTACGACATCCCGCAGATGATGCAGCAGCAGGGCTCCCCGGCCAAGGACATGACCATGACCGTCACCATGTACATCATGGAGCTTGTCTACACCGGCACGAAGGACTACGGCCGCGGCGCTGCGGTTTCCGTTCTGCTGTTCCTGTTCACCGGCGTGCTGAGCATCATCCTGTTCTTCATCATGAGCGACAGGGATGAAGCCCGTGCCCGCAAGGCGCAAAGGAAAGCCAGAAAGGGGGCGAAGGCATGAGCAAGAGGACTGAGCCAAAGAGCTATTCGAAGGCCCTCGCTGCTGAAAAGACGGTCATCTATATCGTCTGTATCGCGCTGTGCGTGCTTTCAATCTTCCCGTTCGCGGTCATGTTTGTCAACGCGACGCGCGACAACTATTCCATCCAGCAGGGCATGAGCCTGATTCCGGGCGACATGCTGCTCACGAACTGGCAGACGCTCAATGAGCGCCAGAACTTCGACATCCTGCAGGGCATGTGGAACTCCATGTTCATCGCCACCTGCTCGACCGTGCTCGCGCTGTACTTCTCTACCCTCGCGGCCTACGGCCTGGTGGTCTACCGCTTCAAGGGGCGTCAGCTGGCGTTCACGTTCATCATGGTCGTCCTGATGATCCCGACGCAGGTATCCGCTGTCGGTTTCTTCACCTTCATGTACAAGCTGAACCTCGTCAACACCTTCATCCCGCTGATCATCCCGGCAATCGCCTCGCCGTCCCTGGTGTTCTTCATGCGCCAGTACATGATTGCGGGCCTGCCGTTGGAGATTGTCGAAGCCGCGCGCATCGACGGCAGCAGCGAATTCGCCACGTACAACACCATCTGTCTGCCGCTGATGAAGCCGGCGCTGGCCACGCAGGCAATCTTCTGCTTCGTTGGCAGCTGGAATCGCCTGTTTGAGCCGACGATGCTCATCAACTCGCAGGACAAGTACACGATGCCGATGCTCGTTTCCCTGCTCAAGAGCGACCGCTTCCGCACGGATTATGGCACGGTCTACCTCGCCCTGGCGCTGACGGTGCTGCCGCTGTTCATCGTCTACTTCGCCCTGTCGAAGTACATCATCGCGGGCGTTGCGCTGGGAGGTGTCAAAGAGTGAGCTTCCGCAAGGACTTTATCTGGGGCGCGGCGACCGCCTCCTATCAGATCGAGGGCGCGGCGTACGAAGACGGCAAGGGCCCGAGCGTATGGGATCGCTTCTCGCATGAGCCTGGCAAGATCCTCGAGGGACATACCGGCGACGTCGCCTGCGACCATTACCATCGCTTCCGCGAAGACGTCGCGCTCATGAAGGAAATGGGCGTGAAGAACTACCGGTTCTCGATCTCCTGGCCGCGCCTGATTCCGCAGGGCGTGGGCGAGGTCAACGAAAAGGGCGTGCAGTTTTACAGCGACCTCATCGACGAGCTGATCGCCGCCGGTATCCGCCCGATCGTGACCCTGTTCCACTGGGACTATCCTGCCGCACTGCAGGCCAGGGGCGCATGGGAAAACCCGGAGAGCCCGAAGTGGTTCGAGGCCTATGCCGCGCTGTGCGCCGAGCGCTTCGGCGACCGCGTCAAGGATTTCATCACCTTCAATGAGCCGCAGTGCTTCATCGGCCTGGGCTACGGCAAGGGCGAACACGCCCCGGGCTACCGGCTTCCGCTCTCCTCAACGGTCGTCATGAGCCATCACGTCCTCATGGCGCACGGCCTCGCCGTCAAGGCGCTGCGCAAATATGCGCCCGGCTGTCGGGTGGGTTATGCCCCCTGCGGCGATGCGCGCATCCCGGCGAGCGAAGATCCAGCCGATATCGAAGCCGCCCGCAGAGCCTATTTCCAGGTCGGCGACAATCCCGAGGGCTGGGCCTTCAACGTCAGCTGGTGGAGCGATCCGCCGATTCTGGGCAGCTACCCCGAGCAGGGGCTCAGGCTCCTCGGCCAGTATCTGCCTCAGGGCTGGGAAAAGGATCTGGAGACGATCCACCAGCCGCTGGACTTCTACTGCCAGAACATCTACAACGGCGACGTCGTCCGCGCTGCGGACAATGCGCAGGGCTACGAGATGGTCCCCCAGCCCGTCGGCCATCCGAAGACGGCCATCCAGTGGCCCATCACGCCGGACGCGCTGTACTGGGGCCCGAAGTTCCTCTACGAGCGCTACAAGCTTCCCTTCATGATCAGCGAAAACGGCATGTCCAGCCACGACGTCGTGAGCCTGGACGGCAAGGTACACGACCCGCAGCGGCAGGACTACATGCACCGCTATCTGCGCGCCTACAAGCGCGCCGCTGAGGACGGCGTGGACGCCATCGGCTATCTCGCCTGGTCGCTGATGGACAATTACGAATGGGCCTTCGGCTATACCGATCGTTTCGGCATGATTTACGTCGACTATCAGACGCAGGAGCGGATCGTCAAGGACAGCTTCTACTGGTACAAGACCGTCATGGAACAGAACGGAGAGAACCTCTAAGCGATAATAATAAGCACCGCTGCCGGATGAACTGTCCGGCAGCGGCGCTTGTTTTTTGGTGGCGTATTTTGCATCTTTGGCAAAGGGATGACGTACGGTATTCTCCGCAGTCCGGTCGCCCGCCGGCTCCCTCTGTCAGCTTCGCTGACAGCCCCCTCCCGGAGGGAGCCTTAGCCTCTAAGCATCTTCTGCAATCTGCAAAACCCCGTCTTCTTCATGTGCATTATCGTCCGAGTACTGTCTCTCTCGTTCCTTCTGTGTAGTTCGTTGCCAGAAGTTCACCCGTCTCGCGATCAAACTCCGCCATCGCCTGCCTGGTTTCTGTTGTTTCCCCGAAGACCTGATAGCTGAATTCAACAACGACACGCTCCTGCTCCATCCGAATCTTCCACAGATGGATATTCTGTGCCTTAACACCATAAGCCTGCTCATGCGCATCAACAGCGGCCTGCTGCCAGCTATCCAGTTCATCCCAACTGACCGCATTCTCTGCACGCACATATTCATGCGCAACCATATTCCCGGAGGAACGCTCAACTGTAAGCGCAATCCGCCATCCGTTGTCCGTCATTCCATATCCAACAATATGCGCATCATCCGTTCCGGGCGCGAGCATCATGCTGACGCCTTCGCAGCCTGTCATCCTATCTGCGCCTGCCTGCAAAAATACCAGTCCCGATCGGTCATCCGTCAGTTCGGGATCAGAGCGATTTTCCTGTGTCAGCGCATCATTCCACACATACTCCTTGCGCATGGACAGTATTTCTTCCGTTTCCGCATCGAACAGCACATTCGCGGTATAGCTCCATTGCTGTACAGCATTTTCCTTGCCGAAGGTAAACTGCACGCCCATGCGCTCTTGGCCGTTATAGCTCGCCAAGCCCTTTTCATCCAGTGATACAGGCAGATAAGGAAAATCTGCCTGCGTATGCAGCAGCGGCACTTCCTGGTCGCAGCCAAGCCAAGCGAAAAGCGCTCTTCTGGCCCGCATCTCCAACGCAGCCAGATCAATTTCACCCGAAAAATCCCGTTCACCCTGTTTCAGCAAAAGCGCAGTCAGTTCGCCATCCGACAGCTTTCTATATGGGAGAATCTCAAATGATTTCTTCCCCCCGAAATAAGCAGGATACAGCGACAAACTCACACTACCATCAACCGCTTCTCCTGCTTCACCGCGCTGAATTCCAGCGCGCAGCGCTTTCATGCGTTCAAGCTCCTCGTCCGCGTACATTCTGCTTGTATCCATCCAGCCTCCACGCATGCAGTTTCGTGCATGCAGCGCATGTGGATCAAATTGAAGTCCAAGCATAGCGTATGCGTCGATCACCGAAAGGATTTCTTCATCCCTGAGACAGGTACCCGGCAGAACGAGATATACGCATTCGCCGCCATGATCTGCCGGATCAATAGGATAAACGCCAACAACCACGTGTTCCTGTTTGTTCAGGACAGCAGCTCCGTCTCCCATACGTTCACCGGACTGATACGCCTCCATCAGCTTTTCAGCGCGCCGAATCTCTCCCTGCGTCAACTCCGGACGCCGCATCAGCGGTGCATAGCTATCCATTTCAATCCGGAGCTGTGTATATGCTGAAACGTCCGCCCAAGGAGGAATATATTCGGGTCCTGCATAGAGTTCCTCGTCCGGCCAATATTGGTCGGAAGAAAGCCGTTCAATCTCAATCTTTACTTCCGGCGCAGCCTCCACCACGCCCTCGGTCACAGCAAAGCCATGCACAGGAAGAAAGAGAACTGCCGCGAGCATACACGCGAATCTGCGTATTTTCTGATTATCCATTGACCGGTCCCTCATCTCCGGCAATTCTCTCGACCAGCGTTCCGCTGCTGATCTCCATGCCATGCTCCCTGCCGTCGTCTTTGCCGATAAAGACGGTCAGCCATTCCCCTTCGGCGACCTGCGCGCGCGCCGGAATGCACTCGCCCCAGTTCGTCCAGGTTTCGTCCTCGTAGAGAATATTCCAATTTAGTCCGGAAAGGCCCAGCCGCTCTTCCACCGTGGCAAGCTCTGCCATGATCAGCTCCTGCGCGGGCGCTGTTTCGGTCATATGCTGGTCGCTGTCATCCCGGCTGTGCATCGCGCTCGCGCTCACGAGCTGCTTTGTTTCCCCATCGAACGCCGTATTCACATAGACGAGAACGCCGTCCGGCGTATGGTAGGTAAAGCTTGCGCCGTAGCTTCTGCGTCCGGGCTCGTTCCAGTCATACCCTTGTTTTCCGTTTTTGTCATAGAGCGCAGGCACATAACTGCCCTCATTATAGATGTAGCTCAGTTCCATCGAAAGCGCCGTATCGAGCCTGTCGTGCAGAATCGCCCTGCTTTCCTTTTCTACCGCGTTGTAGTCGATCTCGCCGGTCATGTCATGATAACCCAATTGGACGAGCATCGCCACGAATTCCTCGTCCGTCGCGGCGCGGTACGGGCGGATGGTGAAATCGGGCAGGCCGCAGAAGTAGCGGCTGTCGAGCTTCGGCTGGATCGCCTGCGTCTCGTCCGCAGCGGCCGCATCCAGCAGGCCATGCTCAATGAGCCGCGCCAACGTCTGATAGCGCGCGCGTTCCTCCTCGACGAGGAAGCGATTGGTCTCGATACCGCCGCCGCGTGCGCAATTCTTTGCGCTGAGTGCATACGGATCGAACACAAGCCCCAGCTGATCATACGCAGCGATAACGGCGAGGAGCTGCTCGTCCGTCATGCACGGACCGGGCAGGATTACAAACGCCGCCTCGCCCGCATAATCTGCGGGATCCAGCGCATACACGCCGACGATCACATCCTCCATCTTGTTGAGGACGCTCTCGCCTTCGTAAGCGATTCTGCCCGCCCTGTAATCCTCCAGCAGCTTCATCGCGCGCGCGGCTTCGCCCGCCGTCATGCGTGGGCGCTGCTCGACGTCGTGATAGCATTCGCCGTCGAACCTGCTCTCCACCCATTCCTGCGCGTTCTCCCACGCGGGGTACCAATCGCCATAGCCCGCGTAGTAGCTCTCGTCCGGCAGATAGGAGACCATCGCCTCCTGCCCGCCGACGACGCTTTCCATCTCCACCGAAGGCGCAGCTTCCACGACGCCCTCCGTCACAGCGAGCGCGGCCGCCGGAAGCAGCAGGCAGCAGGCAAGCGCCGCAAAACCCTTTTTCCATGTCTTCATGTTCTGGTCATCCTTTCCTGATTTCCGTATTCTCCGTCTGACGCGAAGGGCTTTCCGGTCGCCCTCCGCTCCTCCTTCGGCCCTCGCAGGGGTATCGAATCAGAGGTTCTGTATCGGAGTATCTGTATTGTAGCAATCAGGCGATTTCAGAGTCTTCACCGGGTTGTATCAAAGTGGTAAACAACGCACGTCCCCCGGCCGGGCTCGGATTGGATCGCAAGGCCGCCGCCGTGCAGCTGCGCGATTTTCCTGCACAGGGAAAGCCCAAGCCCCGCGCCGCCAGCCGCGCGCGTGCGGGATTTATCCGCCTTATAAAACGGTTCAAACGCACGGGCGACCTGTTCCTTCGTCATCCCGCATCCGCAGTCCGTGACGGAGAAGCCATCCGGCAAAAGCACCACGCGCACGGGCTCGCTGCCGCCTGCGCGCAGGGCATTGACGACCAGATTGCGCAGAAGCAGAATGGTCAGCTCGCGCTCGGCGCGGAACTGCGCATCCCCGCCGGAAAGCTCGACGCCATCAAACACGGCAAGCGCCTCCCGGGCCATCTCCCTCGAGGAAAACGCCGTCCATTCCGGCGCATCGTGCTCAAGGCGCGTGAGAAGCAGCAGGCGCTCGTCCATGTCCGTCAGGCGCTGCGTCTCCCTGCCCATGGAGGCAAGCAGCGACGCGCGGCTCTCCTCGTCCAGATTCGCCCGCTCCAGCAGGCGCACGCCGCAAAGAATCGCCGTCAGCGGCGTGCGCATTTCATGGGCAAGCGCGTCGATCAGCTCCTGCCTCTGCTGCGCCAGCAGCTTGAACGGACGAGCGAGCCAGCCGGACACGACCACGGAGAGCAGGCCGCTCAGCAGCACGCCCACAAGGCTCAGCCCGCCCGACCAGAGCGCCAGATCCCGGCGGAACGTATACACCCCCGAGACATCGGAGGTCACCAGCAGTGTCAGATCCTCCGAGAGCCTGTGCGCGATATGGAGCTGCTGCGCGGCGCCATCCAGCAGCGTCGCGCGGCTCTGCGTGGCCAGCAGCTCCTGCGCGCCCGCCGCCTGCGGCCGCGCCGCGCCGGCCATCATCTCGCCCCGATAGGCAAGCGCAACGCTCAGCGAAGAGGAGCCATAGCGCCGCTGCAGCCCGGACGCCGTCAGAAACAGTTCCTCGCGCGAATCATCCGATAATTCCAGCGCCACCGCGCGGGCAATGGCCGCTTCCTCGGAAAGGGCGCGCGCGCGTTCCTGCTCCATCATGAGCTGAAAGCCCTGATGGACGATCAACAGCGCGCCCAGCGGAAACAGCAGCAGCGCCAGCGCTGTCATGGCGGCGGCAATCTTTGTCCTCATGTGTTCCCCTCCGGATGACCGTTGAACCTGTATCCGTATTTATACACCGTCTCGATATGCTGCGCGCCGATCTTCCCGCGAAGGCGCTGAACATGGACGTCCACGGTACGCGTCTCGCCCGCATAGTCATAGCCCCATACGCCGGCAAGCAGCTCCTCCCGGCTCATGGCGACATTGCGCCTGCGCGCGAGCATCGCCAGCAGGTCAAATTCCAGCGTGGTCAGCGGGATCTCTTCGCCCGAGCGCATCACCCGCCGCGCAGCGAAATCGATCATGAGCCCGCCGCAGATCAGCGTGGTATCCTCCTTCCGCGTGCGCCGGAGGATATTCTCCACCCGGGCCAGCAGCTCCGCCGGTTCAAAGGGCTTGAGGATATAATCCTGCGCGCCCATCGACAGCCCGCGTACGCGATCCGTTACGGCGGTCTTCGCCGTCAGGAACAGCACAGGCACGTCCCTTCCGATCAGGTATTCGCCCAGAGAAAAGCCATCCTCGCCGGGCAGCATGATGTCCAGCAGCGCAAGATCCGGCTTCTTTTCGGCGATCAGGCTGCGGGCATTTGCCGCGTCCTCCGCCTCGCGCACGCCATGGCCAACGAGCTGCAGATGCATCGCGATCACCTGCCGGATCGCCGCTTCGTCTTCCACAATCATGATATCGGTCATAACCATCCCTCCGTATGTTTTTATTATAACATAATGCGCGCTACGTCCCTGTAACAAAGTTGTAAATCCGCGCCGATTATGGTATACTGGTTGGGCTTTAAACCTGCCGGCAAATCGCTGCATATCCAGCTGCTTGCCGGACAAAACCGGTTTTCTGCGATCCCATCCACATCACCAAAACAGGGAGGCATCCTTTCGATGAAATCTTTGAAAACGCTTCTTGCCGCTGCACTGGCGCTTGCGCTTGTGCTGGCAACGGCCGCCTGCGGTGCCGCCGACGAGCCCGTCCGCGTCTTCGCGCTCAAGGGCCCGACCGGCATCGGTCTTTCCGGCGTGATGGAAGACCCCGCCTATGCGTTCACCCTCGTTGGCGCCGCCGATGAGATCGTCGCCGCGATCGCCAGCGGCAGCGCAGACATCGCCGCCTGCCCGACGAACCTCGCCGCGACCCTCTACCAGAAGACCAAGGGCAGCGTCCAGCTGCTGGCGCTCAATACGCTGGGCGTTCTGCACGTCGTCTCCTCCGATCATTCGATTGATTCCTTCGACGACCTCGCAGGCCGCAAGGTCTACGCGACCGGACAGGCGAGCGTGCCGGAGTATGTGGTCCGCTATATCCTCGAGCAGAACGGCCTGACCGACAAGGTCGAGATCGAATACGTCGCCGAGCACAGCGAGCTGGCCACCCTCATGGCCGCGGGCAAGGCTGAAATCGGCATCCTGCCCGAGCCGCACGTCACCAGCGCCCTGATGCAGAACGACGCGCTCAAGGCCGTGATCGACGTGACCGCCGCCTTCGAAGCCGCCGCTGAAAAGGCCGGCAGCGATATGGTGCTCTCCATGGGCTGCGTGATCGTCCGCCGCGCCTTCGCCGAGGAAAACCCGGAGAAGGTCGAAGCGTTCATGGACGCCTACAGCAAGTCCGTGGAGATGGTGAACAGCGATCCCGAGGCCGCCAGCCAGCTGGTCGAAAAGCACGGCGTAATGCCCAAGGCCGCCGTCGCCCAGCGCGCGATCCCGAATTGCCACATCGTCTTCATCGAGGGCGCTGAGATGCGCAAGCAGATCAGCCCGCTCTATACCGTGCTCTACAACGCCAATCCCGCCTCCATCGGCGGCGCGCTGCCGGGCGACGATTTCTACTATGCCCGCTAAACGTTTCAGCCCGCGCGCCGAAGGCCTGCTTTCGCGCGCGGGCGTTTTGGTTTTCTATGTCGCGCTCTGGGCTGTTCTCGCGCGGATCATCGATCAGCCGCTGCTCCTGCCCGGGCCGGGCGCGGTAATCGCCAAGCTATTCAGCCTGCTGCCGCAGGCGGCGTTTTATCAGTCGCTTTTTGCGACGCTTCTTCGCACGCTGCTTTCCTATGCGCTCGGCATCGCCTTCGCCGTGCTGCTGGGCGCGCTGTGCCTGCGCTGGAAGATCGCCGATCTGCTGCTATCCCCGCTGCTTTCCGCCGTCCGCGCGACGCCCGTGACTTCGTTCATCGTGCTGGCGCTCGTGTGGCTTTCCAGCCCGCGCGTGCCCATTCTCACCGGCTTTCTGATGACGCTGCCGGTCGTCTTTTCCGCGCTGACGCAGGCCGTCCGCGCGATCGATCCGAAGCTGCTTGAAATGGCCATGCTCTATCGCTTCGGACGCCGCAGGACGCTGCTGAACGTCTACGTTCCCGCTGTGCTTCCCGCCTTCCTGCAGAGCTGCCTGTCGGCAATCGGCCTTTGCTGGAAGGCCGTCGTCGCGGCGGAGGTTATCGGCGTGCCAAAGCTGGCCGTCGGCAGCAGGATCTACGAATCGAAAATCTATCTGGAAACGGACAGCCTGCTGGCCTGGACGCTGACGATCATCGTCGTGAGCGTGCTGCTGGAAGCGCTGCTGAAAAGGGCTGCGCGCCATCTGACGGAGGTGCGTCATGACTGAAACGCATATCGAACTGGAGCGCGTCTCGATGGCCTACGGCGAAAAGCGCATCTTCTCCGGGCTTTCGCTCTCCTTCTCCGGCCCCGGAAAATACGCCCTGCTCGGCCCATCCGGCCGGGGCAAGACGACGCTCCTGCGCCTGATCGCCGGGCTGGAAACGCCCCAAAGCGGCGCTGTGCGCATCAGCAGCGATGCGCGCATCGTCCTGTGTTTTCAGGAGGATCGCCTTCTTCCGTGGAAGACCGTGCGCGAGAATGTCGCCCTCGTCTGCGGCAGCGCGCAGACGGCGCAGACATGGCTGGAGCGCGTCGGGCTCGGCCAAGAGGGCGACGCCTACCCCGCTTCCCTTTCCGGCGGCATGAAGCGGCGCGCCGCGCTTGCCCGTGCGCTCGCCTTCGACGCGGACATTCTGCTGATGGACGAGCCCTTCCGCGCGCTGGACGACGGCACGCACGCCGCCATGCTGACGCTGCTGCACGAAGCCGCCAAGGACAAGCTGCTCATCCTCGTCACGCACGACGAGCAGGACGCCCGCGGCATGAACATCATTCGCCTCTGATCCCCCATCACGCACAAGGAGGATTTCTATGCCGATCAAGATCCCCGAATCCCTGCCCGCCCGCGCGACGCTCGAAAGCGAGAACATCTTCACCATCACCGAACGCCGCGCCGTCACGCAGGATATCCGCCCGCTGCGTATTCTGCTGCTCAACCTGATGCCGACCAAGATCGTCACCGAGACGCAGCTGGCGCGCCTGCTGGGCAATTCCCCGCTGCAGATCGAGCTGGAGCTGATCATGACGACCAGCCGGGAAAGCCGGAACACCTCCCGCGAGCACATGCTCTCCTTCTACAAAACCTTCGACGACGTCAAGCATCAGCATTTTGACGGCATGGTCATCACGGGCGCGCCTGTCGAGCAGATGGAATTCGAGCAGGTGGATTACTGGGAGGAGCTCTGCCGGATCATGGAATGGTCCAAGACGCACGTCACCAGCACGTTCCATATCTGCTGGGGCGCGCAGGCGGGTCTTTATTATCATTTCGGCGTCAGGAAGATTCCGCTGGACAAAAAGCTCTTCGGCGTCTTCGAGCACAGGGTCGAGCGCCGCAGCTCCATGCTCCTGCGCGGATTCGACGACACGTTCTGCGTTCCCCATTCGCGCCATACGACGATCGACCGCGCGGATATCGAGCGCGTAGCGGAACTGAAGATCCTCGCCTCCTCCGAGGAAGCGGGCATCTACGCGATCGCAACCGACAAGGGACGCCAGATCTTCATCACCGGACACAGCGAATACGACGCGGAGACGCTGAAGCTCGAATACGAGCGCGACAAGAACGCAGGTCTGCCCATCGACGTGCCGAAAAACTACTTCCCCGGCGACGACGACACGCAGCCTCCGCGCGTCACCTGGCGCAGCCACGCCAACCTCATCTACACCAACTGGCTCAACTACTACGTCTACCAGCGCACGCCCTATATCATCGACGATATCGCGCGCGAGAAGTTTACGCTGGACAGATAATGACCAGAATACATGAAAAAAAGCGGTTCCTCTCCTCCTCGGGGAAAGGAACCGCTTTTGATTGCACTAAAATACAGAGCAATTACAGCTTCGCGTATTCCACAGCGATGCGGGCCGCAGCGCGCGCGTTGTTGTAGGCCAGCTGCATGTTGGTCTTGAGGCTGTCGCCGCCGGTCAGCTCGACGATATGCGCCAGCAGGAAGGGCGTGATGTTCTTGCCCTTGACGCCCGCCGCCTCCGCGGCGGCAAGCGCTTTGTCGATCGTTTCCGACATGGCGTCAAAGTCCATCGCGTATTCCTGCGGCACGGGATTGCCGATCAGCATGCCGCCCTGCAGGCCCATGTCCCACTTGACCTTGGCAATCGCAGCGACGTCCGCCGGGGCCTTCGCGTTGAAATCCACGCCGAAGCCGCTCTTGCGGCAGTAGAATGCCGGGAAATCGTCGGTATCCATGCCCAGCACCGGAACGCCCATCGTCTCCAGATACTCAAGCGTGCGGCCGATATCCAGGATCATCTTCGCGCCCGCGCAGATGACGGCGACCGGCGTATGCGCCAGCTCCTGAAGATCGGCGGAAACGTCCATGGAGTCCTCGCCGCCGCGATGCACGCCGCCGATACCGCCCGTCGCAAAGAAGCGGATACCGGCAAGGCTGGCAAGGATCATCGTCGTCGCAACCGTCGTCGCCGCGGTCAGCTTATTGGCCACGACGATCGGCAGATCGCGCCTGCTGGCCTTGAGGACGTTCTTGCCCTCGCACATGCGCAGCAGCTCTTCCTCCGTCAGACCCGCCTTGAGCCTGCCGTCGATGACGGCCATCGTCGCGGGAATCGCGCCCTCTGCGCGGATGATCTTCTCAATTTCCTTGGCGAACGCCACATTCTCCGGATACGGCATGCCGTGGCTGAGAATGGTGCTCTCCAGCGCGACGACGGGCTTGCCCGTGCGGACAGCCTCCTCAATTTCGGGGGTGATATCCATGTACTTCTTCAGCAGCTCAGCGTTCATAGAATATTCTCCTTTATCATGTTTTCAATCGCAGCCGGGCTCATATCCCTGCTGATGGTATCCGGTGAAGAAATGGCGATCATGCCGCAGGCCATCGCCGTCAGCACGATTTCATCTGCGGTCATGCCCTGACGGCTCGCCCAGACGATGCCGGCCATCGAGGCGTCGCCCGCGCCGGTCGCGTTGATCATTCGATGATACGGCCTTGCAATCCGGTGAATCGTTCCCTCTCGTCCGCGATAAAGCAGCCCTTCCTCACCCAGGGACACAAACACCCGGCGCACGCCCTTTTTGATCAGGATATCGCAGGCACGGATTACGCCGCTGAACGTATCGACATCGCAGCCGGCAAGCGCGCCCAGCTCCATGCGATTGGGCTTGATCGTATCAAAGCTGCCGACAAACGGCGCAAGCTCCTTCGCCCAGGCGGTGGATACCGGATCCAGATACAGGGGCGCGAGGCAGATTTCCGTCAGCCGCTCAATCGCCTCCATCGACAGGTTGCCGTCGCAAACGACAATATCCGCGCCGCTGAGGATGGGCTCGAAGGCGTCGACGAATTCGGCGTCCATTTTTTTAATGATGTGCATGTCGCTCATGGCCAGCAGCATATCGCCCTTCTCATCGTTGAAGGAGATATAGCTCGAGGAGCGTTCGCCGGGCAGAATCCGCGCCGCGCTCATGTCGATGCCGGCCTGCTGGCAGCCTTCCATGAGGCTGCGGCCATATGCATCATCGCCAAGGACAGTAACCAGCTTCACGGGCGTTCCCAGAAGCGCAAGGTTCTCGCAGATGTTTCGGCATACGCCGCCCATGGACATATGCAGCGTGCCCGGGTTCGAATCGCGCATGACGATTCTGTGGTCGCTCTTTCCGTGGATATCCATATTGGCGCCGCCAATACCGGCAATGTAGCCCATTTTCGTCCTTCCTCCTTGGTAATTCGCACAGCAATTCTGCCATATATTATAACCGGTTTTTACAGAAAACACAAGGGCATGCAGCTGAGGGCTTGTTTTTCGCCCACAATTCCCCTATAATATCGGATGGTTTAAATGCAGGAATTGCATTTCAAAATTTCATATTAAAGGAGTCCTGATTATGGAAAATCAAGGTATCCGCGACGCGCGCTCCCTTGGCCTGCCGAAGATGCTCGTCCTCGGCCTGCAGCACATGTTCGCCATGTTCGGCGCGACGGTTCTCGTTCCGGCGCTGACCGGCCTGAGCGTCTCCGCCACGCTGCTGTTTGCGGGTCTGGGCACGCTGCTGTTCCACTTCCTGGCGAAGGGCAAGGTTCCGGCTTTCCTGGGCAGTTCTTTTGCCTTCCTGGCCGGCTATGCCGCCATCGCGCCGAACGGCGAAGCGGCCCTGCTGCCGTATGCCTGCGTGGGCGTCGCCTGCTCTGCGATCCTGTATCTGGTTCTGGCCGCCCTGGTCAAGAGCTTCGGTACTGAAAAGGTCATGAGCTTCTTCCCGCCGGTCGTCACCGGTCCGATCATCATCTGCATCGGCATGACGCTGGCGAACTCCGCGATCAACAACTGCACCGGCAACTGGGCCGTTGCGCTGCTGGCGATCGTGACCGTCGTCATCTTCAACATCTGGGGCAAGGGCATGTTCAAGATCATCCCGATCCTGATGGGCGTTCTGGTCTCCTATGTGTTCGCCGCCCTGCTGGGCCATGTCGATTTCTCCGGCGTCGCTTCCGCCGCCTGGATCGGCCTGCCGGTCAAGTTCAAGAACACCGTCTTCTCCCTCATCGGCAACTGTGACACCAACCTGCTGATCTCCGCGATCATCGCGATCATGCCGATCGCCTTTGCGACCATGATCGAGCATATCGGCGACATCTGCGCCATCTCCTCGACCGTCGGCGAGAACTTCATCGAAGATCCGGGCCTGCACCGCACCCTGATGGGCGACGGTATCGCGACCGCGATGGCCTCCCTCTTCGGCGCCCCGGCCAATACCACCTACGGCGAGAACACCGGCGTCCTCGCGCTGACCAAGGTTTATGATCCGCGCGTGGTCCGCATCGCTGCCATCTTCGCGATCCTCGCTTCCTTCTGCCCGAAGTTCGCCGCGCTCGTCGCCGCGATGCCGGCCGGCACCATCGGCGGCGTGTCCCTCATCCTCTACGGCATGATCTCCGCCATCGGCGTGCGCAACCTGGTTGAAAACCACGTCGACCTCGCCGAGAGCCGCAACGTCATCGTCGTCTCCCTGATCATGTCCCTGGCGCTGGGCATCACCTTCTCCTCCGTCGGCGCGATCGTCTTCGAGGTCGGCGCCATCACGCTGAAGTTCTCCGGTCTGGCTGTCGCCGCGATCGTCGGCATCGTGGTCAACGCGATCCTGCCGGGCAATAACTTCAAGTTCACCAGCAATTACGCCAGCGGCAAGAAGAAGCACAAGTAAGGTACGCTGGGCTGCCGCCCAGACCCGCCTGAGGGATTTCATCCCTCAGACTCCCTTCTTCGCTTCTCTCCTGCTTCAAGCGGCTATACAAAAAGAGCTTCCGAAAAACTCGGAAGCTCTTTTATTATGCGTTTGTTATCTAAGCGCAGCTTAGAGCATGCCCAGAACGCCCACAGCAGTCGTGGTGTAGCCGCCAAGAACCTTCGGCACGAACAGGGAGATGCTCGGGATGAAGGTGATCAGCAGCAGCGCGATGATCATGCACAGATAGAACGGCAGGGTCTCCTTGACGACCTTGTCCATCGGACGCTTGCCGACGGCGCAGCCGATGAACAGAACGGAACCGACCGGCGGGGTCAGCAGGCCGATGCCGCAGTTGAGGATCACCATGATGCCGAACTGAATCGGGTCGATACCAATGGAGGTCGCAACCGGCAGCAGGATCGGGGTCGCGATCAGGATGATCGGAGCCATGTCCATGATCATGCCCAGGATCAGCAGGATGACGTTGATCAGGATCGCGATGACGATCGGGTTGGAAGAGATGGAGGTGATCAGGTTCGCAGCCATGTTCGGCACATGCAGGGTGGTCAGGCAGTAGCCGAAAGCGGAAGAAGTGGAGATCAGGATCATAACGATGGCCAGGGTCTCAACACACTGATCCAGAGACTTCCAGACGCCCTTCCAGTCCAGTCCCTTATAAACGAACACGGACACGAACAGGGAGTAGAGAACCGCGATAGCCGCAGACTCGGTCGCCGTGAACACGCCGCCGACAACGCCGAAGACAACGATGACGACCGCAGCCAGCGCCCAGATGGAGACCTTCAGCTGGTTGAGGAAGTTCTTCAGGGAGAACGGATCGCCCTTCGGATAGTTGCGCTTGACGGAGAAGATGTAGGAACCGATCATCAGGGAGCCGGCGAGCAGAGCGCCCGGCAGATAGCCCGCCAGGAACAGGCTGCCGACGGAGATGCCGCCCGCGGTGGTGGCGTAGATGACCATGTTGTGGCTCGGCGGAACGAGCAGGCCCTCACAGGAAGAGGTGATGGTGACGGCGATAGAGAAGTCGTCGTCATAGCCCTGATCGACCATCATCGGGATGAGGATGGAGCCGAGGGAAGCGGTATCCGCAGAAGCGGAGCCGGAGATGCCGCCGAAGAAATAGGACGCAACGATGTTAACCATCGCCAGGCCGCCGCGCATCCAGCCGACCAGCGCATTCGCCAGCGCGATCAGCTTGTCGGAAATACCGCCGGTGCCCATGAACACGCCCATGGTGATGAAGAACGGAACAGCCATCAGGGAGAAGGACCAGATGCCCTTAACCATCTGCTGCGGGAGCGTGGTCAGGTTCAGGCCCTGCTGCGCCAGGCAGATCGCCGTGGAGAGACCAACGGCGTATGCGATCGGGAAGCGCAGGAAAATCATGACGAGGAAGCTGCCCAGAAGAACCAGCGTAGAAAAGACCTCAGGATTCATTTACTGCACCTCCTTCACAAAGAAAGCCTTGATGTGATCGAACAGCTGCTCGATCTCGAAGATCATCATGGAGCCGCCGGCCAGCGGGATCGGGATATACATCCACACGCGGCTCAGCCACGGGAGAGACTCGTACTTGCCGAACTTGGCGAGCGGGGAGTTGCAGACCTCGATGCCCTTCACCAGCAGGATCAGGCCGAGAACCATAACCGCGATATCAGCCACGACGTCGAGGGTCTTGACGACCTTGGACGGCAGATACTGGTCGAAAACGGTCATACGGATGTGGGAATTGGTGTGAATCGCCAGGGTAGCGGAGAGCACGGCCATGTAGACCATGCAGGTCAGAACAACCTGCTCGGACCATGCCGGATCCGGAATGAACTCAATATAGCGGCCTGCAACAGCCATCGACGTTACGAGAATGTCCACGATCAGCAGGATCTTACAGATGAACATAACCACCTTGTAAGTCCAGTTGTACACGGGCCTGATCTTCTCGAACGCATCGAAAATCTTAGGCATGACGTTCAAGTCCTTTCGCATTAAGATCTCTTAATTTCATAAGCAGAGGGTGCGGGGTTCTCCCCCGCACCCCCATTTGTTACTTCACGAGTTTACCGGGATGTCGCTTTTTTAATCAGGGCTTCATGTCCAGGATCTGCTGATAGGTATCTTCCAGACCCTTGGTGCTTTCCTTGATGATGTCGGCGCAGGCTTCCATCCACGGGGTCTTGTCGGTCACTTCGACGACGGTGACGCCATCGGCCTTCAGCTCTTCGAGAACCTTCGCCTCAGCCTCAGCGGACAGAGCGGCGTTGAAGTCAGAAGCATACTGCGCAGCTTCCATGATCCAGGCCTGCTGCTGCTCGTTCAGCTTCGCCCAGCCGGTAGCGGTCACAGCGATCTGCACGGCGCCCAGGGTGTGGCCGTCCAGGATGAAGTGCGGGGCAACTTCCGGGAAAGCGTTGGCCTTGTAGTTCGCGGTCGGCTGCTCAGCGCCGTCGACAACGCCGGTCTGCAGAGCAGAGTAGAGCTCGGTGAAGGTAACGACGGTCGGGTTCGCGCCCAGGCCCTTGACCATGCCGACCATGATCGGGTCCTCGGAAACGCGGATCTTCTTGCCAGCCAGGTCAGCGATGCCGTTGACCGGGAAGTTGGTGAAGAAGTGACGGAAGCCTTCCTCGGCGTAGCACAGGCCCCAAACCGGGAGACCGATGTTCTTCGGCTCCTCGAGGAATTCCTTAGCCAGATCGCTGTTGGCGAACGCCCAGAAGTGATCGCGGTCAGCGAAGGTGTACGGAACGTTCAGCAGGGTGGCCTTCTTGACGCCGTAGTTGGACAGCGCGAAAGCGGACAGACGGACGAAGTCGACGGTGTCTCCGCCCATCAGGATGCCGTCGAGGAGCTGAGCCTCAGAGCCCAGAACGCCGGAAGCCTGAACGTCGATGATGACTTCGCCGCCGGAGAGTTCTTCAACCTTGGTCTTGAAGGCAGTAGCAGTCTGACCGACGATGGTGTCGATCGGGTTGACCTCAGCGTAGGTCAGGGTGATCGGCTCGGCCATAGCGACGGCGCAAGCCGCGACCATAACCAGAGCCAGCACGAGAGCGAGAAGCTTCTTCATAGGGAATTCCTCCTAGCCTAAATTTCAGCAGAACGGCACAATCCGCCCGCTGATTTGTTGACAATATGATAACACATTTTTTATCCCATTGTCTAGTATCATCCAAGGATCTTTATAAATATTTATCCAGTTTACAATATATGTGCCGCAGGCTCGACAATTTTTTCTTTCTGTATGTTGCATTTCTTCTTATCTTATGATAAAAATAGAGAGCCGCGACGATGTGCGCTTTGTGATTTTTCCCTTTGATAAATCTCCATGTGCCGCGCATTGCCGTCATCGCATTTTCATCGTCAGATCAAGGAGGCCGCCTGTCATGTCCCAGACCGTCACCGTCCATGTCCGGATCAATTCCGCCATATTCCGCAGCTTCGCGCTGTTTGATACGTTCCGCCTGCGCAAAAAATGGAAAGCCCCTGCGCTCTTTTGCGCCATTTTTCTCTTCTTCGCCCAGATCTGCTTCATGCTCGAAAACCGCGCTGAGCAGGCGGCCATGATCGGCACCGTACTGCTGATCATCGGCGTCGCGCTGCCGGCCGCCTATGTGCTTTCCTTCCTCGTGCAGGTGCATGATCAGTGCAAGCGCCTCGGCCTCAAAAAGCTGCGCCCCGCGTACACGCTCAACCTGACCGAATTGGAGCTTCGCGTCATCAACGACATGGTCAGCGAACCGGAGGGGCGCTTCTCCTGGGACTCTATCCACGGCGTCTGGCGCACGGCAAATGCATTCTATCTCTATGTCACGCCCGCCCGCGCCTTCCTTCTCCCGGATGGTCAATCCGCCCTTTCCGCCGCGCAGCTGTGGGATTTCCTGCTTGCGCGCGCCGGCAAGGACAAGCTGCACGGCAAAAAGCCCTGATCTTGCCATACTCATCGGAAAACAACGCCGCCGGAAAACCGGCGGCATTTTATATGCCTTTGCTTTCATCCTCTGCCGCCCGCTGACTTCCGTCATCCCAGCGCCGGTATACACAAAAAGAGACCGCAGCGATTTCTGCGGTCTCAGTCGTGATTGGGATCAGTCCTTGATGTAGATATGGCGCGGGAGGCCCTCGATGTAAATCGGGGTCAGCTCAGCCTGGATCAGCGGACGGGCATACTCGAGGAACTCGTTGGTCATGCCGTTGCGGTAGTTGTTGATCCACTCCATCGGGATCTTCTTCTCGTGGTTGGCGCACTGATGGACGTCCACCAGCTCGGTCACGCACTGATACGGATCGTTGGAAACGCGCTTGAGGGAAGCCATCATGCCGGTCTTGCCGTCGAACGCGGCGACAGCGGCAGCGCCGCCGACCTGATACGCCTCGGTGATGTCGGTGCGGCTGGTGATGTGCGCGGCGCAGCGCTGCAGCGTGGACAGCTCGATCGCGCGGGTCTTGGTCTGCAGATGCTCCTGCACATACTGGCACAGGAAGCGGGCGGTGCCGGAGAGGCTCTTATGACCGAAGGAATCAACGGCGAGGTTATCGTTGGCCAGCTCGGCGACATAGCGGCCATCCGGCGTCTTGATGCCTTCGGAAACCGCGATCACGATGGACGGATGATCCTTCTGCAGCGCCTCGATCTTCTGGATGAAGCGATCCAGATGGAACGGAACTTCCGGCAGGCAGATCAGATCGACGCCCTCGCAGTCCTCGCCGCGGGCGAGCGCGGCGGCCGCGGTCAGCCAGCCGGCGTTGCGGCCCATGATCTCCACGATCGTAACATACTTGGTGCCGTAGACCGCAGCATCGCGGCACAGCTCCTTCATCACGGTGGCGACATACTTAGCGGCAGAACCGTAGCCCGGGGTATGATCGGTGCCCATCAGGTCGTTGTCGATGGTCTTGGGAACGCCCATGAAGCGGATCGGGCTGTTGATCGCCTTGGCGTAGTCGCTCAGCTTCATGATGGTGTCCATGGAATCATTGCCGCCAATATAGAAAAAATAGCCGATATCGAGCTTATCGAGGATCTCAAACAGCTTCGCATAGACCTCGGGATTTTCGATATAGGTCGGCAGCTTATAGCGGCAGCTGCCCAGATAGGAGGACGGCGTACGCTTGAGCAGTTCGATCTCCAGGGTGGAGCCGCAGGTCTCGCCCAGATCGATATACTTGCCCTCCAGCAGACCCTGGATGCCGTGGCGCATGCCGTAAATATGTTCGCAGCCGCGCTTCTGGCAGGCCTGAAGCACGCCGGCGAGGCTCGCGTTGATAACAGAAGTCGGGCCGCCACTCTGGCCGACGATCGCATTACGTCCCATGATAATCTCCTCCAATTTGTCTGTAGATGTGCATAAGGATTTGTCTATATTATACCATATTGCTAAAGATTTTCAACCGTTCAAACCGTTTTTTTCCCGCATCATCCGGCAAATGCACCGCTTCCGGCGCCCTGAGCGCCCGGCAAAAAGAAAAGGACAGGCGTAAAGCCTGTCCCTTTGAATGCTGAAGATCAGTCGATGTAGTTCACGACGACAGCAGCGTCGGTCGCCGGAGCGGCGTCGATGGCGGTGGAGACCACCAGGGTGCCGTTCTTGATGTTCTCGAGCATCGCGTTGTACTCGTCAACGGTGAAGGTCTTGAAGTTCCAGGAAGCCTCAGCAGTCGGCAGACCCACATAGTCGCCAGCCTGGAGGTTCAGGGTCTCGATCTTGCCGCCGATCTCAGCCCAGGTGCCGTCGAACGCCTTGGCCAGCGCGCTCTCGGTCGCGGCCTGCAGGCCCTTCATCGCGGAGGTCACGAACGGGTTGTAGGCCCAGCCGTTCTCTTCCATGCCCTTGCGGCCGACGTAGTTCTGGTCAACGTCAACGCCGACGACATAGCCGCCGTTGTTCAGCGCAGCCTCGACAGCGGAGGTGTAGATGCCGCCGCCGCAGGCGAAGACGATCTCGGTGCCGGCAGCATACCAGCCGTCCATCTTCGCGGTGATGTTGGCGTCGCCGAAGAACTGGCCGCCGTAGGTGTAGTTGATCTCAATGGCCTTGCCCATCTCGACAGCAGCAGCGTTCGCGCCCTGCACGAAGCCGTAGCCGTAGCGCTGAACGGCCGGAACCGCCCTGCCGCCCAGGAAGCCGAGCTTGGTGTAGCCGTCCTTCACGACAGCGTAGCCGGCCGCATAGCCCGCCTGCTCCTCGCCGAAGACAGCGCAGTAGAGGTTCTCGAGCGCAGCGGTGCCCAGGTCGCCCTCGGACACGTCAACCGCGACGAACTTGACATCCGGATACATCTCCTGAGCCTGAGCGACGGTCGCGCCGAACAGGTAGCCCGGGAGAACGACGACCTTCGCGCCGTCGGAGATCGCCTGGTCGATGGAACCAAGGCGCTCGTCGTCGGAGTCGGCAGCCGGCTGATAGTACTGATAGGACAGGTTGTTCGCGGTGGCGAACGCCTCAACGCCCTGCCAGCAAGCCTGGTTGAAGGACTCGTCGTCGATGGTGCCCACGTCGGTGACCAGCGCGATCTCGGCAGCGTTGGCCGGAACGGCGAAGATCGCCAGCATGGCAACCAGAACGAGCACCATGGAAAGCAGCTTCTTCATGTTACATTCCTCCTGTTTTGTGTCTTTCGATCTCTTTGCGCCAAAAGGCGCAGGTGTCAGATTTATTATAGCATCCCGTTTGCAGATTTGCAAACAGTTTATGTTTTATTCGTGAATCCCCGTAAAACCCTCGCCCAGCGCCTCATGCACGTTACAGACGGTCACAAACGCCAGAGGGTCGATCTCGGCGACGATCTTCTTCAGCCGAGGCGCTTCCATCCTCGATACCACGCAAAGCAGCGTCCCGACAGGATTGCCGGAATACGTACCCTCCGCCATCAGGCGCGTGCAGCCGCGGTCGATCTCCCTGTGGATGCGCGCGACGATCTCCCCAGAATGATTGGAAATGATGACAAACTGCATCGCCGTATTGAAGCCCTTGATGAGCATGTCCATCGCCTGGGAGGAAACATACAGCGCGATCATCGCCCAGAGCGCAGCCTCCACGCCGAACACCGCCGCCGCCACCAGCACAACGCAGCAGTCGATCGCAAACAGAAGCACCGGAATCGAAACAAAGCCGATCACATTGTGGATCATCTTGGCCGCCATGTCCGTTCCGCCCGTCGTCGCGCCCGCGCGGACGACCATGCCCAGGCCGATGCCCATCAACACGCCGCCGAAAACCGAGGCGAGCATGATATTTCCGGTCAGATCCGCCACGGGCAGGATATCAATGAACAGCGAAAGCAGCGTCATGGCAATGAACGAACGCAGCGCGAAGCGCCAGCCGACCGAGCGCCAGCCCATCAAGAAGAGCGGCACATTGATCAGAAAGCTCAGCGTACCGATGCTCAGCGGCAAAAACTGCGCCAGCACCGTCGAGATACCGGATACGCCGCCGGGCGCAATATCATACGGCAGGAAAAAGCCCGTAAACGAGAATCCTGCAATCAGCGCGCCGAGCACCAGCAGGGCATAATCCCTGAGCAGCTGCGCGCCCTCTGTAGCAAAATCAATTTCCTTCAGTCTGTTCATGTTCTTATCTCCTTCATTCGCTTCCATGCGGATTCCCTCCGGATATCATCCGGTTATATGACAATCCATTTTATCTTCTCAGCCGGAAAGAAGCAGGGACTCTCCTCCCTGCTTCTTTCCGGATATAATTTTCCGTTATAATTCTCCGTTATGGTCTTTCGCCTTTTATCATCGCTTTCCGGCGCCCCGCTTATGCCTGTTATGCCGATTTTCCCCGGGTTTTATCCCATGCCCAGCGCAGTAAGCAGTGCGAGCTCCACCCGCGAAAGCGCAAGACCCGAAATGCGTCCCGCCCGCTCGCGCAGGCGGCTTTTCTCCAGCGTGCGGATCTGCTCACACAGGACGAGCGAATCCTTCGAAAGCCCGCTGTCCCTCGCCGCGATCCATACATGCGTCGGCAGGTCATGCTTACCTACACGCGAGGTCATCGCTGCGGCAATGACCGTCGGCGAAAAGCGGTTCCCCCGGTCGTTCTGCACGATGAGCACCGGGCGGACGCCGCCCTGCTCGCTGCCGATGACCGGATCCAGATTGGCGAAAAAGATATCTCCGCGCAAAACCTCCATGATCTCACAACCCGTATCGTCAAATCACGGAGCCGATCCCCTGCGGAATCATTCTATGCGCGCGGCCTTTTCCGGGTGCTCTGCGGCCTATTCGATCCGCAGGCCGGCGCATATATCCCACGCCGTGACGGCCCGGCTGCCCATCCGCTCCGCCGCGCCCTCGCCCGCGAGGCCATGATAATACGCGCCTGCGCGCGCCGCATCGCAGGGACTCATGCCCTGCGCCATGAGCGAGGCGATCACGCCGGTCAGCACATCCCCGCTGCCGCCGGTGCCCATCGCATCGCAGCCGGTCAGGTTCAGCGTCACGTCTTCTCCCTGCGCGATCACCGTCGTCGCGCCCTTGAGCAGCACGCAGCAGTCGTATTCCTGGGAAAGCTGCTGCGCATATTCGACCGGAGACGCAAGAATCTCTGCGGTCTTCGCGCCGGTCAGCCGGGCCATTTCGCCCGGATGCGGCGTCAGCACGCTGTTGCGCCCGACCTTTCCGCCATGCGCAGCGAGCAGATTGAGCGCATCCGCGTCAATGACCTTGGGGATATCCGAGGCGACGAGCTGCGCAATCGCGCGCCATGTTCCCTCGTCCTGTCCCAGTCCCGGCCCGATCGCCAGCGCCTGCTTCCCCTGCGCAAGATCATAGAGCCCGAGCGACGCGCCCGCCTCCAGCACCGCGCCGCCGCAAACGACCTTCGCCATCGCGCAGGGAACCAGCGTCTGCATCGGAATACGTACCGGCGCGCAGCATGCCGCCGTCACCAGACCGCAGCCTGCGCGCAGCGCCGCCTGCGCGCAAAGGCACGCAGCGCCCGACATCCCCTCGCTGCCGGCGACGATCAGCGCATGGCCGAACATTCCCTTGTGCGCGTCCCGGCTCCTTGCGGGCAGGAGCGCGCGGGCGTCCTTTTCCTCCAGGATTTCAATCCCCTGCGCGCCGTCCCATTCGCTCAGGATCCCGATATCGGCAATCGTCAGTTTTCCCGTATGCAGCCTGCCCGGGAAGAGCATGTGGCCGTGCTTGGCCCGGTGGAAGGTGACCGTCTCCACCGCGCGGACAGCCTCGCCCAGCACGCAGCCCGTCGCCCCGTCGACGCCGGAGGGGATATCCACCGCGATCACCGGCAGACCGCTTTCGTTCATCGCCCGGATCGCCGAACGCGCAGGCCCCTCGATTTCGCGCGAAAGACCCGTACCATAGAGCGCGTCGACGATCGCCGCGCAGTCTTTGGCAATGCCGGGCGCCTCGCCGTAGAGGATGCTCATGCCCGCGCCGCAGACATTGAGCAGGCAGGCATTCACGCCCGCATCGCCCTGCATCTTCGATGCGCTCTTGAGCAGCCATACGTCCGCCCGTCCGCCGCGCTGCATCCAGAGCCGCGCAGCCGCGCAGCCGTCGCCGCCGTTGTTGCCGCCGCCGCAGACAAACAGCACGCGGCTTCCCTCGGGGGCATACGCGCTCAGCCTCTCGACGACGGCCTGCGCAGCATGCTCCATCAGCAGCATCGACGGATAGCCGGTTCCGTCCATGAACGCGCGCTCCATCTCCCGCATATCCTGCGGCGAAATCGTATGCAGCATCGTCATTCCCCCTCAATCACGGCAAAGGCCAGCGCCATATCGCCCTCATGCGAAAGCGAAAGATGGACGCGCCTGCCGCCGATTTCCTCAAGCCGTCCTTGTGCGTCGCCGGAAAGATGCACGCCCGGCGCGCCTGCGGCGTCGTGCGTGACCTCAATCGTCCAGGGCATCACGCCCCGGATAAACCCCGTGCCCAGCGCCTTGGCCACAGCCTCCTTCGCCGCGAACATCGCCGCGGCGCTCTGCGCTTTTACGCTTTCCTTCTTGTCCAGATATGCGCGCTCCGTCTCCGAATAGACGCGCGCGTAAAAATGCTCTTTTTCGATCGCGCGCTCAATCCTTGAAACCGCGCAGATATCCGTCCCGATTCCGATAATCCGATCAGACATAGCCCATGATCCCCCTGACCGAGACGTCCGCCGCAAGGACCTCGCGCAGCTCGCCAGTTTCATCCGCGCGCACGAGCAGCGAGCCCGAATCGGTGATGCCCTCCGCCGTGCCGGTATATGTCCCCGTGAGCGAGATAACCTGCACCCGCTGCCCAAGCGTCGCCGAGCGCGCGCAGTACGCGCGCATCATGTCCATATCGTCCATCGCCATCGCGCGCTCAAAGGCCTCAAGGAATGCGCGGACAATTGCAGCGCGGCTGTTCGTCCTTCCGCTGAGCAGATCCAGCGACGACGCGGTATGCACGATCTCCTCGTCAAAGCTCTGCTGATGGACATTCACGCCCACGCCGGCGACGACGCTGTGCACGGCGCTTTCGTCCGCGTCCATTTCCAGCAGCAGCCCGCAGACCTTCCTGCCGGAAATCACGATGTCGTTAGGCCATTTGATCCGCGCGTCCAGCCCGGTCGCTTCAGCAATGGCTTCCGCGACAGCCAGCGCCGTCAGCAGGGACAGCCGCGCGATCTGCGAAGGATGCGTCTGCGGACGCAGGATCAGCGACATGAAGATGCCCTCGCCCGCCGGCGAAATCCAGCTGCGTCCGCGCCGGCCGCGCCCCTCCGTCTGGCTGTCCGCGAGGACGAGCGTGCCGTGCTCCGCGCCCTGCGCCGCGAGCATGCGCGCATGCCGGTTGGTGGAGCCGACGGTCTTCAGATACACAACCTGCCGCCCTGCCCAAAGGGCGGAAAGCCCATGCTGCACGACGGGGGCAAGCAGGCTGTCCGGGCATGCCGTCAGCCGGTATCCCTGCCTCGCGGCGGATTCGATGGAAAACCCCAGATCCCGAAGCTGACCGATATGCTGATGCACCGCCGCGCGGGTCACGCCCAGCTCCTGCGCAATCATCTCGCCCGATACGGTCTCGCCCGTCATCAGGCGCCTGAGAACCCGTTCCATCCAATCCCTCCGTCCGCGCCGTTTGATTTGTCTATCATTGTATCAAATATCCGCCGCGCGCGCAAGGCCGGGCCGCGTCCTTGCCAAATACGGCAGCTTTGATTATAATAGAAACGTCTTTGGTTCATCCTGATGTCAAAGGAGAAAAGTATGCAGCATTCCAACGCCCTGTTATCCGCACTCAAACAGAATATCGCCAAGGTCGTCGTCGGCAAGGACGACGTCGTGGAGCTTCTGCTGACTGCGCTTCTTTGCGAGGGCCACGTGCTCATCGAGGATGTGCCCGGCGTGGGCAAGACCACGCTGTGCTCCGCGCTGGCCCGCTCGCTTTCCTGTTCGTTCAAGCGCATCCAGTTCACCCCGGACGTAACCCCCAGCGACATCACCGGCTTCACCATGCCCAGCCTCACGGGCGAGATGCAGTATCGTCCCGGCGCGGTCTTTTCCCAGATCGTGCTGGCGGACGAAATCAACCGCACCTCCCCCAAGACGCAGAGCGCGCTGCTGGAGGTCATGGAGGAAAAGCAGGCGACCGTCGACGGCGTGACCTATCCGCTGCCGCGTCCCTTCCTCGTGCTGGCGACGCAGAATCCCGTCGATTTCGTGGGTACCTATCCGCTGCCGGAGGCGCAGATGGACCGCTTCTTCATGCGCATTTCCATCGGCTATCCGACCCCGGAGGACGAGATGGACATTCTGGCGCGCTACTGCGGCGCGGTCAGCCCCATGCAGACCATCGGCGCCGTCTGCACGGCGGAGGACGTCCTGTCCATGCAGCAGCAGGTCAAAGGCGTATACGCCTCGCCCGAGGTCCGCGCCTATATCGCCAACCTCTGCGCCGCCACGCGCAATTCCCCCTATCTGACCCTGGGCGCGAGCACGCGCGCCGCCATCGCGCTCATCCGCGCCAGCCAGGGCAACGCCGTTCTGTGCGGGCGGGATTACATCATCCCCGAGGACGTGCAGCGCATGGCAGGGCCCGTCCTGTGCCATCGCTTTGTGCTCTCCGCCGATGCGCGCATGCGCGGCATGACGGAGCAGCAGGTGCTTGCCGATCTCATCGCCGGGGTGCGCATCCCGGTCCGCCTCAAATGACGGCCCGCGGCTTTTATGTGCTGCTGTTCGGCCTCGCGCTCTCGCTCACAGCGCTGTCCGTTTCCAGCCCGGGCGCCTTTCTGCTTGGCGCGGCGGCGATCATCGCCCTCGCGCTCTCGCTGATCAGCGTCGTGCTCGCAGCGCTGTCCTGCCGCATCAGCCAGCGCATCGACGTCCCCACGGTTTCGCGCGGCGGCCTGTGCCGCTATACGATCCGCGCGCGCATGTTCGCCCCGCTGCCCATCGCGCCGCTCCAGCTGTCTGTGCTCCTGCCCAGCGGAAAAAGGAGCGAGTTCCTTCTGCCCGCGCGCCTTCTGGGCGCGACCGAAAGCGACAACGACTTTCCCTGCCCGCATGTGGGCGTTTATCCCGTCGGCGCGGAGAGCATCGTCTTCTCCGATTGCTTCGGCCTGTTTTCCCTGCGCCGCCGTCTGCGCCAGCTCCCTGCCGCGCTGACGGTTCTGCCCGTTCCGCGTAAGACCCGCCCCGTGCAGTATTCCCCGGGAGAAGGCGAAACCGGCGCTTCCCAGCGCGCGCAGGCCGACAGAACCACGCCCGAGGACACGCGCCTTTGGCAGGAGGGCGACGAGCTGGGACGCGTCCATTGGAAGCTCTCCATGCGCCGCCAGCAGCTGATGGTCCATACCTATGAAACGCCCCAGCGCCCGGACGCGCTGGTCATCATGGACTGCGCTGCCCCGCAGACGCCCGACAGCAGGCGCGCCGCGGTCATCGACGCGCTGACGGAAACCTGCGCAGGCGTGCTCAAAAGCCTGCTCGATCAGAGCCGGATCACGCGGCTGCCGCTCTCCGGCGATGCGCCGCAGGAGCTGAGCGGAAGCCGGCCAGAGCAGCTCGCCCCTATGCTGCAGGCGCTGGCGCAGGAGCGCTTTGTCAAAACGCCCGACTTCGCGCGCGTGCTTCTGCTCTCCGCCAGGCGCATGCGCCGTACAGGATCAACCGTAATCCTCACGACGCATCTCACGCCGGGGGCGGCGGAGGCCGCCATCGCGCTCTCCCGGACGGGCCCGCATACGCGGCTGACGCTCGTGACCGCAGGAGAGATGACGACCGAGGAGCAGCAGCTCATGCATCTGCTTTTTTCCAGCGGCGTGGAAACCTCCCACGTGCGCGTATAGCCCGAAAGATATCCCGAAAGGATGCTTGTTCACCCGCCATGAAAACTCCGCTGTTTTCCCCGCCGAAGCGCTGGCTTTTGCAGGGCCTGATCACGCTGCTGGCCGGAGTCGGCTGCGCCTATCCCCTCCTGCTGACGCTGGGAATTCCCTCGCCGCTGCCTCTGTGCGCCGCCGCCGCTTCCTGCGCCGCGCTTGTCTTTGGCCTGCTGGACTGCATTCCGCGCCTTCGCATGCTCGCCTATCCGCTTCTGCTCGCCGCCATTGCGGCGCTGGCATACATCTGCCGCGCGTATCTGAGCGCGCTCAGCAGCGCGGTGACGCTCCTTCTGGCCGGCCAGCCGCTGGCCATCAGCGCCTATGGACGCCTTGTCACCGTGTTCATCACCCTGCTGATGACGGGCCTTGGCGCGTCCCTCGCCCGCAGCGAGCAGGCCTTTTTTCCGCTTGCCTTCATGACAGTCGGCATGCTGCTGGCCGTCTCCTTCCTCGGCGCGCATGTCAGCGCCCTGTCGCTGACGCCGCTTCTGCTCGCGCTTTTGCTCGCCGCCCGCGCGCCCGGCGTGACGGGCAGGCGGATCGTCCCTATGGCCGCGCTGACGCTCGCCCTGACGCTCCTGCTCGCGCCCCATTCCGGCGCAACCCTGCCGCAGCTGGAAGCCTTCGCCGCGCGCGTACGCACGGCAATCGACGATTATCTTTTCTTTACCGAACCGCGCACGGCCTTCTCCATGGCGCAGACCGGCTGGCAGCCGCTGGGCGCCGAGCGCCTCGGCGGCCCCGTCGATCCATCAAACGACCCGGTCATGCAGGTCGAGACCCCGCAAAGAACGCTCCTGCGCGCGGCTATCCGCAACGAATACACGGGCCTTTCCTGGGCGGATACGACCAGCGGCCGGCGTTATCTGTTCGTCAGTCCCCGTTTCTCCGCGCTCCGGCGCGATCTGTTCGACCAGACCCGCCCCGGCCGGGAAGCTGCGGCCATGCTTCCCCGCGCCGAGACCCTGACCGTCTCCATGCTCGCAGACGCCGCAAGCACCCTCTTTCTGACCCAGCGCTTCTCCTCCATCCGGGGAAGCGGCGTCGTGCCGTATTATTCCCCCTCCAGCGAGGTATTCGCCACGCGCTCCCTCGCCCGCGGCGACGTCTATGCCTTCTCCGGCAAGCTGATCGCCTCGGATACCGCGGGCGTGCGCAGCGCCGTGCTCGCGTCCTCTTCCGCGCAGGACGATTATGCGGACGCCGTCCGCAGCACCTACCTGCAGCTGCCCGACTCTGTGGAAGCCCGCGTTTATGAGCTCGCCCGCCAGATCACGGCGCATGCGGCCAACGACTTCGACCGCGCCGCAGCGATCCAGACCTATCTGCAAAGCGCCTTCCCCTATACGCTTGCCCAGCGGGAACCGCCGCTCACACGCGACTTCGTCTCCTGGTTCCTCTTCGAGGAGCAGCAGGGCTACTGCACCTCCTTTGCCACAAGCATGTGCGTGCTCGCCCGCTGCGTCGGGCTTCCTTCCCGCTATGTCGAGGGCTATGCCGCCGAGCCGGATGCGGACGGCGTCGCGCGCGTCACCCAGCAGCACGCGCATGCCTGGGCGGAAATCTACTTCCCCGGCTTCGGCTGGCTCCCGTTCGATGCGACGCCCGGCAGCGGGCAGGCCGCAGGCGGACAGACAGAACAGCCCGGTCCCTCGCCGGAAACCCCCGAGGATCCGTCCGCTCCGCCGGAGTCTGGCGGGCCTGCGGCGAGCGCATCGCCCACCCCGTCGCCCACGCCAAGCCCCAGTCCGACGCCTGAGCATCACAACCCCGCAATCACCCCAACGCCCGTCATCACACCGGAGCCTACGCCCCTGCCCACGCCGCATACGACGCCTCCGCCCGCTCCGCCTGCTCCGCCCGAGGATCCCGCCCTCCTGCTTGTTCTGGCGCTCGTGTTCCTCCTTCTCGTCTGCGCGGTGCGGATGTGGTATGTCTCTCCCGCGCGCCTCGCGGCCGCCGTCAGCCCCGGCGACGCCGTGCTGGTCTGGTATGGCGCTGTCAGGCAGGCGCTTGCGCCGCTCGGCCTGACGCCCGCCCCTGGCGAGCCGCCCGCCACATTCCTCCTGCGCGCGCAGGAAGCGCTGCATCATCAGGTGACGCTGATCGCGCTGGGCAAAACGCTGTGTACGGTCCGCTATGGCGGCAGGCAGGCCAAGCCCGCCGCTGCCAGAAAGGCGGAAAAGACCTATCTCAGCGTGCTCGCCCTGCTTCGTCCCATGCAGCGCATGAAGATGTATGCCTTCCGCTTCCTGCATGGCATCCCGACGGACTGATTGAACGATATGCAAAAAACGCCGATGCACATTCAGCTGCATCGGCGTTCTTTCTTTTTATTTCCGTTTATTCTGTTTTGCCTGATTCCGTTCGGTTCATTCCGAGTACTCCGCCAGCTGAATCAGCCTGTCCAGCTCGGCAAGCGTCTCTTCCTGCGTGAGCACATGGTTGGCCAGAAGATCCTGCATGAAGAATTCCTTATACTGGCGGCAGAACGTCGCATCCGGAATCAGCGCCTCCGCATGATCCTGCGCGAGGTTGTAGTGGGTATAGGGCTTGGTCAGCAGCATGCCCGCGCCCTCATACAGCGCAATCTCGCTGACAGGCGGCGTATCAAACGCCCCTTTGAAAAAGCATACGTGGAAATACGGATTGCTCTGCGCATGCGCGCGGATGTTGCGCAGAATCGCTCCGCGTTCCGACGGCGTATAGGGACGCAGTATAAAGAAATGATCCGTCTGTCTGCCCGTCTTTGCAAATCGTTCCATCTCCCTGCGGGAAAGAATAACGTGCGTGGGCTTGTGCTTGCCGAAGTAATTCTCCCAGCGCTGCAGCTGCACGACAGCCATCTGCTCGACCAGCGCGCCAAGCTCTTCTCCGCTGCCCATGCTCTCCGCCGCAAATCCATCCAGCGCGCAGCTGACCAGAACGTCGGGATGCACGAAGCTGATCGGGATGTCCAGCTTGATCATATAGATGCTTCTTCCCTGTTCCAGATGCAGACAATCCTTCACATACTGCAGATAGTCGCTGACCTGACCTTCAGCCGAAAGCTGCGTCTTGAACGGGCGCATCTTCTCGCTGTCCTTTTCCAGCAGCATCTTGAAGGCCAGGTATGCGCCGGAAGGACGCCTGTTCATCCTGCAGAAAATCCTGCGATCGACCAGCAGCAGCATCTGATCATACCATTCTCCGCTTTTCTCTCTGGCGTGAAGGAAAATGCTGTTGGCGCGGTACATCGCCTCCTTCTCCTGGGAGAAGACGCCCGGCTCGACGGCAAAGGCCTCATAGCAGGAAAAATAAAGAACCGGATGAATCGCAGATATGCTGCGGATCATTGTTCTTTCATCCGTATAGATGTAGTGCCGGATGCCGAGCTTGGTTTTCCCCTTGCAAAAGCGGATCAGCTCGCCGAGCTTGCTGAAAATTTCCCTGTCGCAGCAGCCGATGATCGTAACCTCAAGCTCCTCAACCGTCTTCAGATACGCCGCCACGCTTTCCGGCTGAAGCGTGTTGCCGTCCACAGAAATGATTCTGACCGGCGGATCGTGCTCTTCCATTTCGGCGTCAAGCATCAGTTCCATCAGCGCGCGGTTATTCACAAAGCCCGTCTGTCCGACGCGGCTGATTTCCAGCGCCTGCTCAAGCCGTTCGCGTTCTTCCGGCGAAAGCAAAAGCGGATCCTCATCGATCAGCCTTTCCAGAAACGCCTGCCTCGCCGCATGGCCGCCCTCGCCGTCGAGGATGCGGAAAACGGAATTCCGGCTTTTGTAGGCCATCACGCGCGAAAGCTCGGAAGCCGATATATCCCGCTCAGCGAGTATCGCGCGAAGACATGGGCCAAATTCCTGCATCGGCTGCAGAATCGGTCTTATCGGTATATCCATTCTGTTTCCTCCGGAGTTTATCGTGCATTGTAGCAATTTACCACAATAAAACAGATTTTACCATATTCATGCACAAAAATCAATCTTCTGCCGCGTATTCTGAACGACTCCAAAACAAAAAACAGAGATTGCCCCAGGCAATCCCTGTGTATAT
>JAFSCW010000147.1 GCA_017436605.1 Clostridia bacterium | reverse complement strand
GCGTCCGATGGACGGCGTGACGCCGTACCGGCTGGAGATGCAGGCGAAGCTGCGTATGGGAGAGGCCAAAGACCTCTACGCCTTCTGGGGAGACGAGCTGGCGCGCAGCGTGCTGGATGCAGCGGACTATGTGATCAACCTGGCTTCCAAGGAGTACAGCGTCTGTATATCCAAATATCTGCCCAAGGATAAGAGAATGATCACCTGTGTCTTCGGCGAGGAGAAGGACGGAAAGATCATCGAGAAGGGCACGATGTGCAAGATGGCGCGCGGCGAGATGGTGCGCTTCATGGCGGCGCATGGAATTGAAAACCCGGAAGAGATCAAGGCGTTTGAAGGGCTTGATTATCGCTATGAGGAGACGTATTCGGATGCGCAGACATATGTCTTTGTGCGCAGGAAGAAAGAGAAGCTGCCGGAGTTTGAATAACGGCAAAAGCGGATGAAGCCCTGAAAGGAAAAAACATGGCCCGGAAATCATGCGGAAGCTTGATTTCCGGGCTGTTGCTTTGATTGCTTCTCGGTTATGCTTATGCTGCGCGGCTTACCTGCGCATGTCCTTGCCGGAAAGATCCCCGTAAAGCGGCGTGGCCAGCCCGAAGCCGCCGGACACGCTGAGAATCTGCCCGGTGGTATAGGCGGATTCGTCGCTGGCAAAATAGACGACCGCCTGCGCGATTTCCTCCGGCAGGCCGATCCGGCCGAGCGGGATATGCCTCAGAAACAGCGCGCGGAAGTCGCCGCTCAGGTGCTTTTCTACGGCTTCGGTGGCGGTCATCCCGGGGAGGACGGCGTTGCAGCGGATCCTGTGCTTCGCTTCATGAACGGCGATCAGCCGGGTCAGGTAGTTGATCGCCGCCTTGCTTGTGCCGTAGGCGACCTGTGAGATATCCGGCACGGCGCCGCCCACGGAGGAAATGTTGACGATGCTGCCGCCGCCCTGTCCGGCCATATGCCTGGCAGCCGCCTGGCTGGCCATATATACGCTGCGCAGGTTGAGCTGTACGGTGCTCATGAAGACTTCCGGATCGGTATGCGCAAAATCCAAATCCCTGCCCGGGTTGGAGGCGCCGAAGTTGTTCACCAGCACGTCGATGCGCCCGGCCTTTTCGACGGTTTCTTCGACCATGGAAAGAAAGGTTTCCGGCTTGGTGGCGTCGTTGTAGACGACGTGCACGCGGCAGCCTTCGCTGCAAAGCTGATCGGCGGCCTCCTTGGCCCGGATGAGATCGCGGGCGGCCATGAAGACGATGCCGCCTTCTTTGGCGCAAGCCTTTGCAGTGGAAAGACCGATGCCCCGGGTGGAGGCGGTGACAAGGATGACTTTATCTTTGAGCCGCATGATGATTTCTCCTCTCCTGATTGCCTGTTTTCTGATGGATGCGGGGCAGCATCAGCACGACGGCGATGCCTGCCGCTGCGCAGAAGATCTCGATCATCGCCAGGGAATGGATGGACCGCACGGCTGCGTCTGCGCCCGTTAAGCCCTTTGCCATATAGCCGGTGATCTGATTGGTAAACAGCGGCACGAAAACCGCCACGCCGAAGGGTGCTGCCAGATCCCTGAACAGGCCGTATGTGCCGGTGGCCGCGCCTGCCTGACTGCCGGGGAGATCGCTCAGCGCTACCTTCATGAAAATCGTGCCGTTACCGCCAAGGCCGAACCCCAGCAGGCCCAGTGCCGACATCAGCAGCAGCACAGAGGCGTCTGCGGTGAAAAGCAGCAGCAGGGCGCAGCTGATGCCGGTCAGCAGCAAAGAGACGGACAGCACGGCGCGCGGCTCAAACCGGTCTGCCAGCGGCCCCAGGAATACCGCGCCCAGCGACATGCCCAGATACATCACCGAAATGGCATAGGCGGAGATCACGTTGTTGTCCGGCTGCGTATAGCTTACAAACACGATGGTATTGGTCATGTTTGCCTGCATCAGCCCCTGCGTGAGCGTCAGCGCCAGCACACTGAGGATGAAGACGCGGCGGCGCATGAAGCTGCCGGGCAGAATGGGATGGACGGCCCTGCGCTCAGCCAGCACAAGGGCGAAAAGCGCGATGAGCGCGGCGATCAGCACGCCGAGGAACGCGGAGGATACCCAGCCGAAGTTCTGGCCGAAGGACGGAATGCACAGCACCAGGCTGAAGAAGATCAGCACCAGCGCTGCGCCTGCGGCGTCGAAATGGTCAAGCCTCCTGCGGGGCGGCGCATGCTTGTCTTTGATCAGCGCGCAGGGGATGAATACTGCGACGCAGATCGCCACGCAGACCCAGACCATTGCCCGCCAGCCATAGGCGCTGATGATCAGGCCGCTCAGCGCCGGGCCGAAGATCACCGATGTGCTGGAAATCAGCATGTAGATGGAAAAGCCCCTGGCGACGGCATGGGGCGGGAAATCGGTGATGATATAGGACAGCACCACCGGCGCGACCGCTGCGCTGCCCACGCCCACGATGAACCGGGCGATCAGCATCACCGTCAGCGATGGCGCGAGCGCCGCGAGGGCGTTGCCCAGCGTGTAGACGATGATGCCGACAAGCAGCGTGAAGCGCCGCCCGAGCACATCGCCCAGCTTGCCAAGGATCGGCGCGCAGGCAGCGGTGGACATCGCCTGCGCCAGCGCGGTCCATGTCGTATTGTTGTAGGCAATGCCCATGTCCTGAACAAAGGCCGGGCCCAGCACGGCGGAAAAGCCGCCGACGATGCTGATGAGAAACGCCGAGAGCGCATAGGGGAAAAACCCTTTGATGTATGATCTGTTTTCTTCCATCGCATACACTCCTTGCACGTACTGTACGCTATTATGTCCCTGTTTCGGCGCATTATTTATCGCGCACAGGACATACTTGACTTCGAAGGAGGGAATTGCATGAAGCAAACATTCTATACCTGCCGCCACTGCGGCAATATCATGGCGATGATCCACGACGCCGGCGTGAGCGTCCAGTGCTGCGGCGAAAAGATGCGCCGCCTGGAGCCGGGAACCACCGAGGCGTCCGGCGAAAAGCACATTCCGGTCTACAGCAAAGACGGCGATACCGTTCACGTCACGGTGGGCTCTGTGGAGCATCCCATGACGCAGGAACACTATATCGAATGGATCTGTCTGGAATCGGAGCACGTCATCCAGTATGCGCACCTGAAGCCGACCGACAAGCCCAAAGCCAAGTTTGCCCTGTGCAAGGGGGACGAGGTTCGCTCGGTCTGGGCGTTCTGCAATCAGCATGACCTGTGGAAAAAGGAAAAGGAGGAATAAACGTGTCCCTGATCAATAAGGAAGTATCCGATTTCAAGGTTTACGCGTATCACGGAAACGATTTCAAATTCATCTCCAAGGAGGATATCCTCGGAAAGTGGAGCGTGTTTTTCTTCTATCCTGCCGATTTCACATTCGTCTGTCCCACGGAGCTGGAGGATCTTGCGAATAAGTATGAGCAGTTCCGCGGCATCGGCTGCGAGGTCTACGCCGTATCCACCGATACGCACTTTGTGCATAAAGCCTGGCATGACGCCTCCGAGCGCATCCGCAAGATCAGCTATCCCATGCTGGCCGATCCTGCCCATGCGCTCTCGCGCGATTTTGAGGTTCTGATCGAATCCGACGGTTTGGCGGAGCGGGGCACCTTCATCATCAATCCCGAAGGAAAGATCGTGGGCTATGAGGTGACCGCGGGCAACGTCGGCCGCAATGCGGAGGAGCTCTTGCGCAGGGTGCAGGCCTGCCAGTTCGTCCATGCCCATGGCGATCAGGTCTGCCCGGCCAACTGGACGCCCGGCGCGCAGACGCTCAAGCCCAGCCTGGATCTGGTGGGACAGCTGTGATGCAGAATTTGGATCGTTTCTACGATGTGATTATCGTCGGCGGTGGGCCTGCAGGGCTCACCGCTGCGCTCTATCTGGCCCGGGCGCGCTATCGGGTGCTGGTGCTGGAAAGGGAACAGTTTGGCGGGCAGATCACCATCACCCACGAGGTGGTCAATTATCCCGGCATCGGCAAAACCAGCGGCAGGCTGCTGACGGAGACCATGCAGCGGCAGGCGGAGGCATTCGGCGCGGAATTTCTATTGGCGCAGGCCACGGGGCTTGATGTATCAGGCGATATCAAGACCGTCCGCACGGAACGGGGTGATTTTCAGTGCTTCGGC
>JAFSCW010000020.1 GCA_017436605.1 Clostridia bacterium | reverse complement strand
TGGTGCGGGAAACAGGACTTGAACCTGCATGAAATTGCTTTCACTAGAACCTGAATCTAGCGCGTCTGCCAATTCCGCCATTCCCGCAGAAGATGGTGGGCAGGGATGGATTCGAACCATCGAAGTCGGTGACGGCAGATTTACAGTCTGCTCCCTTTGGCCACTCGGGAACCTACCCATCTTAAATTGTGTGTTCCAAGCGGAACATGACATATTATAGATGATTCCAGATGATTTGTCAACTAGAAATTGCAAAAAAGAAACAAGAACTTATGGACGAAATCCGTCGCGCCATTCCCCTGTTCCCTTCCGGTTCGGGAGGCACCATATAAAGCTTTTCTGAAATCCGGAGCATCTCTAAGCGGCATCGCTGCGCCTGACTTATGCGCGTTTTCGATGCTGCATATTGAAAACCCCTCTTCCTTTCGGAAGAGGGGCAAAATGTATTCACATTTTATTCAGCACACCTGCTGCTCTGGAATTAGGCCAGCTCAGCGAAGTACTTGATGGTGCGGACCATCTGAGAGGTGTAGCTGTTCTCGTTGTCGTACCAGGACACGACCTGAACCTGATAGGTCTCCTCGTCGATCTTCGCAACCATGGTCTGGGTGGCGTCGAAGATGGAGCCGTAGGTGCTGCCGATGATGTCGGAAGACACGATAGCGTCGGTGTTGTAGCCGAAGGAGGCGGAAGCCTGAGCCTTCATCGCGGCATTGATGGCGTCAACAGTGACGTCCTTGCCCTTGACAACAGCCACCAGGATGGTGGAAGAGCCAGTCGGGACCGGAACACGCTGAGCAGAGCCAATCAGCTTGCCGTTCAGCTCCGGAATGACCAGGCCGATGGCCTTCGCAGCGCCGGTGCTGTTCGGAACGATGTTCTGCGCGCCAGCGCGGGCACGACGCAGGTCGCCCTTGCGATGCGGGCCGTCGAGCAGCATCTGGTCGCCGGTGTACGCATGCACGGTGGTCATGATGCCGGAAACGATCGGGAAGGTGTCGTTCAGGGCCTTGGCCATCGGAGCGAGGCAGTTGGTGGTGCAGGAAGCCGCAGAGATAACCTTGTCCTCGGCGGTCAGGATGCCCTCGTTAACAGAGAACACGACGGTCGGCAGATCGTTGCCAGCCGGAGCGGAGATGACGACCTTCTTGGCGCCAGCCTCGATGTGAGCCATGGACTTGGCCTTGCTGGTGTAGAAGCCGGTGCACTCGAGCACGACGTCGACATCCAGTTCGCCCCACGGCAGCTCATTGGCCTTCGGCTTGGCATAGATGGTGATCTCCTTGCCAGCGACGGTGATGGAACCCGGAACCTTCACGGTCTTGCCATCCTCTTCGAAAACCGGCTCCTTGTAGGAAACGGTATCCTTGTGGATGTACGGGCCCTGAGCGGTATCATACTTGAGCAGGTGAGCCAGCATCTTCGGGCTGGTCAGATCGTTGATAGCAACAACCTCGTAGCCCTCGGCGTCAAACATCTGACGGAAAGCCAGACGGCCGATGCGACCAAAACCATTAATCGCAACCTTAACCATTGGAAATCTCCTCCTAATACTGATTATCAATGGGTTTTCATACGGGACAACCCTACTATATTGTACTCAAAACACTTGATTTTTTCAAGTCTTTCTCTTCTCTTTTTGGCAATAAAACGCGATTTGTGAAAATATTACCTAAATTTGCAAAGCAATTCGCCAATACATACTGCAATATGTCAGCGGATATGAAAACAATATTAGTTTTCGGCAGCCTGCAGGTATTCGCTGCGTACATATCCCTCGATGACATCGGTTTTGACATGTGACCAGCCATCCTTTGTATCCTTCAGAACAATCAGCTCCTGCTCCTTATACAATCTCCGGAGCACTTCGGCTGAGAGGCTGGGCGATTCGCGAAGATTGAGCGAAGAATCTGCGGCGATGTTGCTTACGACGGCAATGTACGCGCCCTTTGGCAGGCTTTCTTTGCTGACGGGCATCAGCGTTGGGCGAGGCGTCGGGCTGGGCGTTGGCGCTGGCGTTGCCATGATTGCCATGTTGATGGTCGGGAGCGGCGCGCGCTCGGCAGGATAAATCATCAGATCCATACCGGGATAATAGAACGCCAGAATGTCTTTGTATCCAAATCCGTATTTCTCCGCCATCTGCTGCGCGCCGCGCTGGCTCATTCCTACGCCGTGACCAAAGCGCCGGGATTCGACCATGAACGAGGAACCGATGTCAAAGACATTCAGCAGTTCGTTCTGATAGACATTGATGCTCAGCCCCATTGCTTTTTCTGCTTCAGGGAAAATGGGCAGACAGACGGTGAGCGTGTCCTTGATCGCTTTATATTTGGAAAAGGACGGCGTGGCCGTTGGCGCAGGCGTCAGATCGGGCGCGGTATCGGAAGAGCCTGAATCCTTAAACTGATAGTCTCTGACAGAGATTCTGACGTCGAACTTGAGCTGCGTCATCAGCCGCGATGGTTCATTGTGCTTCGGAGTAATCGCTTCAATACCGAGAATCTGATCGAAACGGACGAGCTGCGCATCGGCTACAAGTCCGCGGGACGACAGCTCATCTTCCAGCGCGGCAACCAAGGCATTGTGCAGCGCTGGCCCGACGCCCTTTTCGCCCGGCTTTTTGGGGATTGTATAGCGCTTTACCGTGCTTGCGTCATTCTCATAATCATAGGGATCGTCGCGCATATCCATATAGGCGTAGTCGTCAGGATCATCTGTCGGCCAGACATGCTGCCCCAATTCGGTTTGACCGCCGTTGCTGGCAGAGTAATAGCACCAGGCCAGCTTGCCCTTGTATGCGCCGCAAAGGCCTTCGGTTTCTTTAACAGCCTGCTCGGAAAGCGGGCTCGATGAGGAGCGGCCTTTGTAAGCCTGATCGTTGGTGGTGTCTTCCACGTCGTATTCATCGGAATTGCCGCTTTTGCGAAGCGCATAGGTTCTCGCTGCAATAGCCTGCGCTTTCAGAGCCTCCAGCGGGAAGGAATCCCCCATTTCATAGGGAACGACGCCGAGCAGATAATCCTCAATAAAGATGTGCAGAATGGGATGCACGTTTCCCTCTTTGATGGTCAGATGAAGATCGCCCTCGTACAGGCCGCTGTTTCCGTTCAGCAAAAGCGCGCCGGGCATATTGTCGTCACATCGAATGAAAACCGCCTCGCTGCCGAGCGTTATAGCGACCTGACCGGTGTGAAGAACCAACTGCTCGCCGCGGGCGGATACGCTCAACTCAGCCCCATCTGAAAAGGTCATAGAGCCGTCTTCAAGCATATAGCGCCCCTGTACCTGAATGCGCAGCGTGTCCTGAACGCCCAGCCGCTTCAGCCAGACACGGATTACAGGCTGCGTCTGTGCATGTGCATGCATACCGGACAATGCAGCAAATAGCATGATAATCAGCATCAAAGAGAATAATCGAAGCGGTCGCTTGTTCATGGGCGGCCTCCTGTTCGCAGTTTGATACGATCATTATAGCAAAAAGGCAATTGCAGATCAACCACAGGGAAACAATACGAAATTGTTCCAGAATCAGGAGGCGGGTACTTCATGAAAAATGCCTCCCGGCTGGGAGGCATTGGCGTTATGGATGATATTGTTCTTTCCGATACGATTCTGCTTTCGAAATGAAATAATCGAATATTCTGGAAGCGAAATCGCTGTAGTGAGCAAGGCATTCCGGATGGAATTCTACTCCGATGACGGCGTCGTTATCGACCGCACTGACAGCTTCAATGATGCCGTCCATGGTAATGCCTTCGATTTTAAGCCTGCTGCCGGCTTCCTTGATGGCCTGATGATGCATGCTGTTTGTCGGCATCAGGGGAGTCTGCGTAATGCGCTCAAACAGTCCGCCCTCTTTAAAACGGACGGTATGAACAGGATCGTCATATGGAGGCTCCTGTTTGTGCTTTTCCTTTGGCAGGCCAAGCTGACTCTCGATATCCTGGAACAGTGAACCGCCCATTGCTACAGCAAGAACCTGAATACCGCGGCAGATACCAAAGATAGGCATGCGCCGTTCCAGCGCCTTTTTCGTGATCATAAGCTCGAAGACGTCTCGCTCCTCGCATATGGGACCGCAGACGGGCAGCGTTTCTTCTCCATACCGTGCAGGCAGAATATCGCCTCCGCCGGAAAGAAGAAGGCCGTCGAGCTGATCGAGCAGCAAATCGGCAGTCTGTTCGTCCGCTGTCAGCGGCAGCAGCAGCGGGAGGCCGCCGGCGTTCATAATGGCATGGACATAGGTGTCCTTGAGTGAAATCTGTCGGGTATCCTTGGTATAGTTGCAGGATATGCCGATGATGGGACGTTTTTTCACGTTATCCCTTCTTGCTTTTTTCTTTTTTTCCGGCGCGTTCGCCGAATGCTTGTTGATAGGCTCGAATGGCTTCTGTGATGACGCGATTCGCTTCTTCCCTGTTTTCTGCACGGCTGACAACGGTTTTATGGCTTTCAAGTTCCTTATAAACCGTAAAGAAATGGCGGATTTCTTCCAGAACATGCTCCGGAAGCTGGCTGATATCAAACATGAAGTTGTAGTTCGGATCGCCAAGCGGAACGGCGATGATCTTTTCATCGCGATCTTCTCCGTCATACATTTCAAATACGCCGATCGGGCGACACTGAACAAGCGTCATGGGTTCAATCGCCTCGGAACAGAGCACAAGAACATCGAGAGGATCTCCGTCGTCACCATACGTACGAGGAATGAAGCCATAGTTCGCCGGATAATGCGTCGAGGTATACAATACCCGGTCGAGCTTCAGCATGCCGGTCGCTTTATCGAGCTCGTATTTGTTTTTGCCGCCCTTTTTAATTTCAATGACGGCCATGAATCGCTCGGGTGTAATCATTTCGGGGGAAATGTCGTGCCAGATATTCATAGCATTTCTCCTTCAGTGTTTCCAGCGGTCACAGCTGGCGAAGCAATTCCTCATAGATGGCTTTCTGATCGGCTTTGGAAGCGATGGAATTCTTGCCAAGCCAGTATTTTTCAGCCTCTACAGCCTGATAAAAGAGCATGCCAAGCCCTTCGACGGACGGCAATCCCCTTTTTCTGGACATGCGAAGCAGCTGGGTTTCGCGGGGGTTATAGACAGCATCAAAAACAGCGCCGCAGCGACAGAGCACGTCTTGCGAAACTGGACAGGCGTCTGTGTGCGGATACATACCTACCGGCGTACAGTTGATCAAGAGGTCGTAAGCGCCTGTTATGGAATACAGACTGCAGATGTGAATACGGGCAGCGCCGTCAGCCTGCGTCTGTCCAAGCTCATCCGCAAGCCTTCTCCCCTTTTCTGTATCACGAACCGCGAAGGTAACATGACTGCCGCGCACGAGGAACTCATACCCTGCTACGCGCGCAGCGCCGCCTCCGCCGAGCACCAGAACATGGCTGCAGCGGGTAGAAACGCCGCCTTCTTCGATGGCGCTCAGCATGCCGAGACCATCTGTGATGTGTCCGATCAGGCGTCCGTCGCGGATTTCAACGGTATTGACAGCGCCGCAGGCGCTGGCAGCAGCATCAATTTCATCCAGAAACGGAATGATGCGTTCCTTATAAGGAATCGTAACGTTGAAACCCGAAAAACCGCTGCGAAGGACGTCCACCGCAGACGATAGCTGTTCGCGCGGAACGGTAATGGGCAGATAGATCGCATCACATCCTGCGGCAGAAAAGAGCGAATTATGAATATGGGGGGACCATGTATGCGGAAGAGATTCACCCAATACGGCAAAGCGTTTTGTTCCAGCGTGAATTCTGCAGTCCAGCATACAGGGGTCCCTCCTTGGATTTGTTTACAGGCGCAGCGTAGCGGCGCAGTCCTGTTCGCAGGCAGTGAGGATTTTCTTCATCAGCGGGTTTACATCGTCGTCGGACAGCGTGCGATCCGCCGTACGGAAAGCAAGCGAGAACGCAACGGATTTCTTGCCCTCGCCAAGCTGGGCGCCGCGGTAGATGTCGAACATTTCCGCCTTTTCAAGCAGCGCGCCGCCGGCCTTGCGGATGCTGGCGAGTACAGCGCCGACAGTCATCGTCTCGTCCATGACCAGCGCGATGTCGCGCGTAACAGCCGGGAACTTCGGCAGGCTGTGAACATGTCCCATCTTGCAGCGAAGCTCGCCGAGCAGTTCAAGATCGACTTCGGCGATTACGGTACGCTTGGTGATTTCAAAGGCGTTCATAACGGAAGGATGCAGCTCGGCGACAGTGGCCAGGCAGGTATCGCCGACAAGCAGCTTGGCGGCGCGGCCCGGATGATGATACGGCTGAGCGCCCGGAACGATTTCGCAGGAAACGCCGAAGCGCTCAAGCATATCCAGTACCCAGTCGCGCACCAGGTAGAAATCGACCTTCGGGCCGTAAGCGCCGATGCAGAGCATCGGCTGTTCATGCGGAAGCTCGCTGGTCTTGCCGTCAACCGGCTGGAAGACGGTCGCGATTTCATAGAGCATCGCAGTTTCGTTGTTGCGATTCTGGTTCAGAGATACCGTGCCCAGAACAGACGGGACAAGCGTGGTGCGCATGACGCTGGTATCCTCGCCGAGCGGGTTGGTCACTTTGACCGTATTGTGGCGGGCGTCGTTTGCGTCAAGACCCAGCTTCTCGATCAGCTTCGGGCTGATGAAAGAGAAGTTATAAATCTGATAAAGACCCTTACCGGTCAGGATTTCGCTCACCTTATCAGAGAGCAGCATGCGCGGATTGCGGGTGCCCGGCGCAGTTTCGCCGCGCAGAAGCGTCGAGCTGATGTGCTCGTAGCCATAAATGCGCAGGACTTCTTCGGAAAGGTCCTCTTCAACCTCGATATCTTCGCGATACTCCGGCGCGATGACCGTCAGCGTATCGCCTTCAAGCGTCACCTGCATATGCAGACTGGTCAGAATACGGGCCATTTCCTCGCCCGGGATATTCATGCCGATACGCGCATTGATACGCTTGACAGAAGCCGTAACGACGGTCTGCGGCTTGGGATTGGGATAGCAGTCATACACATCTTCGATGACTTCGCCGCAGCCGAGCAGATTGACCAGCTGGCAGGCGCGATCCGCGGCCTCGCGGCAGGTGGCGGCGCAGACGCCGCGCTCAAAGCGGCCGGAAGCTTCTGTGCGGAGGCCGAGCGTACGGGTCGTCTGGCGGATGCTTGCGCGGTCGAAGGAAGCAATCTCGAACATGACGGTCTTGGATTCTTCGGTGATTTCGGACTCTTCACCGCCCATGACGCCGGCAATACCGGTCGCGTTGGTCTGATCGGCGATCATCAGCATGTCGGTATTCAGATCGCGTTCCTTGCCGTCAAGCGTAACGATCTTTTCTCCTTCATAGGCGCGGCGGACGATGATGTGCTGATCCTTGACCTTGGAAAGGTCGAACGCATGCATCGGATGGCCGGTTTCAAGCATGACGTAGTTGGTGATGTCGACGATGTTGTTGATTGCGCGGACGCCGGCGGCGTTAAGCGCCTTACGCATCCACATCGGGGACGGACCGATTTTAATGTTCTTGACAACACGGGCGCAGTAACGCGGGCAAAGATCGGTATCCTGTACGTCGATGGTAACGAAATCGGACATCTTGCCCGGAACGGTATCCACCTTGATCTCAGGCTTGTTGAACTTCGTGCCCAGCGTAGCGGCAGCCTCGCGGGAAACGCCCCAGACACTCAGACAATCCGGGCGATTGGCGAGAATTTCAAAATCGACGATGGTGTCATCCACGCCGAGGATCGGGCGAACGTCGGAGCCGGGCGCATAGTCCTCGTTGAATACGAGCAGACCCTTATCGCCTACAGAGGGATACAGGTATTCCGGCACATTGATTTCCGGACCGGAGCAGCACATGCCGTTGGATTCCACGCCGCGCAGCTTGCCCTTTTTGATTTTGATGCCGCCGGGCAGCACAGCGCCGGCCTTCGCGACAGGAACCAGAATGCCTTCAGCAGCATTGGGCGCGCCGCAGACGATCTGAATCGGTTCTTCTTCGCCGACATCGACGGAACAAATGACCATGTGATCGGAATTCTCGTGCTTGCGGACGGAAAGAATCTTGCCAACGACGACGTTCTGAAGCGCTTCATTCTGATCTTCGAGGCCTTCCACGCCGGTTCCGTGCATGATCATTGCATCCTGAAAAGCTTCCGCGGAAACCGGAATCTCCGTGTACTGCTTCATCCATTGCATCGGTACTCTCATCGTTATTCTCCTCCAACCTTAATCATCGCGGAACTGGGACAGGAAGCGCACATCGCCTTCAAAGAGGGCGCGCATATCGGTAATGCCATAGCGCAGCATGGCAATGCGCTCCAGACCAACGCCGAAAGCAAAACCGCTGTATTCCTTGCTGTCGATGCCGCACATTTCCAGAACCTTCGGATTGACCATGCCGGCGCCAAGCACCTCGATCCAACCCGTTCCCTTGCAGACGCGGCAGCCCTTGCCGTGACAGTTCACGCAGGTCAGATCGACCTCGGCGGACGGTTCGGTGAACGGGAAGAAGGACGGACGGAAGCGGGTCGTCATGTCATCGCCGAAGAGGGTGCGCGCGAAAGCGTCAAGCGTGCCCTTGAGGTCGGCCATGGTGACGTCCTTGTCGATAACGAGACCTTCCATCTGATGGAACACCGGAGAATGGGTTGCGTCGACCTCGTCCGCACGATAAACGCGGCCAGGACATACGATGCGGATCGGCGGCTTGCGGGTCAGCATCGTACGGGCCTGCACAGGAGAGGTGTGCGTACGAAGAACGATGTTCTCGTCGATATAGAAGGTATCCTGAGCATCGCGCGCAGGATGGTTTTTCGGGATATTCATCAGTTCGAAGTTATACAGATCCAGCTCAACTTCAGGGCCTTCGACAACGTCAAAGCCCATGCTGGTGAAGACCTTCAGCATCTGATCCTGAACCAGAGCGATCGGATGCACGCCGCCGATCGGGGTATGCGCGCGCGGTTCGGTGACGTCAATCGCCTCGCGGGCCAGCTTTTTCTCCTGCTCAATTTTCTTGAGCTTGGCGTCCATTTCCTCGATCTGAGCGGTGATGGCGACGACCACTTCGTTGATCATCTGTCCGGCCTTTGGCCTCTCTTCGGCGGGGAGCTGGCCCATGGAGCGGCGCAGCAGCGTCAGATCGCCCTTCTTGCCCAGAAGCTTCAGCTTCAGCGCGTCAAGCCCGGATTTGTCGGTAATCGCTGCCAGCTGCGCTGCAGCTTCTTCCTGAATTCTGCGCAGTTGTTCCTGCATATCTGTACAAACCTCCTTTAAATAAAAGAAAAAAAGCCTCGTCCCGACAAGGGACGAGGCTGAATTTCCTCGTGGTACCACCCAAGCTTTGCCTCGTGCGCGTCGCTGCGTAGTAAGGCCTTTGATACGATAACGGGTCATCCGTCCCCACCTACATATCAGCGGAGCAGCTCCTGAGTGAATTTCCCGCAGCAAACCTGAGCAGAATTACAGCCGGGTTCCGCTCTCTCTGAAAGGATGCCGATGATCGGGCGTTGTCTCAATCTTCGCCTTTAGCGGATATTATACATGATTTTTTGAAATAAGGCAAGTAGAAAAATTCAGTTTAATGCGATGATGTCCCATTGATTTACTGCAGATATGCAGGATCGTCGCAGAAACAGAATTCCCCCGGAAGATGCATGCATCCGCAGGATTCAATCAGATCGACGGAATCATCGTAGGGCTCTTCTTCCTGAAGATGACGGCCGAGCACATGAGCAACAAAATACCCGACTACGTGCTCGATCTCATGGCGATCATTGGCGAGCCGGTATTCCGGTGCGCCGTCGATGGTTGTATCCTTTCTCACGAGCATAAGCGCTTCGGGCTCATCTGCGCCTTCGCGAAACGCGCCGAGAACAAAATACATCTTTTTGCCCACGCCGACAGTCGCCATGTGGCGCAGCATCGCCTTTCTTCCTTCAATATCGCTGATCTCTACCCATTCGCCTTCAAGAAGCAGATCGTCTTCTTTAAATGGATTGGACATGTTATTCCTTTCTTGATACATGTATGTTACATGTGTTGGAAATGATCAGTTGTTTTCGTTTTGCTGGAGGTAGGCTTCGTATACGGCGGCAATCAGCGCTTCATCGTCGATTGACTGGTAGCAGGCGTTTCCTTCGTCATCGAAGGCACAGCGCATGATAAAGCTTTCATCCTGAGCGATATCGCCGGTCTCTTCCGCGCAGGTAAGCAGTACATAATCCTCTCCTGCATACGGGATATTCGCGCTCAGATAAAAACGAATCAGATTCCCGTCTTCATCCTCCATGTCGAGAATGCCATCGTCATATTCTTCGTCCTCTTCGTCCTCTTCGTCCTCCTGCGCAGAGCGCTCAAATGCCTTTGCATCGAGGTAAGACTGCAGAATCATGACGGCGGCGATCATATCAACCTTTTTCTTTCTGTCAGCACGGCTCATATTGGCCTCAAGCAGAGCGCCTTCGGCCAGCATGGTGGTCATGCGTTCATCATAAAAGGAGACGACCAGCCCCTGCTCTTCCAGCTTTGCTGCGAATTCGCGAACCTTATCAACCTGAAAGCCCTGGCTGCCATCCATGTTGCGCGGCAGGCCGGAAAGAATCTGATCAGTGCCGTATTTTTTGCAGATTTCCGCAATATGGCGCACATCCGGTCCATAGCCCACACGGGTATAGGTTTCCAGAGGCTGCGCGGTGATGCCCAGCGGATCGCTGACTGCGATACCGATCCGGCGATCGCCGACATCCAGCGCAACAATTCGCTTATCCATGCGTCACCTCAAACATTCTTGGACAGATAGAACTGGACGAGTTCTTCCAGCAGTTCATCGCGGTCGATGCGGCAGATGAGCGAGCGGGCGTTCTGATAGCTGGTGATGTATGTGGGATCGCCGCTGATCAGATAACCCACGATCTGGGTAATCGGATCATAGCCCTTTGCAGACAGCGCATGATATACACATAAAAGGATGGTTTGCGCATCCTGAGGATTTTCACTGATGGCCTTAAAGTGCTGAGTTCCCATATCCGAATTGATCATGTCACGTATCTCCCTTCGGTAAATTGGCACACTATATTATACACGATGTGTCATCGGGTTTCAATCATTTATTCCGTATTCCTTCCCTGTCAGCTGTAAGTTTGCCGGAGCGACAAGAGGACGCTTCGAAACGTGATCACCGCCGGAACCGCCAGAAGAACACCCCATAAGCCCATCAGAGAACCGAAGATAAAGACGCTCAGCAGCGCTGTAAAGGGATGCAAAGACGTGCTTGAAGCGGTAAAATACGGGCTGATAAAATTTGATTCAATTTGCTGAATGGCAATCACCAGAGCAAGCGCAAGCAGAGCCTGCTGCGTTCCCTGTTCCAGTGCGCTCAAAAGAATCGGAATGGAGGCAAGAACAGGACCGATATAAGGAAAAAGTTCGAAGACGCCCATAAAGAACGCCAGCAGCGCTGCATCCTTAATCCCCAGCATTAAGAGTCCAGCCCAAGTGGCTGCGCTGATGAACAGACTGGTTTTAAGCATGCCGCTGAGATATCCTGAAATTGCGGTTTTGCAGGCCCGGACAATCGAAAGAAAGGACGCTCTCCAGGCAAGAGGCATGCATAGCAGGATATGGCGGCCCAAGGTGTTCCTCTCCTGCAGCGGATAATACGTGATGATAAAGGCAAAGAAGACGCGGCCGATCGAGGCGGCTGTTGCTTTTCCGGCCCGTGCCAGAAAGGCTGTGACGGCGGACAGGGATGAAACCGGGATTGAACTGATATTCGGTGATAAGGCCTGAAAGCCAAGCGCGTCTGAAATTCCCTGAACGGTCTCAAGCACGGACAAAAGCGTCGGGATATTCCGCTGAAGCAGAGAAACGGTTCTGGTCAGCAAAAGCGGTATAAACAAGGACAGCGCAAAGAGCGCGGCAAGCAGGAAACCGGAAAGCGCCGCCGCAGCTGAAGCAGCTGGAGGAATATGCTTTTTTTCGAGGTAATTGCATGCTGGTGTAAGGATCAGCGTAAATACGCCGGAAAGAGCCAGAACGGACAGAATCTGAGTAAATGCATCGCGCCTTTGCCATATATAGAAAGCGACGCCGGCGATTAAAAATCCGATCAGAAGGCTCTTTTTGCTTTTGATCATGCTCTCTCCTCCGTTTTCAGAAAAAGACAGCACGGGAAAAGACTGGCTTTTCCCGTGCGCTTTTGTTATCTGGTCCAGCAGTCCGCAAGCTGCCTGGCCAGCATGGGCCCGTTCTTTGCAAGAACGCGTTTCATTCTTTTTCCCTGCGGCGTCATCATCAGTCCTGCGCCAACGGAGAGTCCGAGCAGTCCGCCGGCGGCAATTCCCTTCATGGTTGATACGCGCATCATCTTGCCCTCCCTCAGATCTTCAGCTCACTGCCAAGACAAGAAGGGACAATCAGTTCCTCAGATTCTGATGAAGGCCGGCTGTATTCATAGGCCCAGATCCGCTTTTTTTGCGCGGATGGCAGATGGCTCTGCGTAATCTCTATGGCGATAACAGCCAGCGTAACTTCGTCGATCGCATAGTCCGTCACATATCCGGAAAGAATACCGGTGCTGTCCCGGACAAAGCGGCAGGAGGCCGCATCGCGGGAACGGCGATATTCTTTAGAAGCCTCTGCGAGAATGAAGCTGTCTGTGACAGAGAGAACCTCATCGGCTCGAATGATTCGCTTTCCACGAAAGCCGCACGAAGCGATGAGCGCGCAAACCCGTTTTTGCGCTGCATCGAACGTCGCGTTCTGAAGAATGCCAATCTGTTGGCCGCCGCATATGATCGGCAGATTGCGAAGCGAGCTGATTCTGATCAATGATATCCCCTCTTGACTGGCGCGAGCCTGTCCATAGCATGAACTTGCTGAGAGGAAACATACTGGAAAATTAAGAAAAACCGCCGGAAAACAGCGGTTTTTGAACAGTTGGCCTATGCTTTAAGCTGCCGAAAACGGCAGGCATTATTTGAGCTTATCAAGCGTCTGACTGAATTTCTCGGGAAGCGGTGCGGAAACGGTCATGCGCTCTCCGGTGGTTGGGTGCGTGAAAGAAAGACTGTAAGCGTGGAGCATGAGCCTTGGAATATGAACGCTTGTTTTGATGTTTGGCGCGTAGATGCGGTCCCCCAGCAGCGGATGGCCGATGGAATGCATATGAACGCGAATCTGGTGCGTGCGTCCGGTAAGCAGATGGACATCCAGATAGGTTGCGCTTTTGAGCCTTTCCAGAACAGACCACTCCGTCTGCGAGGGCTTGCCCGCGGGGACAATGGCCATCTTTTTGCGATCAACGGGATGGCGTGCGATGGGCGCGTCGATCAGACCGTGATCGTCGCTGAAGTTTCCAAAGGCGACCGCGCGATAATGCTTTTCCATCGAACGCTCTTTGAATTGCTCGCTCAGCAGCGTATGCGCATGATCATTCTTGGCGACAAGAATCAGACCGGAAGTGTCCTTATCGAGGCGATGGACAATTCCGGGACGCATTTCGCCGCCGATTCCGGAAAGATCCTTAATGTGATAGAGTAAGGCATTGACCAGCGTTCTGTCCTCATTGCCGGCCGCGGGATGCACGACCATGCCGCAGGGCTTGTTGACCATGACGACATCGCTGTCCTGATATAGGATGTCGATAGGAATATTCTGCGGGACAATGTCAACGGGCCTTGCTTCCGGTACGGAAAGACGGATGGTTTGTCCGGTTTCAACCTTGAAGGACGGCTTGTTTTCTGCTGTGCCGTTGACGATGATCGCCCCTTCCTGTATCAGGGCGGACAATCGGGAACGGGAAAGCTCCGTATTGGCTCGCAGATAAGCGTCGATTCGCATGCCGCTGTCAGAGGCGGCAACGGTCAGTTCAATGATTTGATCCATGAGTTTCTCCTGTACGTATTTCAAGCCTGCCGATAAGGATCATCAGCAAAAGCGCCGAGACTGAGGCTGTAATGGCAATGTCTGCAAGATTAAAGACCGGAAAGCGAATCGGAATGAGACGAATATAGTCGGTTACGGATCCATAAAGCACCCGGTCGATCAGATTGCCGATTCCCCCGCCGATCAGACAGGAAAAAGCGATTTGCGCCGCTGGGCTCAGGGCCAGCGACCGGTAAAGGAATACCCCGAGCACCACAAGGAGGATGACGGATATCATGGCCAGCCACCCTGCATTGCCGGAAAAGAGACTGAATGCCGCGCCGGTATTGGTGCTGTGCGTCAATTCGACAAGGCCGGGAAGCCTCAGAAAAACGTATCCCTCAGGCACAGAACGCACGGCATGCTTGATCAGCTGGTCTGCAGATATAATTCCTGCCGTGCAAAGCGAGAGAAAGAAATTCTTTTTCATAGATTTACAGGTTATTTTCAACAATACGGACAAGTTCGGCAAGAAAACGTCCGATAACGGGCAGGTTGGCCAGCGCGATGTTGCGCAGAACATAGATAAGTACCGCGCCGAGGATTGTAAAGCCTACGGAAAAACCAAGCCCCCGGGCGATGCCGCTGAGAAAATCGAAGAACAACCGCCGCCGCCAATTATGAACATATCTCAAATAGGCGTCAAGGTGCAGATGTTCTCTGCGCTGTGCCAGATGTTCCAATCGACGGATGATGCTGTCAAAAGCGTCCATAATTGTCCCTCCTGCCGATATTAGGATATCGCGGAGGCGGCGGGATTATCCATTATTTTAAAGAGAAAGAAAAAGCAGGGGTTTCCCCCTGCCAGAATATCCCCTTACAGCAGCTTCTTGAGCTGATCCATGGTTACATTCTGCGCGTCGACAATCTTCTTGACAGACGCATAATACTCGGAGCTCTGCTTGCGCAGGGAGGCGAGCTTTTCGGTCAGATCAGAGATCTGGCCTTCGGCCGTCACACGGATGTTGGCAGCCTCTTCATTGGCGGAGGCGATGATCTCCTCGGCGCGCGCATCGGCAGCAGCAACGATCTCATCATAGACATTCTTCGCCTTGGAGAGAACGAGCTCAAAGCTTTCGGAGGAGCGGCGATCTTCCACAGTCTTCACCGGAGCGACAGGAGAGGCCGCAGCAGCGGGACGAGCGGCGAGCTGGGCACGGGCTTCTTCAAGCTCATGGGTCAGCGCATTGACTTTCGCTTCAAGCTCGCTGGTGTGCGCTTCGCGGTTTTCCATCTCTTCAAGGATCTCGTCGAGGAACGCTTCGACCTCGTTGTTGTCATAACCATTCTTGACAACCTTAAATACCTTGTTGACAATCGTATCCAGAGTAATAGCCATGGAAAGAGCTCCTTTCAAAGCAAATGTTCATATTTATTCGTATCGGAAAAATGTAATGCCGATACGTTGTTTCCTGGTTGTGCCGTCGATGGAGGAAAGAAGAATCCGTCCTTTTCCGCGAACGGAAAGCAGCGTGTCCTCTGCAACAATCGTGTCGATCCGCTCGCAGACGATGTGATTCACCTTTACGACGCCGGAACGAATCAGTTCGGCGGACTCGCTGCGGGACAGACGATACGCCGCTGCAAGAACAGCATCGAGACGAAGCGAACTGACGACAGACGAAAAATGCGTTCCGTTCGGTTCAGGCATCGGAGGAATCGATTCAAGAGGAACAAAGCGAAGCGGCGTTTTGCCGGCGCTGCTCATGGATTCACAGATATATCCTGCGGTCTGAGAGGATGCAAACAGATATATATCTTCTCCTACTATGATAATATCGCCAATACAGTCTCTTGTCAAGCCCAGAGACATAAAAGCCCCGAGAAGATCGCGGTGCGTGATCGAACAAAAACGGGATGCATACCGGCTATGGAGGCACACGAGCGGATATTCTTCCGGCTTGATATCATCCTGAGGCGGATGATAACAGCCGATGACGCGCTCTGCGCGTTCATATCCGCCCCAAGCAGAAAAACACGCGCCATGTCCCCGGGCAATCTGCCGGGCCTGAGCGGCCTGAGCAGGATCGAGGAAGCGCGTGAATCGGACCAGTCCTTTATCCCCGGCGAGCCGGGCGGCATTTTCGAGTGTCTTCAGGGAATCTTCCATATTCAAATCTCAGCGGTTGTAACGTACGCGATTGGTTGCGTAAACATCTTCTTCGATGATTTTGACATTTTCGGGCGCGAGCAGATAAGAAAGATGCGCGACCTTGATCATACGGCCCTGCAGGGCGAACGCTGCGCCGCTGAGGAGATCGACGACGCGGCCGCAATCCTTGGGATCAATATTCTCGAGATTGAGCATGACGCTCTCCCCGTGGAGCAGATATTTGATGATCTCGCGGCATTCTTCGATCGCACGGACATTGACGATGCGTTCGCAGTGGGTATACTGCAATTCGTGTGCATTTCGGGAATCCATGCGGGAATCGTGAATCACATTGCCGCGTCGGGAAGAGCGCGCAGACGCAGCGGCCGGACGTGTCTGCACAGGGACTTCTTCTTCCTCTTCTTCATCGTGAACGGCAGCGCTGCGCGTGGACTTGTTGCGCAGGGAATTGCCAAAGGGAAAACGGAAAGAAAAGCCGGAAGCTTCTTCCTCATCGTCCTCTTCTTCTTCCTCTTCGTCTTCCAGTTCGTTTTCGTCGAGCTCTTCGCTGCGGTATTCCTCATCTCCGCCTGTAAAGCCGAGTTTTCTGGAAAGCGAACTCAAAAAATTCATGAACGTGTATCCCCCTTGAGATTGTTCTCTTCCTGTGCGGCATGCTGCATAGCGCTTCGGGCGCCGAAGATAGCCGAACCAATACGGACATGCGTCGCGCCTTCCTGCGCTGCGATCAGATAATCGCCGGACATGCCCATGGATAATTCTTCAATTTGTGTACCGGCGATTGCTTCTTCCCGAAGTATGTCAAACAACGTGCGCATCCTGCGAAAATACGGACGCAGCAACTCGTCATCGTCGATATCAGGCATGACAGCCATCAGGCCCCGGAGCTGCATACCGGGATAAGCAGAAACCCTGCGCGCAAAAGAAAGCGTGTCCTCAATGGCAACGCCGCCTTTTTGAGGTTCATTGCCGATATTGACCTGAATCAAAACCGGCATACAGAGACCACGCTGCTGCGCACGGCGATCAATTTCTTCGGCCAGAGAGTCCCTGTCAAGAGACTGAATCATGCCTACTTTATCTATTATATATTTTACTTTGTTATTTTGCAACCTTCCAATCAGATCAATTTGAAAAGAAGAATCCAGATATGGAAGCTTCCCCATGATCTCCTGGACGCGGTTTTCACCAAGACGCGTAATACCTGCCGCACGAACAGCATTGATTCGTTCCGGCTCAATGGTCTTGCTGACTGCAATGATCTGCGGCGCGCGTCCCCATTTTTCCGAGGCAGCCTGTTCGAGCTCCCTGCGGATTGCGCCCACGCGCATAAGCATTTCCTGTTCCATCATGAATGAACCTCGGTGTATCAGAAAAGCATAACGGTTTTGTTGGCTTCCAGCGGAGAACCGGAAAGCGTCGGGCGGACAAAGGCCCTGTCGTCGTCCGTGTAAGAAATGACAGTCACGGGCACGAAGGTCTGAATACCGTTTTCCAAAACAATTACGCCCATCATGTTGTCGTAAGTATACAGCGCGTTCACCGGCACGTAGACACCGGAAACAAAATCGCCGACTGTTGCACCGCAGGTGCGGATGTTAAGGATGGGCTCGACGCTGGAAGAAATGCGCATACGCAGAAGCAGATCGCTTCCGATGCGCGAGAACGATTCGACCCTGGCAGAAATAACGTAGTTGTCAAAGCCTGTCAGCTGCATCTGATACTCTTCGCCGACGACCGGATTCCAGTCTCTGTCGCTGCAGAGGAACAATGCATACCATTCGTCTTCAATGACCGTGCGGAAAATCGGATCACTGCCGCGCGATACGGTCGACTGCTCGGGCGCCACGCCGCGGATAACATTCCGAACGTCGCTGGGCGTCATGCCCGAATAGGTGTTGGCGTTTACGGTGCGTTCATAGCCGTCCGTATAGAAGCTGACGATGCAGTCTTCCTTGGCGGTGTAGGTCGTTGTCCAGCTTTCGATTTTTTTAAGCTGGTCGTTCTCAACTTTGTACAGCTCCGCCAGGGACTGATCGTCCGGATATTTCTGGCGCAGATAGTTTTTGCGGGCAGCCAGCGCGCTTTCGAGCTGCTTTTCCAGGTTGCTCAGGCTGCCTACGCCCCTGCCCTGCACAAGCGTGCGGACTTGCTGCGCGAGGGAATCGATTTCCTCGTTGTCGCTGGCGAGTGCAGCGTCAATGTAGGTATTCAGCACCTGATTGACGTGATAATTCTGAATTTCTTCCCGATAATTTTCAAGACGATTGATTTCGGTCTGGTTGTATCCGGAGGAATATACCTTGCAGATTGCGCCGGAACGGGTGACTTTACTGCCCTCTTCGGCAATGAAATCAATACGGGTCTTGTTCTCGGTTTCATACAGCGTCTCGTTTCGCGCAATGACAACGGTGCCCTGGTGGTATTTACCCAGTGCATCGGCCTGGACGATGGCTGTCGTGGCATTTTGGGAGACGTATTCCCGAAGCTGCCAGAGACCAACGCCGACAAGAGCGATTACGGCAGCCACAAGAAACAGCCGCAGGCCCAGCAGACCGCTGCTTCTTTTCTTCTTTCTTTTTTTCTTTGCCATGGCAGATCAGCCTTCCCCCATGTCCTCCGGTTTGAGCGTCATGAGCCAGATGGCGCTCTTTTGACCGCTGAGCACGAGGTCATAGCGCGCCAACATACGAACGCCCTGCGTCTTGCGCAGCGTGCTCTCTGCGTGATCAAGCGAAGCGATCACAATGAGTCTGCCTTCATCCGAAAGGATACGACGCGCTTCAAACAGCGCATTGCGCAGATCGGCTTCAAGGCGGGAGGTTTTTTCCGCCTTGACCGGCAGATGAAGAACGACAGCCTGCTGGCTTGCGTCGGCCAGATCCGTATAACCGCTGGATCCCTCGCTGACGCGGATGCCGCGAATCTTCCCTTCGATCAGTTTGGCACTGGCCCTGTCGGGGCATACGCAGGTCAGCGAACGCGCGCCGCCTGCCTTCAGCGCAAACGGAAGCGAAGAACCCGTGCAGCCGAGTACGGCGGCGTTTTTGGCGCCGCACTGGGAAAGGAAAGAGACGACAGCGCAGACGTCGCTGCGCAGCTGACCTTCCTGCCTGGTCGCGCTCTGCTTGCCGATGCGCCAGAGGAAATACGAAGCCTCCGGCCTGCACAGCACCCAAAGCTCGACGTCAGGACGCTCGCGATAGGTGCGCATTCCCGTGTTTTCGCAAATGGCTTTTTCAAGCATATCGACATAGCGCATATTTGCCGCAACGAGCTTATCGCCCATGGCGGTTACGATGCGGAAGCGCTTGCCCTCCGTCTCCTCATAAGGAAAGCGATCCAGCCAGCTGCCGGTTGAGAGCAGACGCCGGATTGCCTCGTTGACGTCCTTGGCAGGCTTCATCTGGAACAGAACGCTGTATGTCTGATGAACGAAAGCAAATGCGGGTTCGCGTACGCTTCGATACGTCGCTGCGCCGGGAACGACGCGCTCGACAGCAACGCCGCCTTCCTTGCGGAGCATGGCTTCGATGGGCTTTTCAAGTCCCTGAACGAAGGTGGAGAAATACAGTTTCTTCATGTTTGCAATTCATCCTTTTATGTTTTGCTGGCTTGAACGACCTTGGATGCAGAATGCTGCGTCTTCTGGTGATGAAGAAGCATTCGGAAATAGGCGTCGCCATAGTTATAAAGCGTATTACAGGATACCATGTGCATGAGCGTGTCGCCGCTGCACCATTTTACCGCGCTGACCTCTTCTTTCTGAAGGACGAATGCATCGGCAGAACAGTTGAGCTGGATGGTATATACGTTGCAAAAGGAATTTGTCCGGCGAAGACAGGCGATTCGCGTCAGCTGGGAAGGCGAGGCGTTATAGCCCAATTCTTCCAGCAGTTCGCGATGCGCGGCTGCTGCGGCGCTTTCTCCGCTGATGGCGGATCCGCCGGTAACGGCCCACATACCGGGCTTCCATTGTACGTTTTCGGAGCGCTGCTGAATCAGGAGTTCTCCTTGATCGTTGATCGGCCAGATATGAACGACCAGATGGTAAAGTCCTGCCGGGATCTCTTCCCCGCGCCGAATGGTCTTCCCTGTTCGGCGGCCTTTTGCATCATACAGATCCCAGATTTCAGCCATGGATTTCCCTCATCCTTGCTTCGATGCGTTCGGCAAGGGAAGCAACGGTTTGCTCGATATCAGAATCAGCAGCGTCAAAGATCAGATCGGCTTCCGCTTCATAAAGCGGGACACGTTCCTGATACAGATCATAGAGCGTCTGACCGGCGCGCAGCGCGACGCCACGTGTAGCGAGGTTGGAAAGCCTGCGCCTGATTTCAGAATACGGAAGCCGGATATATACGACGATTCCGTGCTGATGAAGGTATTCCATGGCACGTTTGCCATAGACGACGCTGCCGCCTGTCGCGATGACAGTGTTGCGGCAGGCCATGTCCAATACCGCTTGCTCTTCTTTTTTTAGAAATGCTTCGATACCGATTTCGTCGATGATCGGCTGAAGCTTGCGGCCTTCTTTTGCCTGCAAAACGACATCTGTATCGATAAACGCCATACCGAGCGCCTTGGCAAGAAGAACGCCCACCGTGCTTTTGCCGCAGCCGGGCATGCCGATTAAAACGATGTTGGCCAAGCTGATCCTTCTCTCTACAAAAAATCCCTGTATATTTTATCCCGAAAGCGTTTGTTTTTCAAGTAGTTCTCATATTTTCATAAAAATAGAGCACCTTCGGCTGCTGAAATGGGTGAATCTGTTGAAATATGCGCGGAACTCTTGAATATTATTCCTGCGTGCTGTATAATCATGCATACTTCATTCTTTTCGGGAGGAATAAATATGGATCTGATGAATTATAAGGCGCAGGAGCCGTTTACGCAGCGTCATCTGCTGACGCTTCAGGACTGGAGCGAAGATGAGATTTATCAGTGCCTTTCCCTTGCCCTTGAGATCAAGGCCATGCAGAAGCGCGGAGAAGCCCAGACTTGTCTGAGCGGAAAGACGTTGGCTATGATTTTTGCTAAATCTTCGACGCCTACACGTGTGTCGTTTGAAGTCGGCGCCTCCCAGCTTGGCGGCAGCGCGCTCTTCCTTTCGACTTCGGATATCCAGCTGGGCCGCGGTGAGCCGATCAGCGATACGGCGCAGGTTCTCTCCCGTATGGTGGATGGCATCATGATCCGCACCTTCAAGCAGAGTGATCTTGAAGAACTGGCGAAGTACGGCAGTATTCCGATTATCAACGGTTTGACGGATGAATTCCATCCCTGCCAGGTTCTCGCTGATCTTCTGACGATTTACGAAAAGAAGGGAACGCTCAAGGGACTGAAGCTCGCCTTTGTCGGCGACGGAAACAACATGGCGCATTCTCTGATGATCGGCTGCTCGAAGCTGGGCATGGATGTGGCGATTGCCAGCCCGGATGGCTATAAGCCGAATCCGGTTTATACGGCATGGGCTGTTGCCAATGCCGAAAAGCACGGAAGCAAGGTGACCATTTGCTCGGATCCCCTGCAGGCCTGCAAGGATGCCGATGTGCTGTATACAGATGTCTGGGCAAGCATGGGCCAGGAAGGCGAAGCGGCTGAACGCAAAAAGGCGTTTGCCGGTTATCAGATCAATGCGGAAACGCTTGCTGTGGCGGACAAGGACTGCATCTTCCTTCATTGCCTGCCGGCTCACCGCGGCGAGGAAGTCGCAGCCGAAGTCATCGATGGAAAGCATAGCGTGATTTTCGACGAGGCCGAGAACAGACTGCATGCGCAGAAGGCCGTGATGGCGCTGCTGATGGGCGGCGGAAAGGCTCATAAATAAGCGCTTGACAACCCATGCTTGTCTGCATATAATAAATTTACAATTCAATGACCGCTAGGGGCGCGTAATGCTGAGATGGCTTTTGTGAGCCTGTCCCTTTGAACCTGTGTAGTTAATCCTACCGTAGGGAAGCGACGAAACTTGATTTCATTCAAGCCGCAGCTTTTCTAGGAGCTGCGGCTTTTTGCGGCCTGAGAATTGATTCTTACACAAGGAGGAATCCTCATGTTCGCTGAAATCTCTCTGACGACCTGGTCCATTCTCGCTGCGCTTGTCCTCGCAGGCGCTGTCATGTACATCATAACGCGGGACCGTAGAAAATGGACGACCCGAATGATGGCCAATGCTTCTTTGTGCATTGCTTTGGCTTTTATTCTCTCCTATGTCAAGCTCTACGAAATGCCTCAGGGCGGCAGCGTTACGCTGGCGTCCATGCTCCCCATCTTCATGTTCGCTTATGTTTATAGCGTAGCGCCGGGTCTGATGGTCGGCTTTGCATATGGTCTGCTTCAGTTTGTTCAGGGCGGCTGGTTTGTGCATCCGATCCAGTTCCTTCTGGATTATCCCCTTGCTTTTGCAATGCTCGGCTTTGCGGGCATCGCAGGCAAACTGCCGGACAGCTGGGGTATGATTCCCGGTATTCTTCTGGGCACATGTCTGCGCTTCCTGTGTGCGTTCATGACGGGTGTTTTTTTCTGGGGAGAAGGCGCAGGCGAGCAGAACGTTCTCATCTATTCAGCGGTATACAATGGAACGTATTTGATTCCTGAATCTCTGATTTGTATGGCGATCGCGTCGGTGCCGCAGGTCCGCCGGGTTGTCAAGCAGCTTTCCTGGACGCGGTAAGGATGGAATTCCGCCGCAGCTTCATCAATTCATAATCAAGGAACAGCTCAGGCTGTTCCTTTTTTGCGGTCAATTGCCTTCCCCACAGCTTCCGTGCTATAATAAAAAAAATATAGAGTTCAGGGAGATGCTGATTGATGAGTAATCGAAGCAGGGGCAGAAAACAGAGCGCGATGATGGCTTTTTGCGGTTTAAGCGCAGCGCTGTCGGTCGTGCTGATGTTTTCCGGCGGCTTGATCCCGGTTGCAACCTATTGCGTTCCGATGGTGTGCGGTATTCTTTTGCTTCCGATTCTTATTGAATATGGAAAAAAGATGGCGTGGACGACCTTTGCTGCGGTGGCATTGATTACGCTGCTGATCGGCATTGACAAGGAGGCGGCTTTTTTCTATTTGTTTCTTGGATATTACCCGATTCTGAAATGGGAGATTGAGCGAATTAAGAATAAGCCTGCGCGCTTTGCGGTCAAGCTGGCCGTATTCAATATCTCGATCGCCTTGATGTATATGATCCTTGGCATATTGCTTAATATGGATGCGCTGATCGAGGAATTCACACAGATGGGCTGGATGCTGCTGGCTGCTTTCATCGTCTTGCTGAATGTCTGCATGCTGCTGTATGATCGCCTTTTGGTTCCGATGGTATTTCTGTATGCGAACAGAATACGCCCAAAGCTTAGATTTCTGCGAGGATAATAAAAATGCCCTGCCAGGCCGGCGGGGCGTTTTTGTATGTGCTGTCAGGTATATCGTACAGCATGTCGATGCACAAGGGCTTTATCGCGTGCTGATCATGCTGGTCAGGTGATTGCACAACGTACAGAATTGTTCAATGGACAGCTCCTCTGCCCTGACCTGCGCGGCTAGTCCGCTCGCTTCGATCGCTTGAGTAGCTTCGTTTCGGTCGAGCGGAAAACAGGAGATCAGATTATTGACCAGCGTCTTGCGTCGCATAGCAAAAGCGCCTTTGATAAGCTTGTGAAAATTCGCTTCGCTTATAACCGGATATGCCGGAGATTCTCTGCGGGTCAGCACCATGAAGCTGGAATCGACCTTGGGCGGCGGCGTAAAGCAGGCGGCAGGAACGTCGAGCGCCCGGCGAACGTCGCAGTAATACTGGCACACAATGGCGAGCGGTCCATAACCATCCTCTTTGGGAACGCTCAGGAGTTTATCCCCTACTTCTTTTTGGATCATAACGGCGATGGATTTGGCCTGAGGCAATTCGCGCAGCAATTTGGTGAGGACATCCGTTGTGATGTAATAAGGAAGGTTAGCGGCAACGCGAAGAGAAGCTGTATCCCCAAAATGCTCATGGACAAGCTCGGTCAGGTTGGTTTTCATGACGTCGCCCTGAATAACTGTCGCATTATCAAAATGTTCGAGGGTAACGCTGAGAAGCGGGATCAGCGTATGGTCGATTTCAAGGGATACAATCCGGTTGGCGCGCTTCGCGAGCGGTTTGGTCAGCGCGCCGAGGCCGGGGCCGATTTCCAAAACACAGTCCTCTTCGCTGACCAGGGAAAGCGCGGCAAGCTGCTCAAGAAGCTCCTCATCCTCGATGAAGTTCTGGCCGAGGCTGTGCTTGTGATGAAAACCGCTGTGCGTCTGTCTTTTTTGCTTCAAAGCAATTCCTCCCCCGGATTAACGAATCAGGTCTGCGGATTGGTCGTTGGTTTCTGCGATAATGTAATGCGGGCGATGCTTGACTTCCATGTAGGTCTTGGACAGATACTGGCCGATGATGCCCATGCAAAGCAGCTGAAGACCGCCAAGAAACAGGATGATGCACACAGTAGACGCCCAGCCTGCGACAGGATCGCCGAAGAGAATCTTGCGGACGATGACAAAGAGCATTGCAAAAAAGGAAATCATCGTCAGGAGAATACCGGACATGGATGCGATCGAAAGCGGCGCCTGAGAGAAATTGATGATGCCGTCAATGGAATACTTGAGCAATCCCCAAAAATTCCACTTTGTTTCGCCGGCGATACGCTCGACATTCTTGAAGGGAAGCCAGTAGGTTTTATAGCCGATCCAGCCAAAGATGCCCTTGGAGAAGCGATTGTATTCGCACATGGCGACGATTGCATCAACCATTTCCTTGCGCATCAGCCTGAAGTCGCGTGCGCCGTCGACAATGTCGGCGTCGGAGATCCGGTTAATGAGCTTATAGAACATGCGCGCAAAGAAGGAACGGATCGGCGGCTCGCCGTCGCGGGTTACGCGCCTTGTAGCGACGCTGTCGTATTCCCCTGTTTCGAGAATTTTAAGCATTTCAGGAAGAAGAGAAGGCGGATCCTGCATGTCGGCATCCATCACGGCGACATAGTCTCCTTTTGCATTGCAGAATCCGGCGTACATGGCAGCTTCTTTTCCGAAGTTTCGAGAAAATGAAATGTACCGGACGCGGGAATCGCTTTCCGCTATAGAACGCATGATGGCAAGCGTCTGGTCTTTGGAGCCGTCGTTGATAAAGAGCATATTGAATTCGTAATCTGAAAGCCCCTCGGCAACTTCACAGACTGCGCGATAAAAATGAGGCAGGGATTCCTGCTCGTTAAAGCACGGGACGATAAGTGAAACAGTCTTTTTCATAGGATGATCCTTTCGTGATCTCAGGATGCATAAGGTATCATCTTATTTTTTCACATTTGCGAAGAAAAGTCAATGACCCTCAAAGAAAAGAACCGCCGAGGCATCAATGCCCGGCGGTTGGTAATATTGGTTTTGCGAAGATCAGTCGTCTTCTTCCTCGTCTTCCGGAAGCTCGCCGTTGTGATAGACGTCCTGAACATCGTCCAGATCATCGAGCATCTCCAGCATCTTCTGGATCTTCGCCAGCGTATCCGGATCGGTGATCGGATTGGTGTTCTGCGGGATCATCGTCAGTTCGGCGCTCAGGAAGCTGTAACCGGCAGCCTCGAGATTCTCACGAACGGCGGAGAACTCGCTGACCTCGGTGGTCACTTCGAAGCTGTCATCCAGAGCCTGAATATCGGAGGCGCCGGCATCCAGGGCGGCCATCATGACCTCGTCCTCATCCATGCCCGGCTTACGCTCGATCACGATCATGCCGACATTGTCGAACATGTAGGAAACACAGCCGTTGGTACCCAGAGAACCGCCGTTCTTATCGAAGATATGGCGAACATCCGAGGCCGTACGATTGCGGTTGTCGGTAACGGTGGAAACGATCACCGCCATGCCGCCCGGCGCATAACCTTCGTACTGAATCTCTTCGTAGTTCACGCTGCCAAGCTCGCCGGCAGCCTTCGCGATAGAGCGCTTGATGTTATCGTTAGGCATGTTGTTGGACTTTGCCTTGGCGATGACGTCGCGCAGCTTGCCGTTCACAGCAGGATCGCTGCCGCCATCGCGCACCGCGATAGCGATTTCACGGCCGATCTTGGTAAAGATCTTGCCGCGAGCGGCGTCGGCTTTGCCCTTCTTGTGCTTGATATTTGCCCACTTGGAATGGCCAGACATAATATAAAACCTCCCGGTTGATTTTGCTACACCGGTCATTATAGCACGGCAATTGCCGAACGCGCAACAGGGACGGCTTGTTTTTTCTTTTAAAATTCGTCTTTTTCTGTGTATTTCTCCAGTATTTTCGGCTGTCATGGGCAATGACGGACGCTCATACGCTTGATCGGGTGATTCTGTGGGCGTGATGCTTGAGGCTGCAGCGATTCTGGGACTGCTTCTCTTTCCGGATATGACAGTAAAATCGGCAAGGGATGCACTCATGCTCTTTGGCCGGGATGTTGTTCCGACCTTGCTTCCCTACATGTTTTTTTGCCGGATACTTGGCAGAAGGCTTGGACAGCGCCGGGGACGCTGCGGGCCGGTTGTTCTTGTCCTGGGCTTGCTGGGCGGATCGCCATCGGGCGCGGCCCTGCTTTCGCAATGCGCGTACGAAATCCCGGAGAAGAAGCGGTATGCGCTGATCGCTGTCGTATCGACAATCAGCCCGATGTTTCTGTTGAACACGGTCAACAGCTGGGTGTCGGACCCCTTGTTGTGCCGCTTGCTGCTGTGTTCCCATGTTCTTGGCGCGCTGCTTGCCGGCGCTTTGATATGGAAGACCGCCCCGTCCTGGAGAAAACAGCCGGTATATGAGGAGAAAGTGCCGGCTGTCATGGGCAGCGCAATCATGCAGAGCGTCTTGGCGATTCTGAATGTCGGAGGATGCATTGTGGTGTATACCGTGATAGCGACCCTGATTCAGCGATTTCCGGGGATTTCTCCGCAAACAGGCGCGCTTGTGCATGCTGCGCTGGAGGTTGCGGGCGGTATGAAAGCGCTGTGCGGCGTATATCCTGTTTCCATGCACCGCGCGGTTTTGCTTGCTGCTGCCGCCGGCTTTGGCGGCATGTCGATCATGGCACAGAACCATGAGTTTCTTGCCGATTTGGGCATCAGCAAACGGAAACTGATCGGAATCGGCTTGCTTAAAGCCGGCCTGTCTGCCTGTATGATGATAATCCTGTACCTATTCTGCTTCAGGTCATAAGGATTCTCAGGCGGTCGATGGCCTTCCGTTCAATTCTGGAAATCTGAGTCTGGCTTTTCCGGAGAAGGCATGCGGTTTCCTTCTGGGTTTTGTCACGCGTATAGCGAAGCAGAATAACGAGCTGCTCCTCCGGCGGAAGATCCGGCAGCGCCAGACGAAGATTAAGCAGCTCCGGATCGGTATAGGATGGATCGACGAGTCGATCCGCAAGGCTGGAGCCTTCCTCGCCCCGGAGTTGATCCAGCGAAGCGTCTGCAGTTATGTACTGCTTTGCAGCTTTTTTCATTTCGCCAAGAATCCATGGAACCGCATAGGTTCTCAGATGAACCAGTCTGTCTGCGTCGTATCGCTGTACAGCCTGAATCAGACCCAGACAGCCTGCCTGCACCAGATCCTGCTGTGCTGCGCGGGTATAGGAAACGCGAAAAGCCAGCGCTTTGATAAGGGGCTGATGCCGCGCAAGAAGCTCTTCCAGCGCGCCTGAGTCCCCGCACTGCGCCATGCGGATCAGGTCGCTTTCGCTGGATTTACAGGATGTCATCACAGCTGCTGCAGAGCATCTTGTTCATGGCGATCACGGTTCCTTCTCCTGCCTTGGAGCGAACATGAACGCCATCCATAAAAGACTGCATCAGGGAAAATCCCATGCCGGTTCGCTCTTTCTCCGGCTGAGTCGTGAAAAAGGGCCGCATTGCCAGCTCAATATCTTCAATGCCGCATCCGTGATCCTCAACTTCAATCGTCAGGCGTTGGTCCACGAGTGCGGCGCGGATCACGATCTCCCCCGCTCCGCTTTCTCCGTATGCATGGACGATGGCGTTGGTCACGGCTTCGCTGATGGCCGTGCGTACTTCGGAAATCAGGCTGAGTGTCGGATTGCTGGGCATGATAAATGCGCTGATGATCATGCGGCTGAAGGCTTCGTTTTCGGGAATGGCCGGAAAGCGGACTTCCATCTTGTTATTCATGATTCCTCCTGATGCATTTCGGCGTAATGCTGATGATTCTGTGAAGACCTGCCATGTGGAAGAGCTTGTTCATGGCGGGACTCAGGCCGCGCGCCAGAAGAATCCCGCCCCGCGCAGCCATCGTCTTATATCGTCCTATGATCATGCCTACGCCTGAACTGTCCATGAATTCGACATCTGCAAAATCGAGAATGAGCGTTTGAAGCTGTCGGTTGCTCAGCAGGTTTTCGATCTGTGTGCGAAGCCCTTGGGCTGAATGATGATCGATTTCCCCATCGAGAAAGACAGTCAGGCAATCAGAGGCGATTTCAAATCTCATAATCAGTCTCCTTTTGGGCGTTATGTATGTGTATTCGATACCCTATACAGTATATGACGGCAAGCGGGAATCATTCGCGCACATGCATAGATATCCGAAGAAACGGGCAAAAAAAGTCCGAATGATTTGATGCAGGAGGGATTTGCATGAAGAAAAGAAAAAAACGGCTGCTTCTGGCCGTTCTGGGTTTCTTTCTGCTTCCGCTGATCCTGCTCTCTGCATTCTATGTCTACTTTGACGTGGCGAACTGGCAGAAGCTTGATCCGGATAAGCTTCATGCGATGGCGCAGACATCGGCGATATACGACAGACATGGAGAACTGCTCAGCGTTGTCCGCGGTGCGGAAAATAGAACGGTTCTTCCGCTGGATCAGATTCCAAAGCACACGCAGCTTGCGTTTATTGCCGCTGAGGATCTCAGGTTCTATGCGCATCGCGGAATTGACTTATACAGGATTGCAGGCGCGCTGAGGAACAATCTGAAAAACGGCACAATTGCGGAAGGTGCAAGCACCATCACGCAGCAGCTTGCCAAGCTGACGCATCTGAGCGCAGAGAAGACGATCAGAAGAAAGCTGGAGGAAATCTCTCTGGCTTTTCAAATCGAAAAAGCATACTCGAAGGACGAAATCCTTGAGATGTATCTGAACACCGTATACTTCGGCCGGGGGGCTTACGGAATCCAGGCGGCAGCCCGGGCGTACTTTGGCCTTGATGCAAAGAAGCTCACGATTGCGCAGAGCGCCTGCCTTGCGGCGGCAATCAAGGCGCCTTCCCTTTTTGCGCCGCATCTCAGCCCCCAGAACAATCAATCAAGAAGGAATTATATTCTGGAAACTATGGCGGAGCACGGCTTCATTACGTCTCTGGAATGTGAGGAGGCGAAGAAAGAACGCGTGTGGGTGCTGGCTGAGCAGGAAGAAAAACGAGTATACAGCTGGTACGTGGACGAAATCCTCAGTGAGAGCGGACGCGTGCTAGGACTCACGGCGGATGAAGTGATCAGCAGCGGGTATTTCATTTACTCGGCATTTGATCCTCGCCTGCAGGGGATTGCAGACAGCGTATATGCAGATGGAAGCCTCTTCCCGGCAAACGCTTCGGATGGGACTCCGATTCAAAGCGCAATGGCTGTGATTGACACGGACACAGGAGCGGTACGTGCGATGATCGGCGGGAGAAACTATACGACCAGACGCGGATTGAACCGCGCGACGCAAATGAGGCGTCAGCCCGGTTCGGCGCTCAAGCCGCTGGCGGTATACGGCCCTGCTCTGGAACTCGGATATACAACGGCGTCTGTGCTTCTGGATGAGAAGACGAGTTTTCTGGGTGGCTACACGCCCAGAAATGCGGGAGACCGATACTATGGACGGGTGACAATGCGGACAGCCATCCGCAATTCGCTCAATACGACTGCGGTGCGCTTACTAGATGAAATCGGAATTGATCAAGCGGTGAAGTATCTGACCAAGATGGGCATCCCCATTGAAGAGAGCGACCGGAATCTTTCGCTTGCGCTGGGGTCGATGACCTATGGCGTTACGCCGGTCGAACTGGCCGCAGCCTATGTGCCCTATGCCAACGGAGGCATATATCATACGCCCTACTGCGTAGAGAAAATTGTATCCTCTGATGGGGAAATTATTTTTTCCCGGGAGAAGCAGGGCGCACGCGTGATTTCGGAACAGAATGCCTATCTGATGACGTCGCTTCTCCAGTCCGTCGTGTCCAACGGCACGGGGACGCGCATGCAGTCTGCCAATACGCCCGTGGCTGGAAAAACGGGTACGGTGTCCATGAGCGGCGGCAATCGCGATATCTGGATGGCGGCTTACAATGCTGAACTTTCGGTTGCGGTCTGGATGGGATTTGATCAGACGGATGCAAAGCATAAAATTCCCAACGGGATTACAGGCGGAAAGAATACGGCGTCGGTTGCTGCCGCCTTCTTTAAAAAAGCGTATGCAGATCAAGCCAAGCCGGCATTTAAAGAGCCGGAGGGTCTTGTCTGGCTGACGCTTGATCAGAGAGCGCTGACGATGCGCGGATCGGTGATGCTGGCGGGAGAAATGACGCCAAAGGACTATCGGATCAGCGAAGTGTTCGCAAAAAACAACCGGCCCTATGCTGTATCGGATATATGGAACGCTCCTCCTGCCCCGTCTTCCTTCTATGTTGCGCACGACGCAAACGGTTTTCCGGAGCTTCATTTTAAGGCTTCGAGTTCAGCGCGATACCGGATTCAGCGCGATGCCGTCGGAGAATCGGTCATCCTTACGGAAATGCTCGGATCAAACGGACAGAGCTTCACATACCACGACTACAGCGCGGTTCCCGGGGTGCTGTATACCTATCGCATCATTCCCATTCATGAGGAACTGCTTCAGCAGGGCGTGTGGCTGGAGGGCAAACAGGCTGTACAGATTGCCCAGGTTACCGGTTCAGGTACGGATGAACGATTCTTCTCGGGCCTGCTTGATTGGCTGCCAGCGCTGTCCGCAGGCGGACAATGATATAAAAAACGCAGCGCAAGCAGATGGATCTGCAAACGCTGCGCTTTGGCTTAAGAGGAGAATGTTACAGCTCGCTGAGCTTCTGGTCGATCATCTCCGGCGTCGCATAGTTCAGCGGAGAGAAGAAACCGCCGCGCGCTTTGGCAAGGTGCATGCGTGCTTCTTCCAGATGTCCTTCCTCGGCGGCATACAGCGCAAGGAAGTAATTGGTATCAATGGCGCTGGGCTTGAGTTTGATGGCCTTTTCAAAGTACGCTCTGGCGGTTTCCTTATCGCCCTTGAGCCTGTAATAGGACTGAGCAAGGTTATCCAGATAGACAGGATCCGCGTCATCATACTCCAGCGCTTCCTGATTGAACCGGATGGCCTCCTCTGCATCGCCCTGTTCAATCTTCAGGTAACCGATGATGCTGTAAAGCGTTCCGTTTTTGGTGTGCCGGAATTCATCTTCCAGAATCTGCATGGCGCGATCCAGATGCCCTTTTTTCCAAAGGATGATGGCGTAATTGACATGCAGATCAAGCCGCTCCTTGGCGTCGAGATTCGGGGTGTTTTCGATCTTCTTGAGGATTTCCAGCGCTTTATCGAATTGGCTGGTGCGGATCAGCAGCACACTGTATCCGCGAAGCAGGCGGGGCTTATCCATGCCTTTGGCGTAGGCATCTTCGTAAAGCGTCAGCGCAGTCTTATAATCGCCCTTGCTATGCGCGGCCAGCGCCTTATTGCCGGCCAGATTTCCCATGAAGCTCATTGGTTATTCCTCCTGTTGGTTATTCAGAGCCTGCAGGCTTTTTCGCCTGAGGCGGTCGATGCGTTTATGAATGGAAGAAACCTGGGTTTCATCCATGCCAGAGATCGGGGCGGTATTCAGCAGATACTGAAGCGCGCCGGCAGCATAGCGCAATGCCCGCGGATAATCATGGACAATGTGCTCGTAATACTTGGCAAGCGTGACATATGGAAATATTCCGTTTTCGCCGGAGGCGATCATGTCCAAACAGGTGGAGACAGTCATTTCCCAGTCCCCTTCCTTTTTATAGCTCGAGGCCAGATGCAGATGTGCGGCCGCCGACATGGAACTTTTGCCCAGAATCCGGAAACATGCCCTCGCCGGTTCAGTCCGCCCGCCGCGAAGAAGCGTCTTTCCTACGCTGAAAAGGTCTTCCGGATCGTCAATCTGCGTGGGATTGCGGAAAACAGCGCACAGATGTCCGGTCAGACAGGCGAGGCTTCTGACGTCGTCGAGATTATGGCGAAGGACGTCTTCAAGAAGAGCAAACTCGCGGGTCTTGATGTAGTCAAAATATCGCTGAGGCACCTGCGAGCCGGGAAGATCGTCGCTGCGCGTTTGGCCGAGAATGGCTTCTTCGAGTGAGGAGAGATTGCAGCGGCGGAGTCTGAGCTTGTAAACGCGTCTGGCGCAATGAAGAAGATCAAGATGCGGCATTTGCGTCAGCGGAACGCGGATGCGGTTCATCACCATACGCGATTCAAGCAGAGGAAGATCGAATGTTTTGCCGTTGAACGTGACGAGGGTTTCAAAGCGGCCGACAAGCCTTGCGATCTCCTCAAGCATTGCGGCTTCCTCGCTGTAATCCCGCATCACATATTGGCGGATAACCAGACCGCGAGGATTGATGAAGCCTACGCCGACTTCAAAAGCGACTGTTCCGGCGCCGCCGCTCAGGCCTGTCGTTTCTGTATCCAGAAAGAGCACCCGCCGAATATCCCAGGTGCTGCCTGTAAACAGAGGATCACAGGCGCGAATCTCATCCAGCGTGGTCTGTTCAACGCCGCAAAGATCATGAAGCGGAAACACGTATTCTCTGGAATAATAAGGATCCGGGCGCGCAGCGGGCGCAGCTCGTACCGGCTGCGTCCCGCTGGATACGGCTTTGAGCCGTTCTCGCAGGTTTCTCATAGCGCCATCAGCCTTTCGGTAAGCAGCAACGCCGTTCTCTTTCCCCTCTCGCCGACTTCCGCTGTTGGTCCGACACAGGAGGGACAACCCGCTTCACAGGCGCAGGACTGAATCAGCGCATGCACATCGCTGAAAATGAGGTTGCGCATTCCATATACGCGTTCGCTCAGGCCAATTCCTCCGGCATAATTATCAAAAACAATAATCGTGGGAAGCTTGGTGAAAGGATCGCGCACGCGATACTGTACACAGATATCACCGGGCGAGCACATCAGATACAGAGGAATGATCTGACGCAGCGCATTGGCGACGCCCAGCATACCGCCCTGCAGATCGTCCATGGAAAGGCCTGAGGTCAGGTTTTCGTCAAGCGCCCACCAGCAGGCGTTTGTCGGGAGTTCCAACTCAGGCAGATCGACAGGGCCAAAGCCGAGCGTCTCCTGAGTATCGAGCTTGAATTTCTTGAACATCGTAACCAGCCAGGTGACAAGGACCTCGCCATAGGCCAGCGTACCTGTTCCCAGCGGCTGTTCCTTGAGTACGTCGAGCACCTTGACGCTGGTGTTGAGATCTGCGTCCGTATAGTAATCCACGTCGACATGACGCACGTAGGCTTTTTTCTCCGTAAAGTCCAGTTTTTCGACCTGATACTGCTGACCTTCATGCATATAAATGGCATGTTCGTGCAGAAGCATGGGCACCGTGTAGCGATCCATTTCTCCGATCACGACGCGATGAGCGGCATTGGTGATGTCGATAATCACGAAATTCTCGCTCGTGACAGAGCGAAGAGACAAATCTGCCGCAGGGAATTCCTCGGCCATCCAGTAATAGCGGTTTCCGGTTAAATGGAGAATCTGTTCTTCGCAAAGGTATTCGAGAAGTTCGCGCGTCGATACGCCGTTGGCATAGGTCTCCCCTTCCTCAAAGGGAAGCTCATAAGCTGCGCACTTGACGTGGTTGAGCAGAACATAGAGATTGTCCGGATGGACAAGCGCATTTTCCGGAGACTGGCCAAAAAAATATTCAGGATGCGTGACAATATATTGATCCAGCGCAGACGAAGAAGCGACAACAATGGTCAGCGCAGTGTTTTTTCTGCGCCCGGCGCGTCCGGCTTCCTGCCATGTGCTGGCGATTGAACCCGGATATCCGCACATCACGCAGGCATCCAGCTGACCGATGTCGATGCCGAGCTCGAGCGCATTGGTGGATACGACGGCACGGATATCCCCTCTGCGCAGCCCCCGTTCGATTTCCCGTCGGAGGGACGGCAGATATCCGCCGCGATAGCCGCGTACCCGCCCGGCGTTTCCGAGCGGATCCCGAACGCGTTCTTTGAGATGACGCGTCAGCACTTCAACCGTCAATCTTGATTTTCCGAAGACAATGGTTGGAATGTCATTGTCAACCAGCATGGAAGAGATGCGAAGCGTTTCCTGAAGGACGGACTTGCGCACGCCAAGCTGGCGGTTTACGACCGGAGGATTATAGAACACAATATGCTTTTCTCCGCTCGCTGCGCCGCTCTTGTCAATAAGCTCAACGGGACGGCCGATCAGCGTTTCGGCGAGCTCTGCGGGATTTGCGATCGTCGCAGAGCAGCAGATGAATTGAGGATTGGAGCCGTAGAAGCGGCAAAGCCGCATGAGCCTTCTGATGACGTTTGAAAGGTTGGAGCCAAATACGCCGCGGTAAGCGTGAATCTCATCGATGACAATATAGCGCAGGTTTTCAAAGAGCTTGACCCATTTTGTATGATGAGGCAGGATGCCGGAATGAAGCATGTCCGGATTGGTGACGACGATATGTCCTGCCTGGCGAACCTGCCTGCGGGCGGCGGCGGGCGTATCGCCGTCATACGTATAGGTTTTGACGTCGACGCCCATTGCCTCGATCAGTTCGTACAGTTCAGATACCTGATCTGCAGAAAGCGCCTTTGTCGGAAAAAGATACAGCGCACGGGCATCGGGATTCTGGAGGATGGCGTTGAGCACCGGAAGGTTGTAGCACATGGTTTTTCCGGAGGCAGTCGGCGTGACGACGCAGATATCCTTGCCTGCCAGTGCGGAATCGAAGGCTTCCCGCTGGTGACTGTACAGACGATAGATTCCTCGGTTGGCAAGGACGGCGGGGATGCGCGCGTCGATCGCGTCCGGGAATGCCTTGTAGACGGCTTCCTTTGCCGGAAGGATTTCCCAGTGCGTGACGTTTTCCATAAAGGAGGGCGTGTTTTTCAATCGACCCAAGAGCTGTTCAAGGTTCATAAGCTTGCCTCCCGTGTTTTCGGGTGCCAGCGCAGCCGGGCAATGCCGATCGCGCAGAGAGAAAGGTACGTCAGAATCAGAATGGGCTGCGTAACGTTGATCAGCATGATCAGGCCATAGCTGAACAGAGCGGCGAGTATACCGCAGAGAACGGGATCTTCTTTGGCATGAATGAAGAGAAGACGAATGACAGCGGTATACAGAGCGAGATACGAGATAAAGCCGAAAATTCCACAGGTCAGCAGCATTTGGAGGGGCTGGCAGTGGACGTCGTTGAATACGCCAAACTGCAGCATGGACGGGTCGTCAAAATAAGGCGTAAGCAAACGAAGCGCCAGATCCAGACCGCCGCCGAAAAGTTTATGCACAAGATCAAAATCGGCATAGGCACGGAGCGCACGCGTATAGACAAAGCCGCGGAGAGAACCCCAATGATCGTTGAACCTCAGAAAGGAAGAAGCGACGCCAAGGGGCGTCTCCGTATCAAACACGGAGAAATACAAAAGAGCGCCAAGGCAGACGAGGACGAAGACGGCAAAAAGCGCCAGCATGAGCTTGAGGAACGAATCGCGGTCCGGTGCGGTTTTTGCCCTGCGATGCATGCGTATCAGAAAAAGACCGGCGGCGATCAGAATCAGTGCGGCGTATTCTCCGGCATGCATTTCATAGAGCAGCTTCGGAAGTCCGGAGACGCCGGGCTTGAATGGACTGTATGCCAGCGCGGCATAGACGATGGGCAGCGCGGAAAAGGCGAGCCCCCAAAGCACCAGCGCCCTGCCGAGGCGGAGAAGGCTTCCGCCGCTGAGCGCAAGAAGCATAAAACAGGCCATGTGCAGACCGAAAAAAGCGCTGTCCGTTCTGGACGCTACAGCGCCCAGCGCGATCACGAAAGCACAGAAGCAGCCAAACGGCTGGGTAAAGCGTTTTTTCCCGAAAATGAATTGAGCTCCGGCAAGCGGGAACATCATGACCAGGAAGGTTCCAAAGAAATCGAAATGACCGATTGTGGAAAGGAACATCTGCTCCTGTCCTTTTTTGATGCGCGTATAGAATCCGAGCGGATCAACCCCCATCGCATTGGCCACGCCGAGCGCTGCACAAACGGACGAGGTCAGCATCAGCGCCGGGATCAAAGCGGAAAAGCAGACTCGGCCGCAGCCGATAACAAAAAAGGCGGCTATACAGCAGAGTATGAATTGAAGCCCGCAGTAGCGCCCTTCGTTGCCGGTGATAACCGCTTCTTCGAAGTTTGCCAGCGCGCAGGATGCTACACACGCGGCAGCAAACAGACACACCGCCAGATACACAGAGCGTACCGAAGGACCGCCAGGCTTTTCTACCGAGAAAAAAGCAGCTGCGATGACGGCACAGGCGGCAAACACAGGGACGGCCTGGATGACGGCGTCGACCTTGACACGGTTAATATCAAAGAAGGCGTCGCGATACAAAAGCGGAACGACGCACAGCATAAAGAGGGCGCACAGGGTTGCAAAGACGGAAGGAAGCGCGCGGCAAACGCGGGATAAGCGATGATTTTGCATCATACGATGAAAGCCTTTCCGAGCGTGATGTTTCGACGATGAAGAATATCGCCTTGGATACATGTTTATTGTAAATCATCTGTACGCGCTGTGCAAGCACAAAAGCGGGCCTTGGCCCGCTTTTGTATTTCATACGGTTACAGGCTCGCGCTGGTCGGAGCATACGATCTGCATGCAGACAGAATCGTGCTCTGTGCGTATCGCGATGGTTTCCCCCGTCAGATCCTGAGACAGGATCAGATCGCTGAGCGGATCCTCAATCTCTCTGGCAATTACGCGCCTGAGATTGCGTGCGCCGCTCATGGCATCCACCCCCTTTTCGGCCAGAAGGCGGGCAACCTGCTCGTCAAATTCCAGCATAATTCCCTGCTGAGCCAGGCGCTGAACGATCTTTCCCAGCATCAGATCAGCAATACGCCTTCCATCATCCTGCGTGAGGCTGTTCATGATGATCAGCTCGTCAATTCTTCCAAGGAACTCGGGACGGAATGTTTCTTTCAGCTTGGACAGGATCGCCTTGCCAGGATCGGCAGCCTGCGGCTTTGAGCAGAAGCCAAGACGTTTTTCGGAATCGAACGACACGACGGTATTGGAAGTCATCACGACGATGGTGTTCTTGAAGTTCACTTTATGGCCCAGGCTGTCTGTGAGATGTCCGTCGTCCAGAAGCTGAAGCAGGAGGCTGAATACCTTGGCGTTGGCCTTTTCAATTTCATCAAACAGCACAATGCTGTAGGGTTTTTTCATCACGGCGTCCGTCAGTTGGCCCCCTTCTCCATGCCCCACATAGCCGGGCGGTGAGCCGATCAGCCGGGAAGCCGACGATTCTTCGCTGTATTCGGACATGTCGATCCGAATGAGTGAGTCCTCGCTGCCAAAGAGCGCTTCGCTCAGGGCCTTGCACAATTCGGTCTTTCCGACGCCGGAGGGACCGAGGAGCATGAACACGCCAAGCGGACGGGAGGGATCATTGAGCCCGGCCCGCGCACGGCGAAGGGCTTTCGAAATAGAAGCCACAGCTTCCTGCTGGCCGATGATTCGTCTGGAAAGCTGCATTTCCAGATCGAGAATGCCTTTAGCCTCGTCTTCGCTGACGCGCTCCAGCGGAATACCGGTCCATCTGGAAACGACGCGCTGAACATCGCGGACGCCGACTTCGGAGAGACTATCGGAAGAGACATTGCCCTTCCAACTGCTGAGCTTGACCATAGAGGCTGCTTCATCGATAAGATCGATGGCCTTATCCGGCATATAGCGATCCGTAACATAACGCGAAGAAAGATCGATCGCGGATCGAAGCGTATCAATCGGGATTGAAACGCCATGGTAGGATTCGTAACGGGATTTCAGACCGGAGAGAATCTGCAAGGTTTCCTGATGATCAGGTTCGTCTACATCAATACGCTGGAAGCGTCTTGCCAGCGCAGCATCTTTTTCAAAGTATTTTCGATATTCCCGGTAGGTCGTTGCGCCGATGACGCGCAGTTCTCCTCTGGCGAGGGCCGGTTTGAGGATGTTCGCAGCATCCAGAGAGCCTTCGCTGGAACTGCCGGCGCCGATGAGCGTATGGATTTCGTCAATGAACAGAATCGCATGATCAAGCGATTGCAGCGCCGTAATCAGCTTCTTGATGCGTTCCTCGAATTCACCGCGGAATTTGCTTCCGGCAATGATCTGGGTCAAGTCCAGCGCATAAATCTGCGCATCCTGAAGCATCGGAGGCACTTGACCGGATACGATCCGCTGAGCCAGTCCTTCTGCAAGAGCGGATTTGCCGACGCCGGGTTCTCCGATCAGCAGCGGGTTGTTCTTGGTCTTTTTTCCGAGAATGCGAATCATGGCGTCGAGCTCATCGATGCGCCCGATCAGCGGTTCGAGTCTGCCTTCCTTGGCTGCTTTGGTCAGATTGCGCGCATACGTCTCAAGCAGATGCTCCTGGCTGAGCTGCGCAGCCTTTTCCCTTTGCTGCGCTTCGCTTCTTTGCACGGCTTCAGCTTCTTCCTGCGTGAGCGGCGTGTCTGCAGAGGCGATGCTCTGCGCAGCGGCGGGGCGCTCAATCCTGCCGACAGCATTGGTAAGTGCGGTGCGCAGTCCGTCAATCGTTTTCCCGAGCTCAGAGAGGATGGAGAGCCCGCTGCAGCCTTCTTCGCAAAGAAGCTCCTGCCAGATATGCGCAATGCCGGCCAGCGTCTTTTTTTCTGCGTTGGCATAAGACAGCGCGCGAAGCAATACCCGCTGGGCATGCGCAGTCAACCCGGTGATTCGTGTAAAACCGGTTTGACTATGGCCATATCGCTCAAAAACACCATGCTCGATATCCTTGAGTGTCAGGTCGCCGATCAGACAGCGTGTGAGCTCATCGCCGGAACGGCACAGGCCGATAATCAGATGGCCTGTACCCATTTTCTCGTGCCCCATTGACGCGGCACAGATCTGAGCCTGAACGAGCGCCTTCATCGCGCTCTGGGTAAATCCTTTCGGAAGATTCAATCCTTTCCCCCCTTAGATATCGCCTCTTTGCTTGGCGAGTGAAAGAATCATGCTGCGCAGCGTGCCTGCACAGAGGGCGTCCTTCATCGCCAGAGGCAGCGGAACGGCCTGCGGAGAGAGCGCGGCGAGCATCAGATTGGCCTCGTTGGTCGTCACGATCTTTTCCATCTTCAGATGCTCGATAATCCTCGCTGCGTCTGTACTGCTGATCGAGGTTCCGATGCGCTGATACAGCGATTGAAGCAGTTCTTCTCTGCTCGTGGCGGCAAGGCGGACAATGCGGATATAGCCTCCGCCTCCGCGACGGGATTCGATGACATATCCATGATCAGGCGTGAATCTTGTGGCAAGTACGTAATTAATTTGAGACGGCGCACACTGAAAATGCTCCGCCAGCTCGTTTCTTCTCAGTTCAATCTCATGTGTTTCATCTTCCATCAGAGCCTTGATAAAATGCTCGATCGAATCGCTGAGCAGTCTCATAGATACACCTCTGTTCACAAATGAAGTTTAACTTTCTTTGACCTTCTTTATTATACGCGTTTTGAAAGCTGTGTGCAAGCCTCATTTTCATGGAAATCATTTCATGCCCCTTGGGCAAAATAACCTTGCCTATAGCTGGACGATATCGTATAATAAAATAGTATGTATTTATTCATCCGCGTGATGACGAGAATAGGAGTTTTGATACATGATTGTCTTGAGTGCGCAGAATATCGCCAAGTCCTTTGGCGTGAATGCCGTACTGAAGGATATCTCCTTTACCCTCCAGCAGGGAGACCGCATCGGCCTGGTTGGCGTGAATGGATGCGGCAAATCGACGCTCATGCGCATCATTGCCGGTCTGGATTCTCCGGACGCCGGAGAAATCTCCATGGTTCGCGGAACGAGGATCGGTTATCTGGCGCAGCAGGATATGGTTGCGGGCGGCGCAAGCGTTTGGGCCGAACTCGAAAGCGTATATGAGCCAGTCTTTGAAATGGAAAAGCGTCTTCGCATGCTGGAATCGGATATGGAGCATGCCCATGAGGACGCTGCGCAGTTCAATCGACTTTCTTCCGAATATGATAAACTGATGCGGCGGTTTGAAGATGCGGACGGCTATGCCTGGAAAAGCATGGTTTCCGGCGTACTGAATGGTCTGGGTTTCAAGCCTGCGCAGTATGATCAGCCGGTTGATTCCCTCAGCGGCGGAGAAAAGACGCGGCTGTGTCTGGCGCGTCTTCTCCTTCAGAAGCCGGATCTGCTTTTGCTGGACGAGCCGACAAACCATTTGGACATGGAAACGCTGAGTTGGCTGGAGAACTATCTGGCGGCATATCGCGGAAGCGTGCTGGTGATCTCGCATGACCGTTATTTTCTGGATCATGTATGCACGGGCATGGTCGAGATCCTGATGGGTACTTCCGAACAGTACAGCGGCAACTATACCCGATATATTGCTCAGCGTGAAGAACGTTTTGAAACACGTATCCGCGCCTACGAGCTCCAGCAAAAGGAGATCGAGCGTCAGCAGGCGATCATTGCCCGATACAGGATGTTCAACCGCGAAAAGTCTATCCGGGCGGCAGAGAGCCGTGAAAAAGCGCTTGAGCGTATGGAAAAGCTCGAAAAGCCGGTCGACGAGCGTGCCATCCATTTTCAGTTCGAGGCGCGCAGGCGTACAGGCGAAGACGTCCTGTTTGTCAATGAGGTCAGCAAATCCTTCGGTGATAAGCATCTGTTTTCAAACTTCTCTCTCCATGTTCGCGCTGGCGACCGCATCGCGCTGATCGGACCAAACGGCGTGGGCAAATCCACGCTGATCAAGCTGATTACGGGAGACGTTCCTGCGGATCACGGGGATATCCGATTTGGCGCCAATGTTGATCTGGGCTATTATGATCAGCATATGAGTTCTCTGAATCCTGCAAAGACGGTGCTTGATGAGGTATGGGACCGGTTTCCGAGGATGGAGCAATCCGATGTGCGCGGTGCGCTGGGCATGTTCCTGTTTACGGGCGACGATGTTTTCCAGCCGATCAAAACGCTTTCCGGCGGAGAAAAGGGCCGTGTTGCACTGACAGCGCTGATGCTGCGCAAGGATAATCTTCTTCTTCTGGACGAGCCGACCAACCATCTGGATATGGATTCGCGCGAAGTGCTGGAAAATGCGCTTTCCGGCTTCGGCGGTACAATCATCACCGTTTCGCATGACCGATACTTTATCAACCGGATCGCTGATCGCGTGATCGAAATGCGGGCGGACGGCGTTACGGAATACATGGGCAACTATGACGATTATCTGGAAAAGAAGAATCGTCCGGTTGAGATTGAAGTCTCTGCAGGGAAGACGAAGACGGAAATCGAGAAAGAAAAGCGCCGGGAGAAAATGAATAAGCAGGCGCTGCGCCAGCTGAAGGCGCGCGCGCAGGAAGCGGAAAAGGCGGTCGGCGCGAAGGAAGCCGAGATTGCGGCGCTTGAAGAGGCGATGTCCGATCCGGATCTGTATCTGGACAGCAAAAAGGCGGCGGACGTTCAAAAGGCGTATCAGCAGGCGCAGAGCGATCTGGCCCGGCTTTATGAAGAATGGGAGCAGGCGGAAGCGGCTCTTCAGGAAGAAGCTTGACGGATAACAAAGGAGTGACGGATAATGCTGTTTATCGGTATCTGCGGCGCGAGCGGAAGCGGAAAGTCTACGCTTGCCGAAGAACTGGCAACCATGGTCAATAAGAGTATTCTGATCATCAATCAGGATGCATACTATTACGATCATCCGGATATGAGTTTTGAAGAGCGCTGCGAACTCAACTATGATGAACCGTCCATTTTCGATCATGATCTGCTTCTGGAAGATGTGAAGTCGCTGCTTGCCGGCAAGCGCGTACTTCGCAAGCGATACGATTATGCGGAGCATCGCAGGGCGCCGCAGCAGGACGAATACCTTGAACCCCACGATGTGATCATCGTTGAAGGCATTCATGCGTTCTTCGATCATCGCCTTCGTGAGATGATGGATCTGATGCTCTATGTCCGCGTCGATCCGGATATCTGTCTGCTTCGTCGTATTCAGCGCGATATCAACGAACGCGGACGCGCGATCGACAACATTTCCATGCAGTATCTGGCGACGGTCAAGCCGATGTTCGATCAATATATCCGCAACTATGAGCAATATGCGGATGTGATTGTGGCGAAAGGCGGCAAGAATGCCAAGATCAACGAGATTCTCGCCAGCTATATCAACAACGATCTGCACATGTTCCGCGGACAAACGCAGACGGAGGGAGATTCTGCATGCTGAGAGGTTATTCGAAAGAGGAAAAATCCTGGATATTCTATGATTGGGCGAATTCTGCCTTCTCTGCAATTGTCGCAGCCATCGTTCTTCCTGTGTTTTTCAAGTCCATCGCTGAGGCTGGCGGCGTCACGGCTGTCGATGCGACGGCATATTGGGGCTATGCGACCTCCTTTGGTACGCTGATCTGCGCCGTTCTTGCCCCATTTCTCGGCACGCTGGGCGATTTCAGAGGAATGAAAAAGAAGCTGTTTACAGGCTTCATGCTCCTCGGCGTTCTGAGCACATTGATGCTTGCGATGACCGACAGCTGGAAAATGCTTCTCGTGTATTATATCCTCGGTACGCTTGGTTTCTCCGGATCCTGTATTTATTACGACAGCTTCCTGCTGGATGTAACTGACGTTTCCAGAATGGACAGGGTCTCCTCTGTCGGCTATGGTCTTGGCTATATCGGCGGCTCGACGATTCCGCTTGTTGTTTCTCTTGCCCTGATTCAGTTTGGAGATAAGATCGGTATTCCGACGATGCTTGCCACTAAGATTTCCTTTGTGCTGACGGCGGTTTGGTGGTTTGTTTTCTCGATGCCGATGCTTCGCAATGTCCGTCAGAAGCACGCGATTGAATCCGAAAAGGATATGTTTGCGCAAACGCTGCGCAACATGCGCGCGACGCTTTCGATGATCATCAGGAACAAAGCGGTGTTTTTCTTCCTGATTGCCTATTTCTTCTATATCGACGGCGTGGGTACGATCATTCATATGGCTACGGTCTTTGGCTCCTCCTGCGGGCTGGACAGCATGGATCTGATGGTTGTTCTGCTTGTGGTTCAGATCGTTGCCTTCCCCTTTGCGATTCTCTATGGCAGACTGGCAGGAAAATTTGGCCCGAGAAAGATGATTCTCTTTGGCATTGCGACATACATTGTCGTGTGCATGCTGGGATATAACCTTCAGGAAATGAAAGATTTCCTGATGCTGGCGGTGCTCGTCGGAACTGCTCAGGGCGGCATTCAGGCGCTTTCGCGCTCATTCTATGGAAAACTTGTTCCGGCTGATCAGGCGAGCGAATACTTTGGCTTCTTCGATGTCTTCGGCAAGTTCTCGGCAGTCATCGGTCCGGCTCTGTTTGGCCTGGTCGCCCAGATCACAGGCGTCACCAACTACGGTGCGCTGGCTGTGATGGCGATGTTCATTGTCGGCGGAGCGGTTTTCGTGTTTCTGGTACCCAAGGACGTGAAGCGCATCTGATCAGGCGTATAACCATAAAAGGCGGCTCAAAGCCGCTTTTTTTCGTGATAAAGAAAAGGACTGCGAAAGCAGTCCTTTATTGATTAGTCTTCGTATCCGTTCGGATTCTGGGTCTGCCAACGCCAGGAGTCGCGGCACATTTCTTCGATGCCCTTCTCCGCCACCCAGCCGAGGTCTTCCTTAGCCTTCTTCGGGTCGGCCCAACATTCGGCGATATCGCCCGGACGGCGATCGACGATCTTATAGGGAACCTTCACGCCATTGACCTTTTCAAAGGCATTGACGATATCCAGCACGCTATAGCCGTGGCCAGTGCCGAGGTTGACGATCTCGGTGCCGGTATGCGTCATGGCATAATTAGCAGCGGCAACATGGCCCTTCGCGAGGTCGACAACATGGATGTAGTCGCGCACGCCGGTGCCGTCGTGGGTCGGATAGTCGTTGCCAAAGACATTCAGATACTCGCGCTTGCCGGAGGCAACCTGCGTGATGAACGGCATGAGGTTATTCGGAATGCCGTTGGGCATTTCGCCGATGCGTCCGCTCTCGTGCGCTCCGATCGGATTGAAATAACGCAGAAGAACGACAGACCAGTCCTTGTTCGCGGCGGAGATATCCGTCAGGATGCGCTCGTTCATGTACTTGGTCCAGCCGTAGGGATTGGTGCAGCTGGTGGGCATGGTCTCATCCAGCGGCATATGATCCGGGATGCCATACACCGTCGCAGAAGAACTGAAGATGAAGCGCTTTACGCCGTGCTTCTTCATTGCCTCGCAGACAGTCAGCGTGCAGTCGAGATTGTTGCGGTAGTACTCCATGGGCTTGGCAACAGACTCGCCTACCGCCTTATACGCAGCGAAATGAATCACGGCGTCGATCTCGTTTTCCGCAAAAATCTTATCCATCGCGGCAAAATCGCAGCAATCGGCATTGTAGAACTTCACGGTCTTGCCGGTCAGCTCCTGAACGCGCTCCAGCGACTTTTCACTGCTGTTGTAAAGATTATCGACGACGACAACGCTATGACCCGCGTTGAGCAGCTCTACGCCGGTGTGGGATCCGATAAAGCCGGCGCCGCCAGTCAGAAGGATGTTCATTGAAAATTCTCCTCTCTTTAACTCATGCGCGAAATGGTATATCTTAGCTTCCTATATTATACCACCTGTTTGACCCTGTGGCAATGATAAGCTTTGATATTATTCCTCAATGAGCACAGCGCGGCAGGGCGCGCCGTTTTCACCGACCAGAGAGAGCGGAAGCGCGCTAAGGAAATATTCTTCCTTTGTCGCGCGGGTCAGACACAGCCCTTCCAGAAGCGCGATACCTGCGCTGAGAAGGGTGCGATGGATTTCTCCGTCGCAGATCTCCATGTTCTCAACCGTTGGCGCGTCGATGCCGATCAAGCGGACGTGCTTGTCAGCAAGATACTGTGCTGCACGGACGCTGAGCACAGCGGGATTAAACTCGCCGTTCATGGGCGTATATACGCCGCCGGGATCTGTGCGAAGGAGAATCCGCTCTCCCTCCTGCACATCGTGCTCCATCAGCATTTTTTCCGTGATGACATGGGTAGGAAGGGTCAGCACACGGCAAGGACCGACAAACAGATCAAGCGGCATGGTCTCGAGCGTTGCGCCGCCGGGAATCATATGAAGCGGCGCGTCGATATGCGTGCCGCAATGGCTGCCGATGGTCAGCTCGCTGACTTCGCAGATATCGCCCTGCTTGAAGCTGCTGCACGGATGGCTATGGAAGCTTGGATCACCTGGATACACGGTCATATCCTGACGGATTTCCTGGGAAATATCGATAATTCTCATATCATATCCCCGCGGCCTCGTACTGTGCCACGGCCTCCTTCCATTCTTCGGTAAACTCTTCAAGCGAGAGATGATTATCACGCATGTACTGAGCAACCTGAACGCCTACATAACGAAGATGCCAGGGCTCATATTCGATCTCGGTAATCTCCTCTTTGTCTGCCTGATAGCGGATGATGAAGCCGTAATCCCAGCAATTCTCCGCAAGCCACTGTCCATGCTTGGTTTCGCCAAAGGCCTTGGTAAACTTCTTGCCGATGCCGGCCTTATTGATGACATCGATTCCAAGACCGGTCTGGTGATCCGATGAGCCCGGATATGCGACATAGCCGTCGTCAACGCCCTTGTTCTTCTTCAGGCGGTTGTAGTACATGGTGTTTTGCGTTTGATAGCTGCGATAACCGGAATGCGCATATAGATAAAGTCCGTCCTCTGCAGCCGCGTCAAAGAGTTCATAAAGGGCGTTTGCTGCAATTTCACGCATCTGAATCGGATCATAGCTGATTTTCCGGCAATCGAGATCCTTGGTCAGATCGGAAGGAATGTAATTCTCGTCAAGAAGATTGTTTTTATTCGCCAGAACAATGTACTCGCTGGTTTTCAGCAGCTCATAGGATATCGGATATGTCCATTCCCTTTCGGAAACCGGCTCAGAGACTTCGATCATCTGCGCATCCTGAATATCGCCGAGCGCGGATAGATCAAGCGTTTCCGCAGCGCAGGGCAGCGCCGCAAAGAGAATCAGAAAGACAAGAAGTTCACTGAAGCGCATTTTCATGGCTTTCCCCTCCTTCGAGCATGGCGATGCGATCGCCCCGGATCATCAGAATATACTCCTCGAATGTGATGTCGAGTTTATGGATTTCCTCAGCGGCTTCTTTGCCGACATAACGGATATGCCAGGGTTCATAGACATAGCCCGTGATATCCGATTTTCCTTCGGGATATCGAATGATGAAGCCGAAGCGATGGCAGTTCTCAGCAAGCCAGATTCCTTCGGGCGTATCGCCGAAATCCTGAACAAGGCCGGCGCCATGGGAGCTTTCTCCCTCGACGTCCATCGCGAGACCGGTTTGATGCTCAGAATAGCCGGGTTTGGCCACACTGGCGTTGGCGGCGCGCTCGCTCATCTTCCGGAGTTTGCGCTCGAAAATGGCTTTCTGGGTGGAATAGCTTCGATAGCCGCTGGTGGCGTACAGCGTAATCCCCTCTTCGAGCGCACCGTTAAACAGGTCTTCAAGGGCGGCTGCGGCTTCGGGCTGCATGAAGATATTCTCTGCCAGTTCCGGCCTGGTTGGCGTGACGTCTGGCATGACCAGCGTAATCGGAACAGAGGGAGCCTTATTCTGTTTGTTGACAAGGATCAGCATATCCGTGGGATTCTGATGCGGCATGATGAATCCCCAGGATTCAAACATCATTGCTGTTCCGAGTGCCATTGCGGCCAACGCCTTAAATGTAACCATGCGGTAAGGTCCTTTCTTTGTTCCGTGATCATGTAACGGGATTATTCAAGCCAGCAAAGAGCTTGATCGCCGAGCTTCGAGGCAAGGCGGCCGTAGAGTTCGTCGTCGGCCATGGCGTCAATCTGGATGCCCGTATCGGTGTATTCCTCCGCGATGACGCTTCCATTGCCATGGAGCATGGAAACCAGAGCCCCCTGCGCATACGGGATGTTCACGCGAAGCGGACGCTGAACGCCGAGGAGATTCTTTTTGATCTCAGCAAGAAGCTGATCCATACCCTCGCCCGTTTTTGCGCTGATCGGAACAGCGCCCGGCCATTGCGGAAGGGTTTCAAGAAGATCGACTTTATTGATGACGTCGATCCTGGGCTTATCGCCTGCGCCGAGGGATTGGAGAACCTCCAGCACCACGTCGTGCTGGCGAAGCATTTCATCGGAAGCGCCGTCGGAGACAATCAGAAGAATATCGGCAAGCAGCGCCTCTTCCAGTGTCGAACGGAAGGCGTCGACAAGCGTATGCGGCAGCTTGCTGATAAAGCCAACCGTATCGACCAGAAGGAATTCGCCGCCGTTTGGAAGCTTTACGCTGCGGACGACCGGATCGAGGGTCGCAAAAAGCTTGTCTTCCGCCAGCACATTAGCGTCGCTGAGCTTATTGAGCAGCGTGGATTTTCCGGCATTGGTATAGCCCACGAGCGCAACGACAGGCACGCGATTCTTCTCCCTGCGCGCACGGCGGAGGCTGCGCTGCTCTTCCAGCTCCTTGATTTCGTGGCGAAGATCGCTCATTCTACGGCGGATTCTGCGCCTGTCCATTTCCAGCCGGGTTTCGCCCGGTCCGCGCGTTCCGATGCCGCCGCCCAGGCGGGACATGGAAATGCCATGCCCCATCAGCCGCGGAAGCTGATAGGCCATCTGAGCAAGCTCGACCTGCAGCCGTCCCTCGCGGGATTGAGCACGCTGGGCGAAAATATCCAGAATCAATGTCGTACGATCGAGTACCTTGACGCCTCGCAGAATATCCTCGAGATTTCTTGTCTGCACGCCTGAAAGCTCATCGTCGAAGATGACGACATCCGCTTCTTTGGCCTGACAATCCAGCGAAAGCTCGTCGGCTTTTCCGCTTCCAATATATGTAGCGGTGTCAGGCTTGGTCTTCTTTTGCAGCATCGTGCCGACAACGATGGCGCCCGCCGTGTCCGCGAGCCGCGCGAGCTCTTCCAGAGATTTTTCGCTGTCCAATCCAACCAGATAAGCGCGCTCTTTTTCTTCCTGAGTGCTCTGGCTTGCGCCGATCATGACCTCGCTGTCCGCGCGTTCGATAGCATCCATCCATGCACGCTGCGGAATCTTTTTAACAGGCACGATATCGGTCAGGTATACTTTATTGACGCCGCCGATGATCTCGCCCAGAAAGGCAGCCTGAATGCCCGTTGCCTTTCCATCTTTGGCGCCAACTGCAGCCATGGCATCGAAATGCATGGACCGGAGTGAACTGATATCGACGTCGGAAAGCTGGGGATTTCCACCGGGATGCGTATGAATACAGCGAACCATGCTCAAGCGACGCGTATTGCGGCGAAGGTGCATATCCTTGAGTTCCACGCTGTTCAATCCGCCGATGGTGATATCCAGAATTGCGCCGCTGCGCGACACATAAATGCTGATTTCGCGGTTGATGGCGCAGGTGAATGCGGCAAGTACATCAAGAAGTTCAGCCGGCGCAAAAACCTCTGCGGACAGATCAAGATCATACAGCGTTTCCAGCTGGGCCAGCATGGAATCGCGGATGCCTTCTTTGTTGCCATAAATCATGAATGGATGAATTCTCCTTTATCGTTTCAGAATGCGGCGAAGCACGGCTGCAGCCGTTGTGATTTCTTCGGTCGTATTGCTTTCTCCAATGCTGAAGCGCAGATCAGCCTGGTTCTCATCTGGATGGATTGCCTCCATGACATGGGAACGTACGGCTGCGCCGGACGCGCATGCGCTGCCGGATGAAACGGCAATACCTTCCATATCAAGGCGCATCAGCAGAAGCTGGCTGTTCGCGTGATCGATGGAAATATGGAGATGTCCCGGCAGAATACAATCGAAATTCCCGTGAATATGAACGCCCGGGATTTCCTCGAGAAGCAATTTCAGCTGATGGCGAAGGCGTCCGACATAAGCTGACGCATCGGGCATATGCGCACAGGCAAGGCTGAGCGCTTTTCCCATTCCGACAATCGCAGGAACATTCTCGGTTCCCGAGCGGAGCCCTCTCTCCTGCGCGCCTCCGCAGATCAAGGGTTCCAGATGGAGGCCGTCGCGGATATACAATGCGCCGATTCCTTTCGGACCGCCGAATTTATGCGCAGATATCGAAAGCAAATCCACGCCGAGGTCGTTGACGTCAACCGGAATATGTCCAGCAGCCTGTACAGCATCTGTATGAACAGGTACACCATGTTCATGTGCGATGCTTACAATCCGGCTCAGCGGTTCGATTGTCCCGATCTCGTTGTTGGCCAGCATGACAGAAACCATGAGCGTATCGGGACGAAGAGCCTTATCCAGGGCTTCGACAGAAACCAGAGCATGCTCGTCAACCGGAAGATATGTAATTTCATATCCCTTTCGCGACAGCGCTTCGCAGGCATGGAGAACGGCATGATGTTCAACGGGCGTTGTGATGATATGACGCTTATCCGGTCTTGCGGCAGCAAGTCCGAATAACGCCCAATTGTCGGCCTCGGTTCCGCCGGAAGTGAAACAGATTTCACTCCGCTTTGCGCCGAGGGCGTCTGCAATTTCCTGGCGAGCATGATCAATCGCCTGTTTTGTCGTTCTGGCGGTGCGATAAGCGGAACTTGGATTTGCGTACGCCGCGCTGAAATACGGAAGCATTACCGCAAAAACCTCGTCTTTGACAGGAGTTGTAGCGGCATGATCGAGATATATCACAAGCAATAACTCCTTTCAAAAAAACAATCATATTTAGTTTACCGCTTGCCCCCCGCCCTGTCAACAATAAGTTTTCATGCGGAATCTTCGGCAATCCGCAGTCTCCGCGGATATTTCAGGCGGCGATATTGATCCGCACATTTCAAAAAGAAAAGCGTATCGGCACTTCCGATACGCTTTTGTAAGACTTTTATTCGTTGATGCAGCCATCATACAGCGGGAAACGGGAACACAGATCAAGCACGTCCTGCCTGACAGAATCGACAGCGGCCTCGCCTTCGCGGATGAGGCGCGTGATCAATTTGGCGATGAGCACCATCTCCGGCTCCTTCATTCCGCGGGAAGTTACCGCAGGCGTACCAAGACGGACGCCGCTGGTTACGAAGGGACTGAGCGTTTCCTTGGGAATGGTGTTTTTGTTTACGGTGATATTGGCCTGTCCGAGCAGCGACTCGAGCGCTTTGCCGGTCACGCCGGTGTCGGTCAGATCCAGAAGCATCAGATGATTGTCCGTACCGCCGGAGACCAGACGGATGCCCGCACGCGTGAATTCATCGGCCATTGCACGTGCGTTGAGGACGATCTGGTGCTGATAGGCCTTGAATTCATCGCTGAGCGCTTCCTTGAAGCAGACCGCCTTTGCAGCGATGACATGCTCGAGCGGACCGCCCTGAGTGCCGGGAAAAATGGCCTTGTCGATGGCCTTAGCGTACTGCTCCTTGCACAGGATCATGCCGCCGCGCGGGCCGCGAAGCGTTTTGTGCGTTGTCGTCGTGACAAAGTCTGCATACGGGACAGGATTGGGATGTTCGCCGGCAGCAACAAGGCCAGCAATATGCGCCATATCGACCATCAGCAGGCATCCGACTTTATCAGCAATCTCGCGAAGACGAGCAAAATCGATGATGCGCGGATATGCGGAGGCGCCCGCAACGATCAGCTTGGGCTGAACTTCCATTGCCTGCTTTTCAAGCACATCGTAATCAATGACCTCTGCATCATCTGTTACGCCATAGGCGACGAAATTGAAGTACTTGCCCGACATATTCACAGGGCTGCCGTGCGTCAGATGTCCGCCGTGAGAAAGATTCATGCCCATTACGGTATCACCAGGATTCAGCATGGCAAAATACACGGCCATATTCGCCTGCGCACCGGAATGCGGCTGGACATTGGCATGCTCGGCGCCGAAAAGCTGCTTGGCGCGATCGCGGGCGAGGTTTTCAACGACATCGACATATGTACAGCCGCCATAATAACGCTTTCCCGGATATCCCTCGGCGTACTTGTTCGTCAGATGGGATCCCATTGCGGCCAAAACAGCATCGCTGACGAAGTTCTCGGACGCAATCAGTTCAATATGTTCGCGCTGACGGGTTAATTCGTCGCGCATTGCATCGCAAAGCTCGGGATCAACAGACTGAATGGACTTAAAATCGATCATAAAGCACACCGCCTTCTTTGTATTCCTATACATTATACCCAGTCATAATGAACAAATCAATAGATTGGCTTTCATATTTTTAGCTTGTGATAAAAATATGGCACAAAAAACGAAAGAAGAGGAATGAATTTGTTCATTCCTCTTCTATTTCGCTCAATTCACCAAAGAATTACTTGGAAGCCGGGGTGTTCGCCGCAGGCGCAGCGGGCTTGGCGACAGGCGCGGCAGGCTTGGCAGCCGGAGCCTTCTTCACCTTATCCATCTTGTTGCGCGGAGCGCGGCGGTCGCGCAGGACGATCGCCTTCTTCGGGCACTTCGCCACACAGGCACCACAGCCGGTACAGGCGCCGAGCACCTTGTGCTTCTGCTTGAGCGCGCCGTCGATCGCATCGAACTTGCACTGCTTGGTGCACAGCGTGCAGCCAACGCACTTGTTCGGATCGATGTACGCTTCCTTGCGGGACTCGTAATCTGCGGTCATCGCGCCAGTCGGACAAGCATCCGCGCAAGCCATGCAGCCAACACACTTCTCGTAGTCGATCTTCGGAACACCATTCTCCATGGTCAGCGCGCCGAAGTTACAGGACTTCACGCAGGCTTCGCAGCCAACGCAGGCCTTGTCGCACTTTTCCTTGAGGGCGTTGCCCTTCTCCGGATTGTGGCAGCTGATCTGAACGACACGGTTTTCCGGCTGCATGCTCAGCACATGCTGCGGGCAGGCCGCAACGCACTTCTTACAGCCCTGGCACTTTTCCTTATCGACAACGGCAATCTTCTTCGCCGGATCGACATGGATAGCGTCAAACGGACAGGCACGCTCACAGGTGCCCAGACCGAGGCAGGCGTACTTACAGGCCTTGGTGCCGTCGTTAATCAGCGCAGCGGCAATACAGTCATGGATGCCCTGATAGTCCTTCGTCGCACAGTGATCGCTGTGGCCCTGGCAGGCAACGGTCGCCACCATACGGACGCCGGAAGAAGCAGACACGCCCATGATTTCTGCCATCGCAGCAGTACACTTAGCACCGCCGACGGAACAAGAACCGACCTCGGCCTTGCCCTCGGCAACGGCGGAAGCATAGCCATCGCAGCCCGGATAGCCGCAGGCGCCGCAGTTTGCGCCCGGCAGGCAAGCGCGCAGCGCTTCAACCGTGGGATTGGACGGAACCGCGAAAACGCGTCCGGTTACGCCCAGCAGAGCGCCAAAGACAAAACCCAGCACACTGATGACAAGCGCAGCGGCAAGAATAGCAGTAATACTCACTTTTGTTTCCTCCTCGCTCTACGCTTAAATCAGGCCGCTGAAGCCGTTGAACGCCACGGCCATCAGGCCAGCGGTGATCAGGGCGCCAACAAAGCCATCCATCCACTTGGGCATGTTGCCGATCGCCAGACGCTCACGGATGCCCGCAAACAGGCAGATCGCCAGCGTGAAGCCCAGCGCAGAGGCCGTACCATTGACAACGGACAGAAGCAGGTTGTAGCCTTCAGTCACGTTCAGCTGCGTCACGCCCAGAACAGCACAGTTGGTGGTGATCAGCGGCAGATAGACGCCCAGCGCCTGATAGAGGCTCGGCATCACCTTTTTGAGCACCATTTCAACGATCTGAACCAGCACGGCGATAACCAGAATGAAGGCGATCGTCTGCAGGTATTCAAGGCCGAACGGCACAAGCAGATAAGCGTTGACCATGTAAGCGACAAGGGAAGCCATCGCCATAACGAAGGTAACGGCCATGCCCATGCCGAACGCGGAATCCAGCTTCTTGGAAACGCCCAGGAACGGACAGATACCCAGGAAGCGGGACATCGCAAAGTTGTTGACGAAGATAGAGCCAATCAGGATCGTAAGAATCTGTTCCATTTTCTTTCCTCCTTACGCCTTCTTCGGCAGCAACTTGTTCATCAGCGCCATCATCAGGCCCAGCACGATGAAGCCGCCCGCCGGCTTGACCAGCAGGTCCATCGGCATATAGCTCGCCGGCATGATCTGATAGCCAAGCAGCGTACCGACGCCGAACAGCTCACGAACCGCGCAGATCAGGGTGATCGCGATGGTAAAACCAAGGCCCATGCCCAGACCATCGGCAACAGCAGCGAGCGGCTTATTCTTGCACGCAAACGCTTCCGCACGGCCGAAGATGATGCAGTTAACAACAATCAGCGGAATGAACATGCCCAAAGCAGCATCCAGAGCCGGAATGAACGCTTTGATCACCAGCTGAACGATGGTAACGAACGTCGCGATAACCACGATGAACGCCGGAATACGGATCTGATCCGGAATCACCTTGCGCAGCAGAGAAATAAACAGGTTAGAACAGATCAAGACAACCGTCGTCGCCAGACCCATACCGATACCATTGAAGACAGCGGTCGTAATGGCCAGCGTCGGACACATGCCCAGCACCATGCGGAACGTGGGGTTCTCATCGATGATGCCGTTCATGAAGATTTTACGGAGTTCCTTCATTTACTGCACCTCCTCAGCATTGCGGATATAGGCCGCAATCGTATCAAGCGCATTGTTCACGGCATTGCCGGTCACAGTCGCGCCAGACTTGGCGTCAAGCTTCGCATCCGCGATATCCTGTCCCACCAGCGTGGAGAGAACATCGTCGGCCAGAGCGCCGTCGATCTCATTGTTCGCCGGAGAAGAAGCGGCAACGATTTTGCCGTTTTCATCCACGGAAACGCTCAGCGTGAACGGATGCTTGCTCATGCCCTTTACCTGCATCTCGTAAACGGTAGCGTTGACGGCAGCGGTTTCCTCGACCGGAGCAGCTTCCTCAGCGGGAGCAGCGGCCGGAGCGGCAGCGGCGGCAGCCTTGAGCGCGTCGTTGATGCCATTGGAGGTGAAGGTCACGCCGGACTTCACGTCGATCTGAGCGGTAGCGATGTCCTGACCGACCAGAGCGTCAAAACCAGCGTTGATGAGATCGGCGCCGAAGCCCGGAGTCTCGTTGTGCTCGACAACCTTGACGGAGACGATCTTGCCAGCCTCGTCGACATCGACGGCGACCTTCATCGCCTGGAAG
>JAFSCW010000146.1 GCA_017436605.1 Clostridia bacterium | reverse complement strand
GGGGTGTAGTAGATCGGCAGGAAGACCAGCTCGGCGCCGGCGTCCTTCATCTGGGCGATCTGCACGGAGAAGTCGGCGTTGTTGTCGTCGGAGAAGGCAGCCTCAGCAACGATCTCCAGGCCCAGCTCAGCGGCCTTCGCCTTGAAGGAGTTGTAGATGCCCATGGAGTAGTCGATCGCGTTGTTGTAGATGACGCCGACCTTGGTGGCCAGGGCGTTGTCCACGATGTACTGCGCGGAAGCCAGACCCTGAGAGGAGTCCTTGAAGCAGACGCGGTAGACATTGTCCTTGCCGTCGGTGATGGCGTCGGCGGAGCCGGACGGGGTCAGCATGAACACGCGCTCTTCGAACGCGACGTCAGCGACAACGGCGCAGGAACCGGAGGTGACGGTGGAGAGCATGAGGTTCACGCCGTCGTCCAGCAGCTTGTTGTAGGCGTTGAGGCCGAGCTCGCCGTCGCCCTGGTCGTCTTCCGCCAGAACTTCGAACTGAACGCCGCCCTTCGCGTTGATCTCCTCAGCGGCGATCTGCGCGCCGTACTGAACGGCCAGACCGTACACGGCGTAGGGACCGGTCATCGGGCCGATCACGCCGACCTTGATGGCGTCAGCCATCGCAAAGGAAGCGGTCATCGTCAGGATGAGCGCCAGAGCAATCACGAGAAACTTCTTCATAAATGATTTCCCCCTGTAACTTGAGCACGTTGTGCCCTTGATGAATCTGCAGAGCATCCATGCTCTGCGCTGATGCCGCCTATTATACCGCAATTTGCTGGATGAAACAAGGGTTTTGTGTTCACTTTTTCTCACGTTTATCATGAATTATTTTCAATTATGTGCATGAGCGAATCAAAGAAATTGCAATTGACGATCAAACAGGGGGCAGATCTGCACTTTTTCGCTGTACAATTGCCGGATTTGATTCTATAATGGAAATGAAATGCACGAAGATGCTCCGCGGGAACGCCGCGGCATGATCCGGAAAGGATGCATAGACCATGAATAAAAAGCACATGATTCCGCTGTTTGCCACCTTTATCTGCTGGGGCAGCGTGTATGCGGTATCCAAAGTCGCGCTCAGAACCATCCCGCCGGTGACGCTGCTGCTGTGCCGCTATGTCGTTGCCGTGCCGACGCTTCTGCTGCTTTTGAAGGTGCGCGGCGCGCTGCGTCCGCTTGAGGGCAAGGACCGCCCGACCATCCTTGCGATCGGTTTTCTGGGATATTTTTTCAGCTTCTGCCTCCAGATGCTGGGCATCAGCAGGCTTTCGGGTTCGGTGTCCTCGCTCCTTGGCGCCATGAATCCGATTTTTATCCCGTTGCTTGCCGCGATCTTCCTGCGCGAGGAGATGACGCTGCGCAAGGTGGCGTGCGTTGCGCTGTCGATGACGGGCGTGGCGGTGATTGTCGGCGTGGGCGGTACGGCGGATCCGCTCGGTGTTGTGCTGATGCTGCTGAGCGTGTTCCTCTGGTCGAGTACGTCGATCATCATCCGCCGTCTCGGCGGCCGCTATGATCCGATGCAGGTGGCGATGATGGCGATTGCCTGCGCGATTCCGCTGACGGGCGCGTGGTCTGCATATGAGCTTGCGTCGAATCCGGTTTCGTTTCCGCTTCCTTCCGTGCTGGCGGTGCTGTTCATGGGCACGATCGGCACGGCCGCGCCGCATTCGCTGTGGAACTATTGCCTGTCCAAAATGGACGCCAGCTTCTGCTCGATGTTCTATCCGCTTCAGCCGCTGGTCGCCTCGACGCTTGGCGTGATCTTCCTGGGCGAACGCATCACGGTCAATTATCTGCTGGGCGCTGCGATCATCTGCTGCGGCATCATTGCCGCCGTGCGCACGGCCAGGAGCCGGTAATCGACCGGATTGCGGCGGCTTCTGCGTCATAGATAGATAGTATGAATAAAGCGCCTCTCCCCCTTCCGGAGGAGAGGCGCTTTGTGATTCTTTGGGACTGACGCGTCCGGGGCTTCCCGCTCCGCCTGTTTGGCGCAGGGGAGCTCTTCCGGACGGCGGAGGACGGAGGCTGAGCCATCTATATTAAGAAGAAACAATGGCGTCACATTGTCGATGGCGTCAGCGTCACAAGGGATATGGTCGGCGGATTGAACAGCCGGAAGAAGAAGGAGGGGTATTCCGCGGAGGATGCGCCGAGGCCCGGATTGATATAGATCCACGTGCGGTCCTCGCGGTGCAGCCCGGAGCAGGCGCTGTCCCCGGGCAAAAGCCCGTAGCGCGGCAGATTCTGGGAGGGAACAAAAACAGGCCCCAGCAGCGGCAGACGCATCAGCCCGCCAAGATAATGCCCGCAGAGCACGACGCTTACCCGGGAAAGGGGACTGTCCGGCGCGGCGGAGAGCTCTTCGCGGGAGGGTGGGGCATGCGAAAGCGCGACATAGCCCTCCGATTCCTGCATGGCCTCGCGCGCTTTGCGCGTCTGCTCGAGCCATTGCAGGTTGTAGGTTGCCAGCTCGATCTCGTTTTCATCGCCGGAGCGTCTGGCGCGCAGGTATTGCTGCTCGAACTGCCCCTGCATGGTGTCGATATCCAGATTCAGCTGCGCAGGCGTGCACAGCCAGAACGTTCCGTTCTTGCGCGAGATGGCCTGCGGACTGGACAGAAGCTGCGCGCCGCGCTGATTGGCGCCCAGCACCCATGGCGCGAACGGACTTCCGCCGCTGGTATAGGCCATGGAGGCGGGCGCCGGGTCGCTGTCGCCGGGGATGAAATAGATCGGCACATCTGGGTTGAGGGATTTGAGCAGGTCGATCAGCTCATAAAAGGGCTGGGCGTTGCCGCGCTCGGAGATCATATCGCCGGTGAAGACGACCGCGTCGTATTCGCTGCTGCTGAGCGCGAGGCGGAGCCTGCGCTGGTTTTGGCCGAAGGACGCGCCTTTGAGATCGGAGATGTGCAGCAGCGTATAGCCGTCCAGATCGGAGGACAGAGCGCGGACGGGTACGCTGACGCGCGCGACATGCACAAACAGATTGCTGGACAGGTTGACGACCAGCAGCACGCAAACCAGCGCAAGAAGCGCAAAAAACACATAGAGCCCGGCGGGCCTTTTCTTTCGTATATCAAAAAAATGGGTATCGGGTGTGGAGGCCTGAAAACGGGACGTATGACGCGCAGCGAAGGAGTCGTAGCCGGTACGGCTCTTGTTTGGGCGTCTGTTCATGCGGCGTTCCCTCCCTTGGCTTGCCCTGTAAAAAGGACGGATTAAGAAAAATTATAACGCATTGCAGACTGCTGCATCAACTTAAGAACTGTCTGATTTGGATACGCCTCCGAAAAAAACTTTGCGCTGCAGGGAAAGTATGATACAATATTTGAAGATCAATGCAAAGGACGCGGAGGGCGGCATGGCGAAGGAAAAGACGATTTATATGTGCTCCGGCTGCGGGTATGAAACGCCGCGCTGGATGGGCAAATGCCCGGGCTGCGGCAGCTGGAATACCCTGGAGGAACAGGCGCCGCAGACGGCTCCGCAGCAGGCGCCTGCCAAAGCGCTCAAGCAGCGGCCGGGAACCGGCGCAAAGGCCATGCGCCTTGAGGAGATCCCGGAGGAAAACGCCTCGCGCGCGACGACGGGCATCGGCGAATTGGACCGCGTGCTCGGCGGCGGCGTGGTGCAGGGCTCGCTCATGCTGGTGGGCGGCGATCCGGGCATCGGGAAATCGACGCTGCTGCTGCAGGCGTCGGAGCATCTGGCGCGGTCCGGCGCAAGGGTCTTATATGTTTCCGGCGAGGAAAGCGCGCGGCAGATCAAGATGCGCGCGCGCAGGCTGGGGGTTACATCCGAAAACCTTATGGTCCTCAGCGAGAACGCGCTGGACGCCGCCGAAAAGCGATGGGAAGAAATCCAGCCGGATTACATGATCATCGACTCGATCCAGACGATGTACCGGCCGGACATGGCCAGCGCGCCGGGCAGCGTATCGCAGGTGCGCGAATGCGCGAGCCTGCTGATGCGCATGGCCAAAACGACGGGCTGCGCAGTCTTCCTCGTCGGGCATGTGACCAAGGAAGGCGCGATTGCCGGACCGAGGATTCTGGAACATATGGTGGACGTCGTCCTGTATTTTGAGGGCGACAGGCAGCACGAATACAGGATTCTGCGCGCGGTCAAAAACCGCTTCGGTTCCGTCAACGAGCTCGGCCTCTTTGAGATGCGGGAAAACGGCATGGTGCCGGTGGAGAATCCTTCGGAGATGCTCCTTTCCGAGCGGGCGAGGAATGTGCCCGGCTCCTGTGTGCACTGCGCCATCGAGGGCTCACGCCCGATGCTGGTGGATGTGCAGGCGCTGGCGCTGCAGACAGCCTACGGCACGCCGCGCAGAACCACAAACGGCTTTGACTCGGGCAGGCTGGCGCTGCTGCTGGCTGTGCTGGAAAAGCGCGCGGGCGTATCGCTGTTCAATCAGGACGTCTACATCAATGTGGCAGGCGGGCTCTCGCTGTCGGAGCCTGCGGCTGATCTGGCGCTGTGCGCGTCCGTGGCGTCGAGCGTGCGGGAGACGAGCATTCCCGGCGATTGGGCGGTTATGGGCGAGGTCGGCCTCGCGGGGGAAATCCGCGCGATCTCGCAGGCGGAAAGGCGTCTGGCGGAATGTGCGCGGTTGGGCTTTAAAACCGCTGTGATTCCGCGCGAGAATTACAGAAACATCAAATCGCCCAAGGGGATGCGCGTTTACGGCGTGGAGACGCTTGGCGAGGCGATTTCGATCATGATCGGATAAGCAAAGGAGAAAACCATGCATACCGAATTCTTTCTGGAGAGAATGCACCGCGCGATCATGCCCTCGACGGGCTGCACGGAGCCGGTGGCGATTGCGCTGAACACGGCGACCGCGCGCGCCAACGCAAAGGGTGAAATCCGCAGGCTCACCATCACGCTGGACAATTACCTCTATAAGAATGCCATGGGCGTGGGCATTCCGGGTTCGGATGAGCGCGGCGTGGCGCTGTGCGCGGCGATGGGGATAACGGCAGGCGACGCCAAGGCGCAGCTGCGCGTGCTCGACCATGTAACGCCGGAGGCGCTGCGCGCCGCCAAGCAGATGGTCTACGACGGACTTGTGACGGTCAATACGCGCGAGGACGTGCATGGCCTGCTGGTGGAAAGCGTGCTGGAAACGCAGGAGGATACCGTCCGCGTGCTGACGCTGGGCAGCCATACGAACATCGTGCGCATCGACCATGCGCCGTTTGAGCCGTACGTGGAAAGCCAGGACGACGATGCGCTTGCGGATGATCCGATCCGCGCCTGCAGGCTCTCGGAGATGGCGGCCTTTGCGGATACCGTGCCGATTGAGCAGCTGGAGTTTCTGCAGGAAGGCATCGACATGAATCTCGCCATTGCGCGGGTGGGCATGGAATTCGGACTCGGACGCGCAGTGCGCACGCTCATCGAGCAGGGGGCGATCGGCGATTCGCCCGTATCCCGCGCGGAGGAACTCTGCGCTGCGGCGAGCTATGCGCGCATGAGCGGCATGAGCATGCCGGTCATGACCGCGACGGGCAGCGGCAATCAGGGCATTACCCTGCTGCTGACGATCGAGGGCGTCGCGCAGGCGATGGGCATCGACCGGGAAAAGAAGCTGCGCGCAGCGGCGCTGGCCAATCTGGTCAATATCTATGTCAAGACCTTTACCGGAACGCTGTCTGCGGTCTGCGCCTGCGGCGTGGCGAGCGGTCTTGGCGCGTCGGTGGGCGTGGTATATATGCTCGGCGGCGGCGAGGAGCAGATGCTCTTTGCCATGCAGAACATCCTCGGCTCGATCTGCGGCATGATCTGTGACGGCGCGAAGGAGGGCTGCGCGAACAAGGTGCAGCTGTCCAGCGGGCTTGCGGTCAAATCCGCGTTTCTGGCGATGCATGGCATGAATGTCCGCGGCGGCGACGGTATTGTCGGCGGCGAGCTGAAGACCCTGTTTGAAAACCTTGGGCATCTCGTGCGCGAGGGCATGGAAAGCACCAATTCCGTCATCGTGCAGATCATGAGCAAGGGCAGCGACTGTCCGGCATAACCGAAGGCCGGGAACGCAGCGCCGGCCAGGAGGCAAACCGGAATCAGAGAAAACCGGATTTGGATCGGATAAGAATAAGAATAAGACAGAGCCCCTCTTCCCGGCGGAAGAGGGGCTCTGTTATGCCGGCGCGAAGGGGCCGGTATTCTTTAGGGGGAAAGGATGGAGCGCAGGCAGGTCAAAGCGTTGCGCCTCAGTCTGTCAGCGCCGCATAGGCCGCGCCGGTCAGGCGGCAGAGCGCGTCGGGGGAGAGCTCTGCCTGAACGCCGATTTTTCCGGCGGAGACGCAGATCGTATGAAAGAGCTGCGCGGTTTCATCGAGGAAGGTCGGAAAGGCTTTCTTCATGCCGATCGGGCTGCAGCCGCCGTGGATATACCCGGTTGTGGGGAGGAGGAGCCTTTGGGGAAGCATCTCCACGGATTTCTCTTTGCAGGCATTGGCGGCGAGCTTGAGGTTCAGCGTCGCGCCGACGGGAATGACAAAGACATAAAACGCGCGGGATTTGCCCTGCGTGACCAGCGTCTTGAAGACGGCCTGAGGATCCTGCCCCAGCTGCGCAGCGACGGACAGGCCGTCGATCCCCTTTTCGGGATCGTATTCATGGACCTGATGCGGGATGGCCTCTTTTTCGAGAATACGGATAACGTTGGTTTTGATGCGTTCTGCCATCTGGGCGGCCTGCCTTTCGGAAAAATGATGTGCATATTGTAGCACAGCCGCGGGAAAAAGGGCAGGGAAGCCTGCGCCTGCGGCTGCATTTTGTCGGAATTGCATTGAAATAACAATGGAAACATGGTATACTATCCTTAATTATAGGCAACGACATTGTGTTTCGTCAGTTCAGATTTATGAAGGGAAGGTACCGGAAGATGAATCATCATAATCCCCTGATCAGCGACAAGCCGACCAAGAAGTTCATCACCATGGGCGAAATCATGCTTCGCCTGACGCCGCCGAACTATGAAAAGCTGCGCATGGCTTCCAGCTTCGAAGCCAGCTATGGCGGCAGCGAGGCCAATATCGCGCTGGCGCTTGCCAACCTTGGCATTGATTCCACGTTTTTCTCCGTCGTGCCGAACAACTCCATCGGCAAGAGCGCGATCCGCATGCTGCGCTCTAACGACGTCCACTGCACGCCGGTGATTCTTTCTACCCCGGAGGAGACCCCGAGCCATCGCCTGGGCACCTACTATCTGGAGACTGGCTACGGTATCCGCCCCAGCAAGGTCATCTACGACCGCAAGCACAGCGCGCTTTCCGAGTATGATTTCAAGGATTATGATTTCCATAAGCTGCTGGAGGGCTTTGACTGGCTGCATCTGTCCGGCATCACGCCGGCGATCGGCGGAAACTGCCCCGAGGTCATCATGACCATGCTCAAAACCGCAAAGGAAATGGGCCTGACGGTTTCCTTCGACGGCAACTTCCGCTCCAAGCTGTGGACCTGGGAGCAGGCGCGCGATTACTGCACCATGTGCCTGCCGTATGTCGATGTGCTCATGGGCATTGAGCCGTATCATCTGTGGAAGGATGACGAGGATCACAGCAAGGGCGACTGGAAGGACGGCGTGCCGCTGCAGCCGAGCTACGAGCAGCAGGACGAGATCTTCCAGAAGTTTGTTCAGCGCTATCCGAACCTCAAGTGTATCGCGCGCCATGTGCGTTATGCGCATTCCGGTTCCGAAAACAGCCTGAAGGCGTTCATGTGGTATCAGGGCCATACGTTCGAAAGCCGCCTGTTCACCTTCAATATCCTCGATCGCGTCGGCGGCGGCGACGCCTTTGCCTCCGGCCTGATCTACGCGATGTTCCATGAGTATAAGCCGATGGACATGGTGAACTTCGCCGTCGCGTCCAGCGTGATCAAGCACACCATTCACGGCGATGCGAACATCACCGACGACGTGCAGAGCATCAAGAACCTGATGAACATGAACTACGACATCAAGCGCTGATGCGGATTGAACGCAGCTGCGCAGGGCGTCGGTGCATAAGGCGAACCCATTGAGAACGGGCAGGCCGCTTCCATCCGCAAGACGGATGGGAACGGCTTGATGCACAGGGATTCAAAGGCGGATGAACAGCCGGGAGAGGCTGTCCATCCGCCTTTTCTGTCTCTTGACACCGTTGCTTCTGCGCAATAAAATGATAGCAGTAAAGTCTTGACGGAGGTACTGCCTTATGAAGAAAAGCTATCCCGTGCGCGCGGTCATCTGCGGTCTGGGCAACCGCGGAAAGGACACGTATGCGCGTCTTTCCGAGCTGCTGGAAGGCAGGATGGAGATTGCGGCCATCGCCGAGCCGATTGAAGAGAAGCGCGAGTATGTCAAAAAGCGATACGGCGTGCCGGAGGAGATGTGTTTTGAAACCGGCGAGGAGATGTTTGCAAGGGAGCGCCTGGCGGATGTCGCGCTGATCTGCACGCAGGATCGCCAGCATGTCGGGCATGCGGTCGCCGCGCTGAAAAAGGGCTATCATCTGCTGCTGGAAAAGCCGGTCGCCGTCAGCCTTGAGGACGTCAGGCTGATCGAGGAGACGGCAAAGGAATATGAGCGCTCCGTCGTGGTTTGCCATGTGCTGCGCTATGCGCCCTTCTTTGAGCAGATCCATGCGGCGATTGAGCGCGGCGATGTGGGTGAGGTCGTCTGTATTCAGGCGCTGGAAAACGTCGGCTACTGGCATCAGGCGCACAGCTTCGTGCGCGGCAACTGGCGCAGAGAGGAGGAATCGACGTTCATGCTGCTGGCCAAGTGCTGCCATGATCTGGATTATCTGGTCTGGCTGACGGGTCAGCGGTGCGCGCGCGTGTCGTCATTCGGCAGTCTGCGCCACTTCTGCCGGGAAAACGCGCCGGAGGGCGCCGCGCCGCGATGCACGGCGGGCTGCCGCGCGAAGGAGAACTGTCCGTATGATGCGGAGAAAATCTATCTGACGGACGAAAAGACGGGCATCCTTGCGGGCAACACCGACTGGCCGTGCAAAATCCTCAACCAGGAACCGACGGAGGAGAGCATCCGCGAGGCGATCAGGACGGGCCCCTATGGCAGGTGCGTGTATCACTGCGACAACGATGTGGTGGACAGCCAGATCGTGAACATGGAGATGGAAAACGGCACGCTCTGTCAGCTGATGATGACGGCCTTTACGGCGCATGGAGGAAGAACGATCCGCGTGCTGGGCACGCATGGCACGATCGAAGGCGACATGGAGGAAAACACGCTGAGGATTCAGCCCTTCGGCAAGCCGGAAAAGGTGGTCGACGTCGCCAAGATGACGCAGGACCTTACGGGCCACGGCGGCGGAGACGGGCGGATGCTCGACGAGCTCATCCGGATGCACGGCGAGACGGGCGTGCCGACAAAGCGCATGACCACGCTGGAGGCTTCGGGAGAGAGCCATTATATCGCCTTTGCAGCGGAGCTGTCCCGCAAAAACGGAGGACAGGCCGTTGAACTGAAGGATATCCGCAAATAACGGCATAACGAAAACATCAAAGCCCGCGAGGCGTCATGCTTCGCGGGCTTTGCGTATTCATTTTGCAGTATGCAGCGTGAAGATGAAGGTGCTGCCCTGGCCGAGCGTGCTTTCGACGCTCATCTCTTCGCCGAGGTTTTTCATGATCTCGTATGCGATGGCCAGACCCAGCCCCGTTCCCTTTCCGCCGTGGGATTTATCCGCCTTATAAAAGCGCTCAAAGACGTGGGGAAGATCCTCGCGGCTGATGCCGATGCCCGTGTCGCTGACGGAGATGCGCAGCACATCGCCGCAATCGGCAACACGCAGGGTGACGGTTCCGCCCTCGGGCGTATACTTGAGCGCGTTATCCAGCAGCGAGACGAGCACCTGCTGCGTCCGGTCGGGGTTGCCGCTCACATTGGGCAGCGCATCCGGCACGTCGTAGATGAAGGTCTGCTGGTAATCCTCCGCATAGGCGGAATACGTCTCGTGAATGAGATCCAGCAGGGGACGGGGGGCAAAGACGCTGCGGGAAAGCGAGGCCTTGCCGCTTTGCAGGCGGGAAAGCTCAAGCATGTCGGAAACGAGGCGGGAAAGGCGCATCGTTTCGCGAAGGACGATGTTGTAGGTCTGCTGGCGCTGCTCTTCGGTTTTGATCAGACCGTCGCGCAGAGGCTCGATCAGCGCGCGCATCGCGGTCAGGGGCGTGCGCAGCTCATGGGAGACGTTGGCGACGTAATCGCGCCGGGTCTGCTCCAGACGCTCGGCGGAGGTGACGTCGGAGAGGATGCCGACGCAGCCGGAGAGCGAACCGTCCTGCCGCTCCAGCGGGGAGACGGAAATGTGCAGCGCGGTCTGGCTTTGCCAGATTGTGCGGCGCACGGCGTCATGCGTGCGCAGGCACTCGTCGAACATGTCCAGCACCTGCGGCGCGCTTGCGCGCGGGTCCGCGTCGGGATCAATCCCCAGAAGATGATGGACGGCGGGGTTGATGAGCGTCGTCTCTCCGTGCTCATCCAAGGCGATGATGCCCTCGGACAGGCCGTTGATCAGGCTCTTGAGGCGGTTGCGCTCCAGCTCGAGCGAGGAAATTGTGCTGCCCAGCTCGGAGGACAGGTAGTTCAGCGCGCCGCCCAGCTCGCCGAATTCGTCGCTGCGCTTGTCGTCGGCGCGGACAGTCCTGTCACCGCCGGCCATCGTCAGCGCTACGGCGCGCATATCCGCCACGGGCCGGGAAAGGCGCGAGGCAAAATACAGCGTGACGGGAAGGAGCAGCAGCGCAATCAGCAGAACGGAAAACGTGACGGCGTCGCTGAGCGCCTGCATGCCGCTCATGACCTCGGTCATCGATTGCGACATGAAAACCGCGCCGACCACCTCGCCGAAAAACGTGATCGGCACGGCGACGGCGACGATGCTGCCGGAGAGCGTTTCCTCGGTGGAGGTATCCTCCTCGCCGTGGCCCGCGATGCCGTCGAGCACGCCGGAGGAGTTCGCGAGCGTGCGCAGGGAGGAGCCCGGCGTCAGATCCTCCTGATCGCCGATGTGCGTGGCAATCTGGCCGGAGAGCACGGCGGGCAGCATGGCCTGCGCCAGCCGGGAGGGCAGGCGGCCGACGCGCCGTCCGTCGGATTGCTGCGTGCGGATGAGGGTATCGCCGTCGGAATCGACCACCCAGACGGTCGCCTCCCATTGGGAGGTGCTCCTGCCGATGAGCGGGACGAGATAAGCCGTGGAGATTTCGCCGCGAAGCGTGCTCTCGATGTATCCGCTGATGATCTGTCCCTTGGGAATCAGATCGTCGATTTTGTTGCGCGCAAACAGCTGGGGCGAGACCGACGTGTAGATCGCGACAATCAGCGCGGCGAAGAGGGCGACTGTGCCGTAAACCAGCAGCAGCGTCTTGCGGAAAAAGCCGCCGCGGATCATATGCCCGCCTCGAATTTGTAGCCTACGCCGTAGACGGTGATGATGTCCCAGAGGCTGCCCATCTCATCGCAGGCGAGCTTCTGGCGAAGGCGCTTGATATGGGTATCGACCGTGCGCGTATCGCCGAAGAAATCATATCCCCAGATGCGGGAAAGGATCTGCTCGCGGTCGAAGACGCGGCCGGGATGGCTGGCGAGCAGGTAGAGCAGCTCGACTTCGCGCGGCGTGCAGGCGACAGCCTGACCGCCAAGGCGGACGCTGTAGCGTTCGGGCTGAACCTCCAGCGTGCCGTAGCGGACGGTGGTAAGCTTTTCTTCCTGCGCGGCCGCGCCTGCGTTCGTCCTGCGCAGGACGGCCTTGATGCGCGAGACAACCTCGCGCGGAGAGAAGGGCTTGACGATGTAGTCGTCCGCGCCCATCTCAAGCCCCAGAATACGGTCAATCTCCTCGCCGCGGGCGGTAAGCATGATGATGGGCAGCTGGCTTTCGCGGCGGACGGCCTGACAGACCTCCATGCCGGTCATGCCCGGCATCATCTGGTCGAGCAGCATGAGATCGTAATGCTCTTTGCTGACCATATCCAGCGCGGTCTTTCCGTCGTAGGCGGAATCGTGCTGGAAGTCCTCGTTGTCCAGATACAGAGAAAGCGACTGATGAATGATCGGATCGTCGTCGCAGATCAGAATACGCGTATGCTTGTTCATGGAAGATCACCTCCAGCATCCATTATAGCCGGATATTTTGACGGTATTGTGAAGGGATGAAGAAATTTCTGGAAACAGCGGTTTATTTGAGCGGCATGACGGACAGGCGGATGGGCGCGCTGGCATAGGGAACGAGCGTCACATACAGCGCGCTTTCGCTGCTGGTTTCCGGGAGGGTGATGGGCGGCTGATCGCAGCTCGCGCCGCGCATGCCCCAGCGGGGAACGGGAACGGCGCGGGTGTTGATCAGCGCGCCGGACTTGTTTTCCACAACCTCCAGCGCGGCGCTTTCCACCAGCGCCATGCCGAAGTCCTTCTTCGCGCGCAGCTCGGCAAAGCCGCGGCCGTCTTCGGCGCGTTCGTATTGGGGCGCATAGACGAAGACCAGCGGACCGCGCGCGACGTATGCAGCCTCGTGGAAGGCGTTTACGCGCTGCGCCGTCATCGGCAGCGTCAGCAGGATTTCATCGCCGTCGTGCCACTGGCGGTTGAGTGTGAGAATCCTGCCGGCTTCCGCGGCAGTGATTTCGCCGTCGACGGCGGCGGCAGCGCCTTCGGCCCAGGCGGGAATGCGCAGATGGATGGGGAAGGCGGCGGCGCGGTCGAGCGCGAGGCTGATGCGCACAGAGCCGCTGACCGGATAGCGGCTGTCGACCGTCAGGCGGACGGCGGCGCCGCCAAGGCGGCAGCGGACCTGACAGGGCGCATAGGACAGGGCGAAGATGCCTTCATCGCGGGAGGCGAGCCACTGATGCTGCGCAAAGCGCGGCCAGGCGGCGAGGAGCGCGGCGAGCGCTTCGCCGTCTTCAAGCGCAAAGAGATTGGCGTTTTCCCCGGCGAGCGGGAAACGGCTTTCGCGCGTGATCGCGGTCTGATTGGCCTGCTGAACGGGCTGAACGCTGCGTCCGTCCTCCGCGATGGCGGCGGCGACGCCGTTATACATGATCGTATCGAGCAGATCGGCGCTGTGCTCTCCGCCCGGGCAGCTGGTCATGGCTTCCAACGAGGCGGCCAGCTCACAGAGGGACAGCGCGCTTACGCCGCGGCTGGGATGCGTGCCGGCGAGCAGGGGATCGGCGGTAATGCCGCCGCAGACGGCGCCGTGATACTTCCTGAGCCTGGCGATGCCGGTTTCCGCGGCGGAGAGATGCTTGCCGGAGCCGGTCAGCACGCCGCAGAGGCTGCTTGCGCGCAGTCCCTCGCAGAGGTTTGCGCCGTCTGCCGTGCGCAGCAGGTGATGCGCATACCCCTCTTCCGTTTCGCCTTCGAGCGCCGCAAGCAGAGCGTCTTCGTGCATCGTGCGGGAGATCGGCGTGCGATAGGGGAAGGCGTGCATCAGCGAAGTATAGTCCGCGCCCTGGGTGACGAGCGTCATCAGCACGGAAAGGATCGCCTTCTGGCCGGTCACGTTGTACAGGAACACGCCGGCTTCGAGCGTGTCGGCGGTGTGCATGGCATCCTCGGAAGAGAGGGGCGCAGTATCGAGCGTGTCCTTGAGGTACTTCATGTAGCGGAGCATGAAGGTCAGCACGCGCTTATCGCCGGACTGGGAATAGGCGAACGTCATCGCACGAAGCAGACGGCCGCGCGCGGCGAAGGATGCGCCGCTGCCGCCGAAGCAACCGTCTTCGGTCTGGCTTTCGATGGCCAGCGAGACGAGCTGCTGCGCCTGATGGGCGAGCTCATCGTCGCCGAGCAGAGCGGAGGTATAGAGCATAGCTTCAAGCAGATCGGCTGCGCCGCGCACAGCCTGCACATCGCCGCCGAAAAAAGCGCTGCGGCTGGAGAATTCCGGAAAAAGAGAGGCGGCGCGGGAAAGGAGGCCGGCTCGAAGTGCAATCAGACGGTCACGCATATCGCCGCGTGCGGTGATGGCGCCGGCGGGAAGGGGAGCGAAACGGCCCGGCGCCAGCGGCGCGCGGGAAAAGAAGGAACGGGTCAGCATAAAAAAACACCTCCGAGGATGATTCTGGTTGTCAAGGAATACACGGGAAAAATCCCTGTATACAGTTTACAACGCAGAGAAAGGCGCGTCAATAAAAGAGTTGAAAAGGGACGTAAAATGGAGTACAATATATATGTTGAACGATGCAATTATTTGCAGTAAACGGCGTAATATTATATTGATGAGGAAGGGTGTCAGAACATGGCTGCTCAAAAGAAGACGACGAAACTCCGCATCCTTGAACTCGATCCGAGCCTTGGCGCGTTTGAAGGCGATCTGAACGCGCGCATGGAGCGTTACAAGAATAAAAAGAAAGAACTGCTCGGCAAGGGCAAAAAGCTTTCTGATTTTGCCAATGGCCATCATCACTTTGGATTCCATAAGACGAAGACCGGATGGGTTTATCGCGAGTGGGCTCCGGCGGCGAAGGCGCTGCATCTTATTGGCGATTTCAATGACTGGAATCGCGAGAGCCATCCGCTGACCAGCAAGGGCGATGGCACCTGGGAAATCGAGATCAAGGGCGTGCGTACGCTCAAGCATCTTTCCCGCGTGAAGGTCGCTGTCACCGCGCAGAACGGCGAAGTTCAGGATCGTATTCCGCTGTATGCGACCTATGTCAAGCAGGACAAGGAGACCAACGGCTTCAACGCGCTGATCTGGAACCCGCGCACGACGTTTGAATGGACGGATGCGAAGTTCCGCCCGCAGAACAACGTTCCGCCGATGATCTACGAATCCCATGTCGGCATGGCGACCGAGCAGGAGCGCGTGGGTACGTACCTCGAGTTCATGACCGATATGCTGCCGCGCATCAAGGCGGACGGCTACAACACCGTTCAGCTGATGGCGATCATGGAGCATCCGTATTATGCGAGCTTCGGCTATCAGGTTTCCAATTTCTTTGCGGCTTCCTCCTGGTACGGCACGCCGGACGAGCTCAAGGCGCTGATCAACGAGGCGCATCGACTGGGCATTTCCGTGCTGCTGGATATCGTGCACAGCCACGCGGTCAAGAATACGGCCGAGGGCATCAACTGCTTCGACGGCACCGAGTGGCAGTTCTTCCATGGCGGCGCGAAGGGCGATCATCCGGCCTGGGGCAGCAAGTGCTTCGACTACAGCCGCAACGGCGTGCTGCATTTCCTGCTGTCCAACGTCAAGTTCTGGATGGAGGAGTATCATTTCGACGGCTTCCGCTTCGACGGCGTGACCTCCATGCTCTATCATGACCATGGCCTTGGAACTTCGTTTACCGGCCACGAGCAGTACTTCTCCATGAATACCGACGTGGACGCGGTCACCTACCTGATGCTGGCCTCCGACCTCATCCACGAATACAAGAAGCATGCCATCGCCATCGCCGAGGACATGAGCGCCATGCCGGGCATGTGCCTGCCGATCAAGGACGGCGGCATGGGCTTTGACTATCGCCTGTCCATGGGCCTTCCGGATTTCTTCATCAAGACCATCAAGGAGAAGGAAGACGGTCAGTGGGAGATCAGCAAGCTGTACTGGGAGCTGATCGCCCGCCGCAGCGGCGAGAAGGTCGTCGCCTATGCCGAGAGCCACGATCAGGCGCTGGTCGGCGACAAGACCATCATGTTCCGCCTGGCGGACAAGGAAATGTACTGGGGCATGAACCGCGCGGACGAGAACATGATCGTCGAGCGCGCTGTCGCGCTGCATAAGATGATCCGCCTGGTGACCATCGGCGCCGGCGGCGAGGGCTACCTCAACTTTATGGGCAACGAGTTCGGCCATCCGGAATGGATCGACTTCCCGCGCGAGGGCAACGGCTGGAGCTTCAAGAATGCCCGCCGCCTGTGGAGCCTTGCGGACAACGGCTTCCTGCGCTATCAGCAGCTGGGCGATTTCGACAAAGCGATGATCAGCGTCATCAAGGAAAACGAGGTGCTCAAGGGACCGTGGACGAACTGCCGCCGTCAGCATGAGCAGGATCAGATTCTGATCTACGAGCGCGCGAATTGCCTGTTCGTCTTCAACTTCCATCCGACGAATTCCCAGACCGGGCTGTTTGTTCCGGTGGATGGCCAGTATGGCGATTACAAGGTGATCCTCTCCACGGACGACAAGCAGTTTGGCGGCTATGACCGCATCGACAAGACGACGGTATATCATACCTGGGCGCATGACCCGAATCTGGGCGACGGCTTTGCGATGTATCTGCCGGCGCGCACGGCGGTCGTGCTCAAGAAGATCGATCCGGCTGCCGAGGAAAAGGCGGCGGAGGAAGCGCCGAAGAAGGCGTCGGCGAAGAAGGCCGCTGCGAAAAAGCCTGCCGCCAAAAAGACTCCGGCAAAGAAGGCTGCTGCCAAAAAGGCGGAGAAGACCGAGGCGTAACCCAAGACAACCTGAGAACGGAATGCATTCGGGCGCAGGAAACCGCGCCCGAATGCTTATGTCAACCATTTGTCTGATTCATGTATAAAAGAGGAGAGACTGACTGTGAACCGATTTGCCGCAACGCTCTGCGCGCTGCTGCTGTGCATCTGCATGCCGTGTATTCCTGCGCTGGCGGAGGAATTCGGCGCCGGGCTTGAGCCGCTGCCGTTTGACGATACCCCCAGCTATGTGGCCGCGAAGGAGAACTACCTGCCGGACGACAAGGGATATGAAGATGAGAGCCTGAAGGTGAACATCGAGACAATCCGCGCGTTTGATACGAACATCATGGTTGCGCGCGTGAAGATCGCCCATCCGTCCCAGATCAGATCTGCGATGGCGGGCCGCTACGGCAGCAACACGACGGTTGTTCCGCGCGTGCTGGCGAACCGCGCGCAGGCGCCGTTTGCGATTAACGCCGACTTTTACCATTATAAGTCTGTCGGTTATATCGTCCGGCAGGGCAAGCTCTACCGCGACCGCACGCATGCGACGTACGATATCCTGATCATCGACGACAAGGGAGATTTCCATATCATTGTCGATCCGACGGAAGCGGATGCGCATGGCTTTGAGGGCACGATCATCAACAGCTTCAACTTCGGCCCGGCGCTGGTCGTTGATGGGCAGATGATCACCACGACCAAGGAACTGGATGTCGGCCTGTACAAGAAGAACCAGCGCATGGGCATCGCGCAGATTGGTCCGCTGGAGTATCTTTGCGTGGCGGCTGAGGGGCCGGAAAACGAAGAGGGCGCCGGTCTCACGATCGCGGAATTCGCGCAGGTGATGATGGATCTCGGCGCGCATCAGGCGTATAATCTGGACGGCGGCTCGTCCTCCACGATGATGCTTGACGGAAGGAAAATCAACGCGCTGTCTTCCGGCAAGGTGCGCAATCTCTGCGATATCATCTACTTTGCGACGCTCGTTCCCGACGGCGGCGCGGAATAAAGCCAACAAGAGCTCCCCGGAGGGGAGCTCTTTTCGAACGGAATCAGATAGGAGCAGGATGGAAAATGGAAGGGAAGAAAGCGATGAAAACCGTATTGCTGCTGGGCGATATGACCGGACGCAGCCGCGTCGCGCTGAGAATGCTGAGCGCTGTGCTGGAGGATGCGGGGCATGAGGTGCTGATGCTTCCGACAGCCCTGATTTCCAACACGCTGAACCTCGGAAAACATGAAGCGCTGGATACGACGGCATATCTTGTCCGTTCGCTGAGGCTCTGGGAGGATCTGGGGCTTCGGATTGACATGGCCTATATCGGCTATATCACGGGCATGGAGCAGGCGCGCTGCCTCGCCGATGAAGCGGACAGGCTGAGAAAGCGGGGAATTCCGGTTATCGTTGATCCGATTCTCGGCGATAATGGAAAGAAGTATCTGTCGGTCACGCAGGAGCAGGCGGAGGGTATGAAGCTGCTGTGCGCGCATGCGGATCTGATTACGCCGAACCTGACGGAAGCCAGCCTGCTGGCGGACGGACGGGACGACATGGCGGATGGAGAGCATCTGCGCAGGACGCTGGCGGCGGGCTCGCGCAGCGTGCTGATCACCAGCGCGAAGACGGAGCAGGGCGAAGATGCGGTTCTGGGCTTCGATGCGGAGCGCGGAGAGGCATTTTCCGTTCCCTTTGAACGCGTCCCCGGCCATCACTGGGGGACGGGCGATCTGTTTACGGGTCTTCTGATGGACGGGCTGCTTTGCGGTCTTGGGCTTGAGGCGGCTGTTTCCCGCGCGAGCGGACGCGTGTATCGGCAGCTTGCGGGCGCGGAGCGCAGCCTGCTGCCGGAGCAGTAAAAGAATCTGTCGGGAATGGAAAAGAAAACGGCGGCCTGCTGCATAATTCCCAGTAAATCTGTAGAAAATGGTCATATCCTATTGACGGAGTATGAATTGGGTGATATACTGTCACAGGATTCAATGAGGCGGGAGGTATGCGATCATGATGATCTCGACCAAGGGACGTTATGCCCTGCGGATTATGGTCGATCTGGCGCTGCATGACGGCGATGAGCCGGTCAGCGTGCGCGAGATTGCGCAGCGGCAGGATATTTCCGGCAAGTATATGGAGCAGATCATCAGCGTACTGACCCGCGCAGGCCTTCTGCGCAGCGTCCGCGGTGCGCAGGGCGGTTATCATCTGGCGCATACGCCGCAGGATATCACCGTCGGCATGATCCTTCGGGCAACGGAGGGTGATCTTGCGCCGGCGGAATGTGTGCTCGACGGCGCGCAGCACTGCGATCGCAGGGGAGCATGCCCGTCCAGAACGGTGTTTGAAAAGGTATATACCGCTATTAACGGCGTGATCGACGGCGTAACGCTGCTCGAGCTGATGCCGGGCGAAGAAAGCGAGTCGTGTCGGGCAGCCGCAAGAGGATGAGCCCGGCAGGAATATACAGCCATCATACAAGGAAGAGAGGACATTCCTGATGATTTACATGGATAATGCCGCAACCACAAAAATGAGCGAGCGCGCGTTTGAAGCGATGCGCCCGTACTTTATGGAGCAGTACGCCAATCCCGCCGGCACGTACAGCTTTGCTTCCGGCTGCAGCGCGGCTGTTGAAAACGCGCGCAAGCAGGTTGCCAGGGTGATCGGCGCGAAGGCGAACGAGATTTACTTCACCTCCGGCGGCACAGAGAGCGACAACTGGGCGCTCAAGGGCGCTGCTCAGGCGATGGAAGCAAAGGGAAAGCACATCATCATCTCTGCCATTGAGCATCATGCCGTCCTGCACAGCGCGCAGGCGCTGGAAAAGCAGGGCTGGGAGATTACGATCATGCCTGTCGACGGTGACGGCGTGGTCACCGCCGATGCGATCGAGCATGCGATCCGCCCGGATACGGTGCTGGTGTCCATCATGGCGGCGAATAACGAGATCGGTACGATTGAGCCGATTGCCGAGATTGGCGCCGTATGCCGTAAGCATGGCGTTCTTTTCCATACCGACGCGGTGCAGGCTGTCGCGCATATCCCGCTGGATGTTGCCGCGATGAACATCGACCTGCTCTCTGCCAGCGCGCATAAGTTCCATGGCCCTAAGGGCGTGGGCTTCCTGTATGTCCGCAAGGGCCTCAGGCTGGCGAGCTTCATGGACGGCGGCGCGCAGGAGAGAAGGCGCCGCGCGGGCACAACCAATGTCGCAGGCATTGTCGGCATGGGCGCGGCGATCGAAGAGGCGCATGCGAACATGGAGGCGTCGATGGCCAGGGTCTCTGCGGTCCGCGATCATATGATCGCGCGCATCGAAAAGGAGATCCCGTATTGCCGCCTGAACGGACACAGGACGAATCGTCTTCCGGGCAACGTCAATTTCTGCTTCCGCTTCATCGAGGGCGAGGGCATGCTGATGCTGCTGGATGCAAACGGCATCTGTGCTTCGAGCGGAAGCGCCTGCACGAGCGGTTCTCTGGATCCCTCTCATGTGCTGCTGGCCATCGGCCTGCCGCATGAGATCGCGCATGGTTCCCTGCGTCTGTCCCTGTCCGAGGAGACGACCATGGAGGAAGCCGACAAGGCGATTGACGCGCTCGGCGAGATCATTCCCCGCCTGCGCAGCATGTCCCCGCTGTACGAGGACTTTGTCAGAAACAACAAGTAAATTGCATCACGGAGGCAAGCGGATATGTATACCGAAAAAGTAATGGATCATTTCATGCACCCGCGCAACGTCGGCGAGATTGAAAACGCCAGCGGCGTGGGTACGGTCGGCAACGCCAAGTGCGGCGACATCATGCGTATCTATCTGGATATCGACGAGAATCAGGTCGTTCGCGATGCGAAGTTCAAGACCTTCGGCTGCGGCGCCGCGATTGCGACGAGCTCCATGGCGACCGAGCTGATCATCGGCAAGACGGTTCAGGAAGCGCTGACGGTTTCCAACAAGGCGGTTATGGAAGCGCTGGGCGGTCTGCCGCCGGTCAAGGTGCATTGCTCTCTGCTGGCGGAGCAGGCTGTGAACGCCGCGCTGTGGGATTATGCGAAGAAGAACAACATCACCATCGAAGGCCTCAAGCCGCCGGTTGACGATGTCGACGAACTGCATGATCACGAAGACGAGGACGAGGAGTAAGTCTTTTCCGGAGATTCCTCGGGGCCGCAGCGCAGCGGCTGCTCAGAATATCAATAAAGCGGTTCCTTGCCCCTGAAAGGGCGAGGAGCCGCTTTTTGAATCTTTGGAAACGGAAAACAGAAAAGCCGCCGGATTGCCGGCGGCCTGACGGATCAGTTTTCTGCGGACGACGTTTCTTCGGTCTGCACGGACTCGGATTCCGGGCTTTCGGGAATGGCTTCGCCGGGCGTTGCGACCGGAAGCTCATCCTCGACGATCTCCGGCAGAGGCGTTACCTCGGGTTCGGGGACGGCGGTGTATGAGCGGCCGTCCTCAAGGATACAATTCAGAATATGCGCGCGGGAAGCGGAGGAATCTCCGACAAGCTGCAGGGATGTTCCGGGCAGTCCGCTGCTTTCGGATGCATCGCCGCCAGCCAGATGGCCGGACAGGCTGATGCTCGAAGCGCCGGCTGCATTCATCAGAATCATGGCGTCTCCGGCGTGCACATCGCCGCTTCCGCCCTTGACGTCAGCGTCGATGCCGACGTTCACCTCGTCGCCGGCAGAGACAAGCTGGATGCCGTTTCCGCCGATGGTTCCGTCGCCTCCGCGGAGATTGCCGGCGATGGTAACATAGGCGTTGCCGCTTAAGTCGTAGAGGTTCAGCGCATGACCGCCGTGATCCGAGCTGTCTCCTCCCCGGATATGACCGTCGATCATGATGGCGCCGGACGACGTCAGCGGAGAAACGACGACGCCGCTTCCGCCGTTGGCGCCGCCGCTGACACTTCCTTCGATGGAGCCGTAGAATTCGCCGCCGGTGTGCTGAATGTTTACGCCGGTTTCGCCGTCTGCGGCGCTGACAGTACAGCCGCGGTCGATGATCAGCGTGCCGTTTCCGGAAAAGCGAAGCGCGCTTTTGCCGGAAGCGCCGGATATGCGCGCGCCGGAGCTGAGCTGGACATGCGAGGTGCCGTCGATGCTCAGGGAGTCATCCAGAGAAACGCCGGAGAAAACAACGGAAGCATCGCGCAGACGAAGCGCGCTGAGCGACGCTTCCGGGCCGGCTGCCTGAATTCGGATGCTGTGCTGTGTGCCAAGCGGATCGCCTGTACAGGCGATTGCGCCGTCGATAAGGATCGTATCGCCATCCGACGAAGCGGAAAGCAGGGAAACAAGCTCCTGATAGGTGGCGGCAGGCCCCAGCGTTGCGGCGCAGGCGGAAGACGCAAAAGCGGAAAAAAGAAAGACGATCAGAGCGAGAAGCCCCATTCGTATGCGTATCATAATATGTAAGAACTCCCTTCAAAAGCCAGCGCAGCGCGCCGGCGGCAGGTTGGTACACATTATATCACAATGTATGATGGAGAGCAAGCGGGGCAAAATGGGTGTAGCTTTTGTCCATTTTGGATACAAAAAAGAGGATGTACCAAAAGATGCAAAAATGTGAAAAAAGGTGTTGACAAAAGCGCGGTTCACTGGTATACTAATCAAGTCGTCACGCGAGAGCACTTGTGCGACGACATGATCCTTGAAAACGATACAGAATCAAGAAGAACGCGAACCGTGATTTTCACGAGTCACGGTTTCAAAAGAGACAGTCAATTCGTTAAATGAGTTTTGAACCTTGAAGGTAAAACTTCAAGGATTCGATACAGAATCAAACACGAGAGTTTGAT
>JAFSCW010000145.1 GCA_017436605.1 Clostridia bacterium | reverse complement strand
GTTCGGGGACGATGTCCCCGAGCAGGTCCGGGCGGCAGCCCGGCGTCCTCATTAATACTCCGCCAGCAGACTGGTGTAGTATTCCTGCTTCTCCTCCTCGGAAGAGCAGTTGCACAGGTACATCATGTCGGCCATCGCGCCGGAGAGCGCCTTCGGCACGCGCTGCGCCATCTTGATGCGATCGCCGTACTTGGCCATGATCGCGTCGTGATCCATGACGAAGTTCTTGCCGTCGCGGCGGCCGCAGTAGCAGCAGAAGTAATGTTCGGCGCCGGCGTCCGGCACGGTGCGGGTGTTGAAGGCGACCATATCGGCCCAGATCTTGTACACGTCGCAGGAGTTGGCGAAGTTGAACATATCCGCGCTCCAGCCGCCGGACGGACGCATGTTGACCTCAAGGCCCAGGATGTCGCCCTTCTTGCCCAGCGCCGGCTGATCGTCGTTGAGGACGAAGAACTCGAGATGGACGAAGCGGCTCTTGACGCCGAAGGCCTCGACGGTCTTGCGGCCGACCTCGCGCATGGCGTCCGGCAGGTTCTTCTCGATGTAGTAGCAGGAGTTGCCGTTGGTGTTGACGGTGTCCATGATGGAATCCATCGTCACGTTGCCGGTCTCAAAGAGCGGCTGGCCGTTCGCGTCGATGACGGCGTCGTAGGTATGCACGGTGCCGTTGACGAATTCCTCCATGATGTACAGGACGTCCGCTTCCTTCGTCGCGAAGAAGTAATTGAGCTGGTCGTCGTTCTTGAGCTTATAGGTGCTGGAAGCGCCGACGCCGTTGTCCGGCTTGACGATGACCGGGTAGCCGACCTCGTCGATGAAGTCCTTGCAGCCCTGATAGTCATGCACCAGATGATAGCGGGCGGTCTTGATGCCGGCCTTGGCGTAGTACGCCTTCATCTTGGACTTGTACTTGACCGCGTCCATGTCGCTCGCCTGGAAGCCGGTGGTGATGTTGAAGGCGGTGCGCAGGGCGGCGTCCTTCTCCAGCCAGTATTCGTTGTTGCTCTCCAGCCAGTCGATCTTGCCGTGCTTGTAGGTCAGGAAGGCGACGGCGCGGAACACCTCGTCGTAGTTTTCCAGAGAGGAGACCTTGTAGTACTCGTTGAGGGAAGCCTTGAGCTCCGGCATCAGCTGATCATAGGGACAGTCGCCGATGCCCAGCACGTTCATGCCGTTGCGCTTGAGCTCGGCGCAGAACTTCCAGTAGTTCGTCGGGAAGTTCGGGGAGATGAAAACGAAATTCTTCATAAGAAGCTCTCCTTTTATATAGTCGTGTGTCTTTCGCAGTATATCGTCGTGCCGGATCCGGCAGTTTTCAAGCGCATTGCGCGCGAAGGAAACGGGTTTAATCATACCAAAGCGGCTCTGTCGGACTCGGCAAGGCATCGGAGCGCCTTCTGCGCGAACGATGCCCTTGGAAGCAAGCCCAAAGGGTCGCATGGTCCAGCGGAACGCTGGTCAGGGGTTGCCGATGATCATCGGCAGATAGTACTGCACCTGCTTGTACCACCAGGGCCAGTCGTGGTTGACGTCGTATCCCCAGAAGTTGACGGAGGCGTTGATGCCCTTCTGATACAGCACGCGGCCGAGCCAGCCGGTGCTCTCCTTGAGCACGTCCTCCCATGCGCCCTGACCGACACAGATGAAGATCTTGTGCTGGTTGTACAGGCGGATGTACGGATGGTCATGCGGCATGCCGGCGATATAATCGCACGGGCTGTTGGCGTAGACCAGATCGTCCATATAGCCGCCGAAGGCGTCGCGGGAATCATACACGCCGGAAAGCGCCAGACAGCTGTCGAACAGATCCGGACGGCGGAAGATGAGGTTCGCCGCATGCTGCGCGCCCATGGAGCAGCCGAACGTCATGATCATTTCCTGGTGCCAGTTGCGCTCGCCGGCGATGTGGTGGATGCGCGGGACGAGCTCGTCGACGATGTAATGGAACCAGGCTTCGTGGCGTTCGATGCGCCAGCGGTTGTCTCCGCCCTTGTTGGCCCAGGTCTCGCCGTCGATGGTGTCGATGGAGAAGACCATGATCTTGCCGTTGTCGATCCAGGGACGGAAGTAGTCGTCCATGTGGAAGGCTTCAAAGTCCATGAAGCGGCCGGCCTGGCAGGGGATAAACAGGACGGGCTTGCCGCGATGACCGTAGACCTTGAATTCCATGTCTCGGCCGAGGCAGTGAGAATATTCCTTGAAATAGCGGATTTCCATCGGTGAGTCTCCTTTTGTAGGTTCTTTGGCGGGCGTCGCCGGAATCAAAAGCCCAGGCATTTCATGAACACCGGCACCTGCGCTTCCCAGCTGCTTTCGCTGTGCTCGCCGCCGGGGACGACGCGCATCGTCAGGTTGACGCCGCGGGCATAGAGCGACTGGCATGCGCTCAGGAAGATTTCTGCGTTGCCATCGTGATTGCCCATCTCCTTTTCGCCGTAATCCATGTAGATCACGGTATCCGGTAAGACGCTGCCGCGGCGCAGCATCGCGCGCACCTTGGCGGGATCGACCCAGAGACTGGGGGAAAGGCAGGCGGCGCGGGAGAATACGTGATTGTAGTTCGTCGCGGCGTACAGGCTCATCAGCCCGCCCATCGACGAACCGGCGATCAGCGTGTTTTCGCGGCCCGGCAGGGTGCGGAAGTGCCGGTCGATCATCGGCTTGAACGACCTGACGATGTAGTCCATCGTCGCGCGTCCGCGTCCTTCGATTCTGCCGAGGGAGGAATCCCTGTGGGTGAAGGGCGAATACTCGCACAGGCGTCCGTTTCCGATGCGGTTGCATTCGATGGCTGCGATGATCAGCGGCGTACCGGTCCGGTTCATATAATCGTACATGCCCCAGGATTTGCCGAACGACGCTTCGGCGTCCAGAAATATGTTCTGGCCGTCGAACATATACATCACAGGGAATCGGGCCTGCGGGTTCTCGTCGTAGGCGCTGGGGAGGTACAGGTATGCGCGGCGCTTGAGCCGGGGCGAAAGCTGAGGGGTGGTCAGCTCCCACGTATTGAGCATAAAACGCCTCCAGATTCAGTCTTGCAGGATACTTGGCCATACCAAAATAAACCCGGCATGGCTGGGTATCAGGAGTAGTATAAAACAGAGATGCCGATCTGTCAATTCGAAAGACCGGAGAATTGAGAAATAATTCTATTTTTTCCGGTTTGATGAAAAAATAAAGCGATTGATTGTCGTATATTTATGCATCGGAGAATGCGGCCGGGGTCAGCATCGAAGCGGTTGACAGATGGTAAACGCGGTCCTATAATCAAAGCATGGAGCGCAGGCTGCTGCGCCGGGAGGAAAAAACGATGGCCAATATGATCGATTATGTCCGGTGGCGGGGGGATATCCCGTTTCATCAGGTGCCGCTTGGCGAGGTGGATGCGCTTGTGCTCAGCTACCTCTCCTATATGCCCTTCGGCTCGCTCGTTTCGGCCGATTATGGCGAAAAAACTGCGACGATTGCACAGGTGGCTGCCTATTTTTACGAGAACGGTCTTTCGAGTTCCTGCATGATCGACAGCGAGGAGAGCGACTGCCTGCTCATGGATGCGCTGCGCACAAGCGTGCGCTTTGGCAGCGTGCAGATTGCGGGCTTTGCGGATCGCTACGACGAAAAGACGCAGGAGCAGTTCTCTGCGGTCACGTTTATGCCGGAGACGGGGCCTGCGTTTATCGCCTTCAGGGGAACGGATTCCACGGTCGTGGGCTGGAAGGAAGATTTCAACATGAGCTTCTCCCGCGAGGTGCCTGCCCAGCGCACGGCGCTTGCCTATGCCGCGCAGGCCATCCGCGTGCTGGATCGCCCGGTGATTCTCGGAGGCCATTCCAAGGGCGGCAATCTCGCTGCATATGCGGGCGTATTTGCGCCGGAGGATGTGCAGGCGGATATCCAGTGCATCTATAATTTCGACGGCCCGGGATTCAACGAGCAGGTTTTCGCCCTGCCGGAATTCAAGCGGCTGAATATGCGGATTCATACCTTCGTGCCCCAGTCCTCGATGATCGGTATTCTGCTTTGGCATGCGGAGCCGTTTACCGTCGTCAGGAGCGACGCGGGCGGCCTGCTTCAGCATAATCCGTATTCCTGGCAGGTGATGGGCGGGCGGATGCTGACGCTTCCTGAGCGCACCAACGAAAGCAGGTTTGCAGAGGAAACAATCAAGCACTGGCTGTCGGAACTGCAGCCCGAGGCGCGCAGCACGATTATCGACGGCATTTATTCCGTTCTCAGCGCGTCGGACGGCAGGAACATCTCCGATCTGTTTGAGGCCAAAAACGTCCGGGCGATCCTGCGTGCCGTCGGCACCATGGATGAGGAAACGAAGGACGTGATCGTGGATGCGTTCCGCCGTCTGGGCAGCTCGCTCAAGGAGACGATCCCGGACTGGCTCGACAGGACGACGGATCAGCTGTTTACGATGATCGCCCAGAAGGCGACGGATAAGGAAATGAAAAGAGAACTGAAAAAAGAGAATAAAAAGGAAAATAACGTCTGATTGTTTCGTCTTTGAGGTATAAGGGGGGGAACAAAAGATGACGATGAAACGCTTTTTCCTTGCGGCGCTGCTGTGTCTGCATGCCTGCGCTGCCTGTGCGGAGGCGGCGCTGCCCGATCCGGTGGCGCGCCTTCTGGCGGATGTACATCCGGGGTATGCGATCGCGGCGCACGATGGCTGGGGCGACGATGCGCGCGGTCAGTTTGCCGTGATTCTCCAAAAGGGCGAGGACAATATCCTGTGCATCGCCGAAAAGGACGCGAAGGATTCCGCATACAGCCTGACGATTGACAACACGGACGCTGTCTGCGACGGCAGCGTTTTGCCCAGCCTGCTCATCGACAGCGGCGGGGATTCGCTGTGGTATACCTATGTGGACATGGAAGAAGGCAGCTCCGTACATTACAATGCGTTCAAGGCAAACGGACAATGGGGAAGCGTGGGCGTGCTGGCCTATTGGCCTCGGGAAGACGGCATGACAGGCATGATGAGCGGGGTTTCGGAGGGAAGGCTCTTTTATGAGGAAACCGACGAGGACGAAAACGAAAACGTCCGCGACCGCCGGATGTATGCGCCGGTTTGGGCGACCCCGGCGTTTTCCCGGAGCATGGAGCTTGCGCATTTCAATATCCATACATTCGACGCCGATCCCAGAGACGGCCTGTATCCGCTGACGAAGAACCCCGCCTTTATGGAGGGCAGGGGCAGCCCCGGCGATACGCTGGAGGATCTGGACATTTCGGATACGCACCGGGCGGAGCTGTGCGAAAACGCGCAGGGAGACCGCTACCTGTGCATAAGCGATTGGGATGGGGAAAACCTTGTGCCCGTTCAGGTTCTGGGGCGCAGCGAAGGCACCTGTCTGGATACGTACCATGCCGGCAGCGGCGAGGTCCTGATCACGGATGGCACGATGAGCTACAGCATCCTGCGCGCGGACGTCTGCAGATGGTATCTGACCGGCACGGATCACGACGGCGTGCGCAGGATCGGCCCGGATTACGCCGCGCCGGAGGGCAGGGCCGCGCCGGGGCGGAACGACGGCTATATCTACGGCGATTCGCCCTGGGGAGATTTCCTGCCGGGGCGCATCAATCTGCCGACATCGTTTGAAGAAGCATATGCGCAGCTCGATCAGAGTGCCTATGCCATGGTCAATAATCCCGATCCGGCGGATCGCCTGCATCTGCGGGGAGCGCCGGATAAAGGCGCATATTCTTATGGCAAATTCTATAACCGTACGCCCGTGCGTGTCCTTCGAAAAGGAGAAACCTGGACGAAGGTGCAGGTCGGCACGGAGGGCAGGGGTTTTACGGGCTACATGATGACGAAGTACCTCGCCTTTGGCGAGAAGGAAAAGGCGGCGCTTGTCTGCGCTTTCCCACAGAAGCATCTGAAAGAAGAATACAAGCCGGGCGGCGCGCGGATGCTTTCCGCGCCCAGCCGGAACGCCGAATCCTGCGGCATGTTTTCATATGGGCCGGATGATTTCATCATCGGCGTTTCCGGCGAGGAATGGTATGTCGTCCTGCGCGCGGACGGCACGGTCGGTTATGTGCTCCAGAGCGCTTTCTGGGACGGAAACGGCTGAAAAATACCGGCTCCCGGATCAGCCGGGGCTTTATAAAACAGTTAACGGAGCGTACCGGTACGCTCCGTTTCTTATGTCCGTATAGGTCTTCATCGGGCATTTCCCGACGGCCGCGGCCTTTGGCATGGCCCTGTTTCGTCCGCCCGGCCCTCCCGAAGGGAGCGCCGGATGGCGTATGGAAGTGCGTCTTTCCGATATATGGAATTTACCGCTCGGTGCGATGCCTTTCAATCAGCAGGAAAATGAACTGAACCAGCCATAATCCCCAGGCGACTAAACAGCCGGCTCCGGCGAACTGCATATCTATCGCTGCGCCGATCAAAAAAGGTATGGCCATGGCCATCATTCTTTTCCCATAGTTCCTGCACATTTGCACTTCGTCATATTTTTTGCGCGCTTGAGCGGTTTTCATGGTATAGCCGGACAGAAAACGGGCGGCTTTTCCATTGGACTTATAAAACAGGAATCCCATAACAAACATCATTGCAGCCATTGCGGTATCAAATAAAACATAGAAGACCATGCTATCCCCTCCGATTCAGACCGCTCAGTCTGTTTTATCTATTTTATCATGTGGCTGAACGATATACAAGAAAAAGCCCGACAGGGCTGCCTGCCGGGCTTGAAGCTGTTTTGCGGGTCTTCGCCATTTTCCATGGGATTTTGAACGCCGAAATTTATACCACCCTGCATGCGTCGGCGATCCGGATGAGATCCAGGCCGCCTGTGCGGTTGATGATCGCCGCGGTCGATGTGCTGCCGGATGGGAAGAAGAGCGGCTTTTCGATGTAGACATAGCCGTCCTGACCGGCGACCGTGACCGTATGCGTGCCGGCGGGGATGCGCACATAGCCGGAGGCGCTGCCGGAATCGAGCAGGTTGACGACGCGCACGCCGTCGATGAGGATGCGGAACGCCGGATAACCGTGTGTCGCGTTCAGGAAGCGCACGGCCGCATAGCGGGTCGGCAGCGTGATGGTGATTTCGGGAAGCGGCTGAACCGGAACCGTGATCGCAGCGCCGCCGGGGAAGACCGCGCCTCCCTCGCCGGGGTTAGGCAGCGGGATCACGGCCGTATCCTCGCCGGGGAAGACTGCGCCGCCCTCGCCGGGGTTAGGCAGCGGCGTGACGGGAACATTTCTGGTTTCCATACTCTGCGCGACGGAAGAACCTTTCTTCCGTCTCCCTCCTTTCATGGTTTCAATCTATGAAGGAGGGAACATGCGCGTTACCCGTCGGCTTCGATAAACCAGTAGGGTTCGTCGTAGAACAGATACAGCTGCCGGTCTTCGATCTGGCAGGTGTAGCGCACGCCCTGACCGCCGGCCTTGAGCGAGGGCGCCTCGCGCACGTCCATGACCCGGTCGATGCGGAAGACGGGTCCGTCCTCCGCGCGGAATTTCAGCGGGCGTATGCTGCCGTCGAGCAGATGATCCGCCCGGACTTTGACGTAGATCTTATTGGGGTTTTTGCGCAGGGTGGACACGGCGTATACCTCCTGTCATCAGCCGGTAAACATCGGTACGGGATGGATGGTGTGATCCTCGACGGGATTGATCTGCGCGTAACCTCTGTCCTGCAGGACCACGCCGCGCTGGACGATCTGATGACCGTAACGCCTGCGCAGATCGTCGATGGACCGCTCGAGCCGCTCCATGTGGATGCGCCGGGTTTCGTCGCCCATGAAATCCAGCTGCACAGGCGTATCGTCGGGGGAGAGCGCGGAGCAGGAAAGCCCCACGGACCGGTATGGAAAGCCATGCGCAAAGCGCTCTTTGAACAGGGTGATCGCCGCCCGGGCGATTTCGTCGGTCAGGTTGGTGCTCCTTGGCAGCATCGTCTGATGCGAACGCGTGATCAGGGTGGTTGTTCGGGCGGAGATGGAGACGCAGCGCGCGCGGAAGCCGCCCTCGCGCAGGCGCGCCGCCACCGATTCGGCCAGCAGGTAGTAGATGCACCTTGCGTCTTCCATGTGCACAAGGTCGTGCGGCGGGGTCGTGCTGTTGCCCACGGACTTGACGCAGCTGCGGTGGTCGATGGGCATCACGGGCGTGCGGTCCTGGCCGTTGGCGTAGGCCTTGAGCAGCAGACCGTTTTTGCCCAGCAGCCCCTGCAGCACGGCGCTGTCGCATCGGGCAAGACCGCCGATGGTCGTGATGCCCAGCCGGGCAAGGCGGCGCGCCGTGCTCGGTCCGACGTATAAAAGCTCCTGCACGGGCAGATCCCAGATCTTTTCCCGGAAATGATCCGGCGGCAGCGCCGTGACCGCATCCGGCTTTTTCATGTCGCTGCCCAGCTTGGCGAGGATTTTGTTGTCCGCCACGCCGATGGATACCGTGATGCCCAGCTCATTGCGGATGCGCGCGCGGATTTCCTCGGCGATGCGCACGCCGTCGCCGAAGGTAACCCCCGTGCCGGTCAGGTCAATCCAGGATTCATCCAGCCCAAAGGCTTCCACCCGGCTTGAATACTGCTCGTAGATTCTGCGCATCTTGCCGCTGAAGCGGACATACAGCGGAAAATCCGGCGGAACGCAGATGAGATCCGGGCATTTCTGCTTCGCCTGCCAGATGGCCTCGCCGGTCCTGATGCCGTATTTCTTGGCGATCGTATTTTTCGTGAGGATGATGCCATGCCGCGCCTCGACGCTCCCGCCGACGGCTACCGGTTTTTCCCGGATCTCCGGCGTATACAGACATTCCACCGAGGCATAGTAGCTGTTGGCGTCGCAATGCAGAATGACCCTGTCCAAATCTGTCACCTCACCATACAAATACGAACAAATGTTCCTATAACTCTATTATATACCGGTGAAGCGCTTTGTCAACAGGAAAAAAACAGGCGAAAAGCAGACAAGTCAAAAGGAATACGACAGAATTTTTCAAAAAATGTTGACAAATGCGAAAAGGCGTGCTATACTATGCGAGTGCTTAGGGGCATGGTGTAATGGTAACACGTGGGTCTCCAAAACCTTTGTTGTGGGTTCGAATCCTACTGCCCCTGCCAGAAGAGAGCTTTTCTGAAAAAGAAAAGCTCTTTTTCTATTTCTCTGACACAAGAGCAGAGTACATTTCATCAAATCCATCACCGTATAAATGTACATAGATGTTGTACGTGATGTTCACATCGGCATGCCCAAGCAACCGGGAAAGGATCTTCACGTCGATTCCTTTGTGATAACAGTTCGTCGCAAAGGTGTGTCTGAACACATGCTCTCCCCTGTAAGGGACGTCTGCGGCCTTGCACAGACACCGTGTCTGCCATCTGAGAGCTTCGTAAGAGAGCCGTTGCCCATCGTCACCCACGAAAACCCATTCGTGTTCCGTGTTGGCTTTTAACATTTGCAGGAGAGAAACAGCTTTCGGCGTCAGCGGGATTGTTCTGTTACTGGATTCGCTCTTGGCGCAGTTCTGCACGTAAGAGCGCTTCTTGTTTGCCAACCGAACAACCGTAGACCGAACGCGCAGCCGTTTCTGACTGAGGTTTATATCCTTCCAACGCAAAGCCAGCGCTTCACCAACCCGCAATCCTGTTTCAATCATCAAGCCGACAGCTGCATAACCTGCCCTCTGGTGTGTATCAATGAGCACCCAGAGGGCTTTTTGTTCTTCCTGCGAATATGCTTCGGCTGTTCGCTCCGCTTTTTGAATGTTGCTTCGGGCAGGCAGCTGAATTCCGACAGCCGGATCAGCCGGAATCTGATGAAGTGTAGCTGCTTGTTTGAGCGGCGCTGTGACGATCCGCATTTGCTTCTTGATCGTGGACAGGCCGTAGCCGTATTCAGCAAGCTCGTTGACGTACTTCTGAATGTGGACAGATGTGATCTCGCCAATGGGCATAGAAGCGATCTGAAAGCCTTCCAGAGCCTTTACGGAGGTCAAAAGGCGGTCATACGTGGATTGCTTGACGCTGTATGCCTTGAAAGTCTGCATCCATTCTATAATGTAGCATGAAAGAGAAAGTGTTTGTTCCAATCTGGCCTCTTTCTGCCAAATTGTCCTTTCAAGAGTGTTTGGAGTTATCAAGGTGCAAAGGTTTAGAGGATAAGTTTCATCAGGATCAATTGTAGATGTAGCGAAATTTTCCGTCAATCAGTTTTCGTTGACAAAATACAAAGAAAAAGCGGATTACAAATAAGAAAATTCCGCCTCACAAGGAAGTGAAGCGGAATAATCAATGACTGAAAAGCGTCAAGGGATATGAGGCGAATTGAAATGCTTCTGTCGATACTCCCTGGGAGAGATGCCGTAGATATCTTTGAAAGCGCGGGAAAAATGAAGCTGATTTGCATAGCCAACCATGGAACTGATTTTGCCGATGGGTTGCTTTGTTTCTTTGAGAAGCTGCTCTGCTTTAGCCATGCGATAGATCATCAAGAAGCGCTGGGGTGATGCGCCCATCGTATCGCGGAAAATGCGCCCGAAATAGCTGCGATCAAGACCACAGAAATCAGCAATGTTTTCTATGGAGATATCCAGATGATAGTGCTGTTCTATAAAAGACAGCGCTTCTTTCATGTAGAAGTCGCGAAGGCGCTTTCCACTGTTCGTCTCCTTATAACCGCCTCCGCGGACAAGGAGATCCAGAAAAATGAAGCCTTGTCCAATCAAATGCATCGATGATGCATTGTTTTGATCGATGATTGTCATCATCTGATTGTGCAGGAGGCGTCCCGCTTCTTTGGTTACAGGTTTATAGATTGGCTGTTTGGCATGCAGTCCAGCCTGATTCAAACAGCCCGGAACAGACAAACCATCGAATTCAATCCAGGCATATTCCCAAGGATCATGTTCATCAGCCAGGTAAGTGGTAACTTCGTTAGGAACAATCAAGAATCCCATACCGGCTTGAAGCTGATATTGATTTCCGTTTGAATGGAGAATACCTTTGCCTGAAATAATATAGTGAAACAGATAGTGGTTGCGGATGTGGGGACCGAAGGAATGCAGAGGCTCACATCTTTCCCAACCAAACTGATAAAGATTTAAGTCGACAAAGCGTTCATCTTGGAAGACACTGAATTTCAGTTTATTGGTATCTACAAGTTTTGACATATATTCAGTAGGCCTCCTTTCATGTTCTATTTTATATTATATACCATAATGCGACCTGATTTCAATGATTTTCGACTGTTTACGATAAACTGGGATATCAAATGTCGCAAAGATTCATTTACTTTTCTGTGTGCAGATTGATATAATTCAGATGAAAAAACGAGGAAGGGTTTTGTGCAGTCTGTCGCTGCTTTCATCCGGTTTGCGGCGGCTTGCTCAAGGATTCCGCATCGCTTTTGTCTTATCCGGCCGGGAGACATCACGATAGACTTTTTTCTCAATTCAAGATTTGAGGAGGACAAGATTATGCAGTTCGTGAAGAAAATTGCGGCTCTTGTTGCCGCCCTGTGTCTCGTGCTGACTGTGTCTGCTGCCAGCGCTGAGGTTCTGGAGGTCAAGATCTGGGATAATGTTCAGCTTGAAGGCCTGCAGACCATCGCGGATCTGTGGACCGAGCAGTCCGGTATCGACGTCAACATTCAGGTAGTTACCTGGGACGAGTATTGGACTCTTCTGGAAGCTGGTGCGACCGGCGGCTCTCTGCCGGACGTCTTCTGGATGCATTCTAATTCTGCGCAGATGTACATGCAGAACGAT
>JAFSCW010000144.1 GCA_017436605.1 Clostridia bacterium | reverse complement strand
GGCGCTGGCGCTCTGCGCGGCGTTTTTCCTCGGCGGGCAGGCGATGGACGCCTATACCCATACGCATCTTGCTAAAGAGGACATCGAGAAAAACGAGCTGCCCAAGCTCCATTATGTCGCCATGGGCCTGCCGGTTCAGCCGGACGAGGGCTACGGCCAATACGGAACGGGCGGCTGGCTGATCTTCTCGACCTCGTTTGAGGATCCGCAGGAGCGGAAGGAAGCGCTGCTTCGCGAGGTCATTGACCGCGTGTACTATCTGCGCTATCCGAATCGTCTCATGCACATGCTCTCGCGCAAGAACCTTTCGACCTTCGGCACCGGCACGTTCACGCTGCACGAGATCATCCAGTCGGATCGTCCCGAGCCGGACTGCATCGTCAAGCAGATCATGTTTGAAACCGGCGCGGCGTATCCGGCGTATTATCACCTGACGACAGGGCTGTTTGCCGCGCAGATGCTCATCGCCTGCATGGCCTGCGCGGGGGCTGTCCGGCGCAGGGACACGCGCGGCGCGCCCGTGTTCATCGCGCTGGTGGGCATGTTCCTGCTGCTTTCCTGCTGGGAGACGCGCGGCAGATATTTTTTCCAGTATGTGCCCGTCCTGCTGTGCGCTGCGGCGCTCATCGAACCGGGGAAAGCCCGGCGTGAATCCATGAAACAATAAAACGCGCAGGGGCGGAGCTTTTGCCGCCCGCGGTCTGCACAAGATACGGATATACCAAACATCGCCCGCTGCTTTGGCAGCGGGCGATGTCTGTTTTAATCTGTCGGTTGGTTTTTGCAGTCTGCAGGCAGCGCATTCACGATCCTGCGGTAGTTCTCCGGGTCGGTGTCGCCTTCGGTGGAAAACAGCAGCACGACGCTGCTTTCATCGAGCATAAGCGCATCGCGCAGCGCGGCGCACGCGGGATCGGTCATGATCGCGCGGATAAGCCCCATGCCGACGGCGCCCGATTCGCCGGAAACGACGGCGGGATCGCCCTCCTGCGGATGGGCGAGCGCGCGCATGCCGTCCGCCGATACGCAGTCCGGGCAGGAGACGAAGCACGCGGCATGGTTTTGGAGGATGTCGAAGCTGATCGGGTTCGGCTCGCCGCAGGCGAGGCCGGCCATCATGGTGTCAAGATCGCCGGTGACGATGCGGATCTGTCCGTCCGCCGCAAGCGCGCTCCGGTAATGGCAGTCCGCCGCGTCGGCCTCCACGACGACGATCTTCGGGCAGTCCTGCCCGTAGAGATTGCGGTAGTAGCCCGCGACGGCGCCGGCGAGGCTGCCCACGCCCGCCTGAATGAAGACGTGCGTCGGGCGGTCGAATCCGGCTTCCCGGAGCTGCTGCGCGGCTTCCTCCGCCATCGTGCCGTAGCCCTGCATGATCCGGCAGGGCGCTTTTTCATAGCCCGCCCAGGCCGTATCCTGGATGACGAAGCTGCGCTGCGTCTGCCCTGCAAGCGCGCAGGCGCGGCGTACGCATTCGTCGTAGTTCGCGTCCTCGATCGAAACGCGCGCGCCCTCGCGGGCGATGTTGTCGTAGCGGGATTTCACGGTGCCGGCGGGCATCAGCACGACGGCCTTCTGGCCGAGCTGGCGCGCGGCCCAGGCGACGCCCCTGCCGTGGTTGCCGTCCGTGGCGGTGAAGAACGTCGCGCCGCCGAATTCGGCGCGCAGACGCTCGTCCGTCAGCTCGGCATAGCCGGTCGATTCGATGTCCCGCCCGAGCGCATCGGCGATTTCGCAGGCGATGGCATACGAGCCGCCGAGCACCTTGAAGGCGTTGAGACCAAAGCGATGGCGCTCATCCTTGACGAAAAGGCCGCCGAGGCCGAGCGTCTTTGCGGCGTGACGGAGCGGGACGAGCGGCGTTTTTGCATACTGCGGGAAGCTTTCATGAAAGGCGCGGACCTTCCGGATCTCGTCGGGATGCATCGTATGCAGCCAGGTATCCTCTGTCCGGGGCATACGGTTCATGACCCATTTGATCGTGCTTTCACCCATGGGCGGTATTCTCCTTTTGCTGGCGATGATGGGGCGGCATAGCCGGATGGATCAGATTTCCGCGGGGAAGGGAACGGCGTAAGCGCCGAGCTTCTTTTCGATGTTGCGCAGCTCCTCGAGCGTCTTGTCGTTGACGGGGATGCCCTTTTCCCTGCGCAGGATGCGCATGTCGACTTCCTTTTCGCCGTGGGTGTAGATGCGCTCGCAGCCCTGCGCCTTGTCGCTCTCGCGCAGCTTGCGCAGGTAGTCGGAGAAGTTCTTTTTGATTTCCGCCTTGTCGCCGAAAACGCCGTAGTCGATGGCCAGGAAGCTGTGGCAGATGCCGGAGCCGCCGTCCTCGGTCTTGTAGATGCGCTCGGCGGTCATGCCGCCGGCGAAGATGCCGCAGAACAGCTCGCAGATCACGCCCAGGCCGTAGCCCTTGTGGCTGCCCATCAGCTCGCTCGAGCCGCCCAGCGGCAGGATGCCGCCGCCTGCCTTGCGGATGATGTTCTCCAGCACGCGCGGCGCGTCCGTGGAGTCGTGGCCGTTTTCATCCACGCCCCAGCCGATAGGCACCGCGTCGCCGCGCTTGGTATAGACCTCGAACTTGCCGCGCGGGACGACGGTCGTCGCGCAGTCATAGGAGAAGGGGAAGGGATCCGCCGGCATGGCCAGCGCGATCGGGTTCGTGCCGATCATCGGCTGGCGGCCGTAGGTGGGCACCATGATCGCCTCGGTGTTGGTCATGCAAAGGCCCATCAGATCCTCGGCCGCAGCCATTTCCGTGTAATAGCCGGCGATGCCGTAGTGGTTGGAGCGGCGGACGGAGACCATGCCGCAGCCCACGCGCTTCGCCTTTTCGATGGCCATGCGCATGGCCATCCTGCCGACAACCTGGCCCATGCCGTTGCACGCGTCGATCACGGCGGACATGGGGGTCTCGTGGACGATCTTCGGCTCGGCGTGGATATCCACCATGCCGCTGGAGATCTCGTAATCATAGCGCACCATGCGCTGCACGCCGTGTGATTCGATGCCGTTGAGATCTGCCGCCAGCAGGATATCGGTGATCTCCTTCGCGTTGGTTTCGTCGAAGCCATAGGAGCGGAAGGCAGCGCTGCAGAACGCATGCAGCTGCGCATAATCGAGATGATGATAGGCCATGGGGATACCTCCGTGCTTCAGTAGTATCACCATTATACCGGATTCGCCATGGTGCGTCAAACGCCGGGCGCGCCGGATTGATAATGAATTGAACGCGGGATTGAAGCGGATGCGGACCGTATGCTATGATGTGAACAGAAGGATTAAGGAAGGAAATGAACGGAATGGATGCGAGAATCAAAGAACGCCTTGACCGCTGCCCGCAGGAGGTTGTTCAGCTGTACCTGGAAATCCGGCGGCTGCTTCTGGAAGGAGCGCCCGGCGGGATCGAGGAGCGCATGTGGGCCGGCATGCCCAGCTATGTTGCCGGGGAGAGATTTGTCCGGCTCATTCCGTTTCGGGATCATGTGAACATCGAGGCGAGCGCGGTTGCGCGGCACAGGGAGAATCTTGCCGGCTATGCCGTCACGCCCAAGGGCATGCTGCAGGTGTATGCAGGGCAGGAAATTCCCGAAGCGGTGCTGAGGGAGATTTTTGCACAAACGCTGGAAGAATAAAAAACCGATGGAAAGAGGGCATGAAGATGAGAGAGGACATCGTCATCCGGCCGGAAACGCCGAAGGACTATAAGGACATCGTATCGATGGTTCTGCGCTCCTTCCGGGAGGGCACGCCCTATTCGGACGGCACGGATATCGTGGCGCTGATCGAGGAGATCCGGATGTCGGCACACTACATTCCGCAGCTTTCGTTTGTGGCGGAGCTTCGCGGGAAGATCGTCGGGCATTTCCTGTTTTCGCGCTTTCCGCTGTCCCGCTCGGCGGATGGCGCGGACAAGGAAGATCATGGAATCGTCATGCTCGCGCCGGTGTGCGTGCATGCGGATCATTTCCATCAGCATATCGGCTCCGCGATGCTGACGCAGGGTATCAGGAAGGTGAAGGAAGCAGGCTTCCGGGGGATCACGGTCGAGGGCGATTATCATTTTTATAACCGCGTGGGATTCAGGACGTCGTCGGAATACGGCATCTACCCCACGAGCGGATACCCGATGAAAGAGCCCCGGTGCATGATGTGCCAGGAGACGGAGGAAGGCTCGCTTTCGGGCGTTTGTGGCTATGTCGTGTACGACATGTACCACAACGCATAAGAAGATATAAGCGGGATTTTCGCTTTATTCCGGCATGCCCGCCGTGGTATAATCTTTGTGTCGGATTTGCATCATCATTTGAACCAAATAAAGCGGAAGAGGGATCGCGATGTTTTTTGAGGATATCGTCCGCCGGCTGGAGGAAAAGCACGGCTGCACGGCGGCCTGCGCCCTGTGGGACGCCAAAAGCGGCGAAACGCTTTGCAGCTATCGGACGGAGAAGGTATTCAAAAGCGCCAGCCTGATCAAAACCCCCATCATGCTCTGCGCGCTGGAGGAGGTTGAAGCGGGCAGAATGTCGCTGGAGGAAAGGATTTCCGTCCTGCCCTGCCACTGCGTGGGCGACGAAGCGCCCGTGATCCGCGATGGACGCGACGTGCCGATGTCCGTCCTGCTGGAATACATGATTACGGACAGCAACAACAGCGCGACCAATGTGCTGATCGACACCCTCGGCATGGAGAAGGTGAACGCGTTCAGCAGGCGCATCGGGCTTTGCGATACCGTGCTCCGCCGCCATATGCTCGATTACGAGGCGGCGCGCCGGGGAAACGAAAACCACACCAGCGCGGCGGATATGCTCCGCCTGTATACGATGCTCCACAGGGGCGAAACGCTTACGCCGTTCATGTGCGAAACCGCGCGCCCGATCCTCCTGCGCCAGCACGACAAGGAGCTGCTCATGTTCGCGGATCCTGCGCGCAGGGCCGCGCATAAGACAGGCGGACTCAGCGATATCGCCCACGACGCGGGCATCCTCTACGGGGAAAACCGCACGCTGGTTTTTGCCGTCCTGGCGACCGCGCCCGACGAAAAGCAGTGCGTCGCCTTCCATCAGGCGCTGAGCCCGCATGTCATGGCGGCGGTATAAGAAAATACAGGATCCCCAAAACGCCCCCCGCAGGCCTTTTGTCTGCGGGGGTGCTTTTGCGTATGCGGCTTGTTTCCGCTTTTCGTGCGTGATAGAATAAAGCTGAAAAGAAATGGAAGGGGGCTCTGCCATGCTGCTGTTTTTTGTCCGTCACGGAGATCCCTGCTATGATCCGGATTCCCTGACGCCGCTGGGCCTGCGGCAGGCGGAGGCGATCGGCAGGAGGCTGGCGCGCTACGGCGTCGGGCGCATCTTCTCCTCTCCCATGCGCCGCGCCATGCAGACGGCGCAGCCTGCGGCGGAGCTGCTTTGCAGGGAAATCATTCCGGTGGATTTTGCCAGCGAGCAGCACGCATGGGACGAGCTGACGCTGCATCATGAGGACGGAAGCAGGACCTGGGCCGCGCATGATCCTAAGACGCAGCAGCTTTTCGCTTCGCCCGATGTGCGCGCGCTGGGCATGCGCTGGTATGAGCATCCGGCGTTTGCGGGCGAGCGCTATCGAAGCGGCATGGAGCGCATCGCGCGGGAGAGCCGCGCGTTCCTTTCTTCCCTCGGATACGAGCAGACGGAGCGCGAGGGTATCTACCGCGCCGTACGCGAAAACGACGAGCGCGTCGCGCTGTTTGCGCATGCGGGTTTCGGCGGCGCGTTTTTGAGCCATGTGCTGGGCATCCCGTATCCGCAGTATGTGCATACGTTCGATCTGTGCCACAGCAGCCTGACGGTCATCGAATTCAGGGAGAAAAACGGCATATGCATTCCGCGCGTGCTGACGCTTTCCAACGACGGACACCTGTACAGCGACAACCTGCCCATCCGGGACAGGCCGCGGTTCTGATCAGAAATATTGAAAAATCGGGAGAACAAGAGGAAAAAGGGGGAAACGGCATGCTTTTTCTGGGATGTGACAGCGGCGCGACGAAGGCCGCATTCGCCATTGCGGACGATCAGGGCCATGTGCTGGCGCACCGCGTCTTTCCGGGCGTGGATCTGTTTATCTGCGGCGTGGAGCGCTATCGCAGCGCGATGCAGGGCTACCTACGCGAAATGCTCGCCGCCGCCGGCGTGCAGCCGCAGGATATTGCCTGCGCGGCCTTCGGCCTGACGGGCTATGGCGAATCGCGCACGGCTGTCGGGGATATGGAGCGCGCGCTGGGCGGCGTGCTGGGCGACGTTCCGCTGATCCTTCAAAACGACGCCGTCATGGGCTGGAGCGGCGCGATGCGCTGCCGCAGCGGCATCTGCATCGCATCGGGCACGGGCTCGGTGGCCTATGGTGAAAACGAGCGCCATACCGGCGCGCGCGCCGGCGGCTGGTCCGTGCGCTTTGGCGACGAGGGTTCATGCTACTGGGTGGCGGCGCAGGCGATCCGCGCGTTTTTCCATCAGGCGGACGGACGGCGCGAAAGGACGCTGCTCTACGATGCATTCATGGAGCGGTTTGATCTCAGCGATCCGCTGCATTTCGGCGGAGAAATTACCGAATACACGCAGGACGGCGACTATGCCCGCGTGGCGTCGCTGCAGCGGGAGGTGCTGGAGCTGTGCCGGCGCGGCGACCCGGAAGCGGCGCGGATTTACAAAGAGGCGGCCGGCGAGCTTGCCGCGCTTGTGCGCGCGCTGAAGCGGCAGATCGGCTTTGAAGGGGAAGAGCCCGTGCGCGTTTCCTATACCGGCGGCCTTTTCCATGCGGGGGAATATGTGCTTGCTCCGCTGCGCGAAGCGATTGAGGCAATGGGCTGCGTGCTCGTCGAGCCGGCGTTCGGCCCGCTTGCCGGCGCGGTCGGCTATGCCGCGCGCGCGTATCTGGACGAGGACGCGCTGGAGCGCGTGATGCAGGCTGTGGATGAGAGCCGGCCAGGATAAAACCGAATAAAGAACGCCTTGGCTCATCGCGAGTCAAGGCGTTTTGCTTATCCGACCAAAGGGGAATCCTTTTGAATACTGCGCAGAAAAGAGAAAAAAGAAACACCCTTGTATTTTTGGACTGTCTACAGAGGTGTTTCAGTTGGAAAATGAAATCTGGCACCAGTACTTTCCACTGGACAGTTTTATAAATCCATCAAATTGTTGTCAGCAGGTATATGAATAGATAGATTTTTTAAATTCTTTTGAATATTGAAAAGATATTTGTTCTGAATTTCTAAAAGATCGACGATTCTGGCAATACAAACAAGCAAGCTTCCCAATACAAGGCATAGTACAAGAAAAATGAGCGATTCAAACCAGTTTCCATTCATAATTATAGAATAAACAGAAAAGAGTATACCACCGATTACCTGTACAGTACCGAGAACTTCTAAAATAGCCTGCATATGTTTATCCTCGCTATGATGAAAAATTGAGTTAAAAGAAACACCCCTGCGTTTTAAGCAGAGGTGTTTCAGTTGGAGCTGATGACCGGATTTGAACCGGTGACCTCATCCTTACCAAGGATGCGCTCTACCTGCTGAGCTACATCAGCATCGGCAACGAATAGTATTCTAGCAGATTCTGTCCGGATTTGCAAGCCCTTTTGTCAAATTTCTCGAAATTCTTTTATAGAAGGCGAAACGCCGCGCCCGGAACAGGCGTCCGGGCGCGGCGCATGGCGCATTGCAGGGGGCTCAGGCGACGAGCCATTTGTACTTTTCGACGCTGTACAGCGGCACAAACGGCACGAGGATCGGCACGGTCTTCACATACTGCTGGTATTCGGGATCCGCGCCGTAGTTTCTGTTCTGGCGGATTTCCAGCCGGCGCGCGCCGGAGAACATGACATAGGCGATCAGCGCATAGCCAAGCGCGACCAGCGCCCACTGCCAGCCGCGAACGGCGCCGACGCCGCTGATGACCGCGCCTGTCCAGAAGAGCATCTCGCCCAGATAATTCGGGCAGCGGACAAAGCGATACAGGCCGGTATCCACGAACCGGCGGGAATTGATCTTCTTGGCGCGGTTTTTCTGAAGGTCGGCTTCGGTCTCCATCCACAGGCCGAAGGCCATGACCGCCGCGCCGAGGAAGACGAAGACGTTATCCGCCGCGCCGCTCGCCATGCGATAGAAGACCGGCAGCACCTGCAGGACATACAGCGACGCGCAGGCGACCCAGATGGCGATTTTCACGCCGAAGGGCACGCGGCTGCTCTCCTTGATCTCGCCCTTCATGTTGGTCTTGTAGGAGCCGACCTTCCATTCGCGGAAGGTCAGATAGCCGCCAAGGCGCAGGCCGTAGGCGATCAGCAGAAGACAGCACAGCACCGTGCCGAGGCTGACGCCCTTGCCGAAGAGGAGAAGGAGCAGGCCTTCGCCCGCGATGGCAAAGCCATAGCCGATGGAGAAGAACCAGATGTAGTGCTTGAAGCCGATGGAGCTGATGAGCATGGCCGCAAGAAACAGCCACAGAACCTGAATGGGAAATACCATGATGATCCCTCCGAATTTATGATAGAATCGGGCCGCCGAATGGGGCTGCCGCCGGCGCGCGACATGATATGCCCAAGTATATTCCATTACAGACGTTCGATCAAGAAAGAATCTCTGACCAGAAAAAATAATCCGCCTGAATCCAAAGGATGAAGAAGCAGAATACAGACGCCGCTTCGGCGCGCGATGCGCGGCGGCCTGCAATCCGGGAGAAGGAACGATGATCAGGCAATTGACAGAAACAGTCTGGACGGATAAACTGTATATTCAGAATATATGATCAGAAATATTGTGTTGCGCCGACGCGTATTCCGCATGACCATGACACGCGGCGGCATGAATCATTTTCATTTGCGGTAAGGCAGGATAGCATATGAATGTAAAAAGAAAACTCGTCGGCACGGCGCTTTGCGTTCTGCTGCTTGTGCTGATGCTGGTTCCCGTATCGCTGGTTCTTTCTCTGGGAGGGAAAGAAGCGCACCGGCAGAGCCTTGTCATTGCCCGGATGCATGAGCGGTATCAGGCATATCTTGAACAGGACGCGGGCTGCGCTGTGGGCGGTATGATGGATATTGAGGATATCTGGGCGCTGGAGGATACGCGAAGCGAAGCGGACGGCCTTCTTGTAACGGCGATGAAGAACGATGGGACGCCGCTGGGCTTTGATGCATCGAGTAATACGTTTTACTGTACGCTCGGCGAAAACTGCGGCGAAACATGGCCGGAAATCGCCTTGACCGCGCAGGGGGAACAGACGCCCGACGTCGTATTCATCGACGACTATACCTATGATTACTGCTCGGACGCCATCCGCGAGGGATACCGCTATGAAATGCTGGCGTATACGGATACAGAATATTCGTATATCGGTATTGTATTTACTGCGCTGCCGATTGTTGCGGTGAACGCGGGCTGCAGCTTCCGCGAAATCGGCTTTGACAGCGACGAGGCGTCCGTTGTATCCATTTCGTCTGCGGGCGATGTGCCGATCGAGGGCGGCGCGCTGATCCACCAGCGCGGCGGGCGCTATGATTACGGTATCGAAAAGTATTCCTATCATCTGGAATTCCATGAGCTGAGGACGGGAAAGGGCGACGACAAGCGCAGCGTCAGCCCGCTGGGCATGCCGGCGGATTCCGACTGGCTGCTTCTTTCGAATCCGGCGGATCCGACGGCTGTGCGCAATGAGATGACCTGGGGCATATGGGATGAGATGCAGGAGGAGGACGGCCCGGAAATCGGCACGCTGGAAAGCCGCCTTGTCGAGCTGTTTATGGATAACGAATACATGGGTCTTTATCAGCTGATGCAGCGTGTTCTGCCCGAAAGAGAACTGGTCCGGATGGGCGGCGATCCGCAGACGGATCTCGTTTTCAAAAAAATCAGACCGATTAACAAGGGCGACAGGCCGCAGAAGCTGATGGGCGTTTCAATGCCGTGGAGCGCGGAGCTGCGCCATGTGCCGCCGGGGATGAGCGAGGAAGAGGCGTTTGGATATGCCGAGCGCTTCGTTCTTCTGGAAGAAAGGGCCGCCGGGGGTGCGATGCTGGAGGACGCGGCGTTTGAACAATTCATCCTTGAGCATTTCGACGTCCGCGAGCTCATGAATTATTATGTCTTCCTCCATGCGACGGCCCTGGGCGCGGACAATGTTCAGAACAACGTATTTGTCTGGGTGATCTTCGACGGGGACGGAGGCTATACCTATCATCTTTCGCCCTGGGATTTGGATTACAGCTTTATGCCGATCCTGCTCAACGACGACGGCAGCCCCATGCAGGAAATCAACCGCTGGATGTATATGTGTGAGCGCATGCTGGATCTGGACGTCGGAGGAAGCAGGCAGATCTTCTGGGAGATCTGGAACAGGACGCGCTCGACCATCATGGAAAGCAGCGCCATATACCAGCGCATTGAAATGCTGGAGGAGAGGATCAACCGCTCCGGCGCGTATCTGCGCGAATCTGAGCGCTGGTATGGAGAGGCGCAGGAGCTGGATCTGTCGATGATGCGGGCCATTGCAGAAAACCACCCGCATACGGTCGAGGTGATCGCGCGGGAGCTTTGGCCGCTCGAGGAGCAGGAATGACGCTTTTCCTTGCGCTCCGGCGGCAAACAAAGCGCAAACATGCTTGACTTTTTTTCGCGCATTGGATACAATAAACGGAGTTTGAAAAGCGATGATGGGAATCATCGCGCAAAGGCGCCCCAAGAGAGCCGGCGGATGGTGCGAGCCGGCGGGCCGATGCGCGGTTTCTCCTCCCTGAGCTTCGCGGGCGAAACGATATGCAAGTAGTCCGCGGCGAATGGGCCCCGTGAAAGGCCCTGGCATTTGCCGCTGAGGGCTGCGACCAAGCAGCCGAATCAGGGTGGTACCGCGCTTGGAATTCAGGCGCCCCTGTGCATGATGAGTTTTCATGCGGGGCGCTTTTTTGTACCCTGTATGAGGAAGAGTTGAGGAGGAAAACCCTGTGAACATCAAGACCTATAATCCCGACGAGATCGAGCTGAAGTGGCAAAAGAACTGGGCGGACGCGCATGCCTTTGAGGCGAAGAGCGACAAGAGCAAGCCGAAGTTCTACGGCCTGATCGAGTTCCCGTATCCGTCCGGCGCGGGCCTGCATGTCGGTCATCCGCGCTCCAATACTGCGATGGACATCATCGCCCGCAAGCGCCGTCTGGAGGGCTACAACGTCCTGTTCCCGATGGGCTGGGATGCCTTCGGCCTGCCGACGGAGAACTTCGCCATCAAGAACCACGTCCATCCGGCGGGCGTGACCAAGAAGAACGTCGATCGCTTCCGCCAGCAGCTCCAGCGCATCGGCTTCTCCTTCGACTGGAGCCGTGAGGTCGATACCACCGATCCGAACTACTTCAAGTGGACCCAGTGGATTTTCCTGCAGCTGTATAAGCACGGCATGGCGTACAAGAGCGAGATGCCGGTCAACTGGTGCCCGAGCTGCAAGTGCGGCCTGGCGAACGAAGAGGTTGTCGCCGGCAAGTGCGAGCGCTGCGGCGCGGAGGTCATCCGCCGCGTCAAGAGCCAGTGGATGCTCAAGATCACCAAGTATGCCCAGAAGCTGCTCGACGGCCTGGACGATGTGGACTTTATCGAGAAGGTCAAGACCCAGCAGCGCAACTGGATCGGCCGCAGCGAGGGCGCGGAGGTCGATTTTAAGATCGCCAATTCCGACATGAAGCTGCGCGTGTATACCACCCGTCCGGACACCCTCTTCGGCGCGACCTACATGGTCGTGGCGCCGGAGCATGCGGCTGTCGATGCGATGAAGGACCGCATCACCAACTGGGAGGACGTCATCGCCTACCGCGAGGCGGCCGCCAAGAAGAGCGACTTTGAGCGCACCGAGCTGGCCAAGGACAAGACCGGCGTGGAGCTGAAGGGCATCCGCGCGATCAACCCGGTCAACGGCAAGGACATCCCGATCTTTATTTCCGATTACGTTCTGGTGACCTACGGCACCGGCGCGATCATGGCCGTTCCGGCGCATGACACGCGCGACTGGGACTTCGCCAAGAAGTTCGGCCTGCCGATCATCGAGGTCGTCGCCGGCGGCGAGGACGTCCAGAAGGAAGCCTACACCGACGTGGCCGAGGGCGTGCTCGTCAATTCCGGCTTCCTCGACGGCCTGTCCGTCGCCGAGGCGAAGAAGAGCATCACGCAGTGGCTCACCGAGAACGGCGTGGGCGAGAAGAAGGTCAACTTCAAGCTGCGCGACTGGGTCTTCTCCCGCCAGCGTTACTGGGGCGAGCCGATCCCGCTGGTCTACTGCGAGAAGTGCGGCTGGGTTCCGGTGCCGGAAGATCAGCTGCCCGTGCTGCTGCCGGACGTGGACAACTACGAGCCGACCGATTCCGGCGAATCCCCGCTCTCCAAGATTGATTTCTGGGTGAATACCACCTGCCCGTGCTGCGGCGGCGCTGCCAAGCGCGAGACCGACACCATGCCGCAGTGGGCCGGCTCCAGCTGGTATTTCCTGCGCTATGCCGATCCGCACTGCGACACCGACCTCGCCCGCTGGGAGGAGCTGGCTTACTGGCTGCCGGTCGACTGGTACAACGGCGGCATGGAGCATACCACGCTGCATCTGCTCTATTCCCGCTTCTGGAACCTGTTCCTCTATGATATCGGCGCGATCCCGAACAAGGAAGCCTACAACAAGCGCACCAGCCACGGCATGATCCTCGGCCCGGACAACCAGAAGATGTCCAAGTCCCGCGGCAACGTCATCAACCCGGACGAGACCATCGCCGAGATCGGCGCGGACGCGTTCCGTCTGTATGAGATGTTCATGGGCGCGTTCGATCAGGCGATTCCGTGGTCGACCGAGGGCGCGCGCGGCTGCCGCCGCTTCCTCGAACGCGTATGGCGTCTGCAGGAGATGCTCGTCAACGCCGACGGCGTGCGCAAGGAAATGGAAGTCCCGGTCAATGCGATGATCAAGAAGGTCACCGACGACTACGAGCGCATGAAGTTCAACACCGCCATCGCGGCGATGATGGCCTTCGTCAACGACGTGTACGCCAACGGCAAGATCACCCGCAGCGAGCTCAAGGCCCTGTGCCTGTGCCTCAACCCGGTCGCCCCGCATATCACCGAGGAGATGTGGGAAAACTGCGGCTTCGGCGAGCCGATCTACACGCAGAAGTGGCCGACCTACGACGAGAACAAGCTCGTCGCCGACGAGGTCGAAATCGCGGTGCAGATCAAGGGCAAGGTGCGCGCGCGCATCATGGTGCCGGCCAGCCTCACCCAGGCCGACGGCGAGAAGCTGCTGGAGAACGAGACCGTCAAGAAGCTGGTGAACGGCGCGCCCGTCCGCAAGCTGATCTTCGTTCCGGGCCGCCTGCTCAACATCGTCTGCTGATTTCGTGCATAGCAAAACCCTCTCCCCTGCGGAGAGGGTTTTTGCGTTGCGCAGAATATGCGGGACAGGTATGGAAAGGACGGGAGGAGCAGAGCCCCTCCCCTACAAAGTGGCGAAATGGAGCAAAGATGTAGGGGCGGGGCTCTGCGCCGCCCATGCCGGCAAGCGTCGGAAAAAGGCAGGGACGTAGGCGCAAAATAAGAGCCTCCCTTATGGAGGCTCTCTTTGCGTATTCTTTCTGTTTACTGCACGACGTCCGGCAGGATGAAGTAGTCCGCGCCGGAGACAAGGCCGTTTGCCTTGGCGAAGGCAAGGCCCTCGCTTTCGGGCAGGACCAGGAGCATGACGCCCTCCGCGCCGTCCAGCGCGTCCGCAGCGATGTCGGTCGCGCTCAGGGGCAGGTTGATCAGGCGCAGCTGCGCGCAGCCGGCGAAGGCGCCGGAGCCGATGCTTTCAAGGCCCTCGGGCAGGATGATCTCCTGCGCGACGATGCCGGCAAAGGCCTCCTCGCCGATGGCGAGCGTGCCGGCCGGGATGACGGCCTGCGTCTCGCCATGGACGATGGCGAGGCATTCGGCGGTCAGGCTGTCGCCGACGACGGCGGTGATGATCGCCGCGCCGGGCGCGACGCCCGTGACCATGCCGGCGGCGTCGACCGTGGCGACGGCCTCGTTGGAGCTGGTGAAGACTGCGTTGGGAACGGCGTCCATCTCGGGATCATACGCGGCGGTCAGCTGAATGGAGGTATCCACGATCAGATCCAGCAGGTTCTGGTCGAGGATGAGCGAAAGGTTGAGGTCAAGCGGGATGGAGGTGAGCGTGCCGGTATATCCGCCCAGCACATCGTCCAGATAGATCTGCATCGTCATGCCGTCGGTCAGCAGGCGGGTGATGTACAGATCGGAGGAGGAATATTCCAGCTTCAGATCCTGGCCGAAGAAATCGACGGAATACAGATCGCGGGCGTCGACGAAATAGACGCGCGAGGAGGTCGCCTGCACGGGATCATAGCCCCCGCCGTAGGACGTGAAGGAGGCGGTATAGACGGTATCGGAGGCGGAAGCGCCGATGGGCCATGCCTTGACGGTCAGCATGGCGGCGTCCGGATCGGCGTAATAGACCACGTTGTTCACGACGGAAAGCGGGGTCTTGATCGTCGTCCAGAAGAAATCGTCGTATTTGGTGCTGCCGGCGGTGACGGAGGCTTCCCAGTCGTAGTGCTCGGCGGCGGTGATGCCTGCGTCGCTGAGCAGGAAGTTGGTGTAGTATGCGCCGATCGGGCGGTCGGTGATGGGGTCGTTCCAGGTGACGTCGATATGGTACCAGCTGCCGTTCAGCTGAACGAGGTTCCAGGTGTGGTTCATGGCGTCGCTGGTCGCGGTTTCGCAGGCGATGCCCAGCTCGTTCATCACGGCGCGGAAGCCGAGCATATACGCCTGACACACGCCCTTGCCGGAGGAGAACAGCTCGTCCGGCGCGTAGTTGGTGTAGGAGGTGTCATACTGGAAGGTGGTGCAGAAGTACGTATTCGTGCGCAGAATCTGGCCGATGTCCGTGCTGGACTTGGATGCATAATCGACGATGGCGGAAAGGGACGCGTTGAAGGCGGCGATGCGGCTTTGCAGGTCGTCGCCGGAGTATTTGTATTCCGGCAGGAGCGCGACGACCAGACCGGTGGATTCGTAATAGGAGTACCGGAAGCCGCCGGAGACATAGAACAGCTGCGGGTTGGCGTTGAGCAGGTTCTGATAGGCCGCCTTGATTTCGGCGACGGTCATCTCATAGCTGCTCACGTCGATCTGAGCCGTCTGCTTTTCGAGCTCGCCGATGATGTAGGCGTCAAAGTCGCTCGCGCTGCGCAGGGAATAGGCCGAAACGGGCGAGACCGGCTGCACGGAGGGGAGGCCGCCCTCGGAGAAGAGCTCGACCGTTTCCTCGCCGGAGACGATCTGGGCGCTGGCGCAGGGCGCCAGAAGGAGCAGAAGGAGCGCGCAGAGCGCAAGCGCGCGCATAAGCAGGTTCTTGTTCATCGTGAAATCCCTTCCTCAATCCAGACAGTCAAACTAAAGACGCTGGGTATTGGTTTCATTTTTACATCATACATGTGTTTTGTCAATGCGCTGATATGTTTTTTTGAAAAAGAATCCCTGTTCCTGAAAAGAACAGGGAAAGCGTTATCGCCTCGCATCGGCGAGGGCGGTGTAGTAGGTCGCCTCGATTTTGGAAGCGAAGGTTTCCGTGCTGAAGGGCTCGGCATAGCGCGGCGCGGCTTTGGCGATTTTTTTGCCCTCGTCGGAAAACGCGCGGATAAGCCCCGCGAGGAGCGCTTCGTCGGTGTCCTCGGTCAGGATGCCGGATATGCCGTCCTCGATGACGCCGCGCAGACATTCGTCGTCCACCGCGCAGACGCACAGCCCGGAGGCCATGGCTTCGATGTAGGTCAGGCCCTGCGTTTCGGAGCGGGACGCGCTGGCGAAGACGTCGCCCATGGCGTAGTAGCGGTCGATATGCTCCCAGGGCTTGGGGCCGGCGAGGGTGACATGATCCGCCACGCCCAGCTCGATGGCCATCTGGGTGAGCTGCTCGCGCTGCGGGCCCTCGCCGACGATGAGGAAGCGCACGTCGGGATGAACCTTCAGCAGCGCGGGGAAGACGCGCAGGATGCGCTCGATGTTCTTTTCCTTGGAGAGGCGGCCGATGTTCAGAAGAATCCGCTCGCCCGGCAGCACGCCGCATTCCGCGCGCGCGGCGGCGCGCTCCTGCTGCGTATGGAGCGCGGGGGAGAAGCGGGCGATGTCCATACCGCTGGGGACGATGTCCATCGGGGTGCGCACGCCGTAGTCATAGAGCAGGCCGGCGGTCTTGCCCGTCGGCGCGACGATGCGGTCGAAGCGGTTGCACCACCACTGGGAATACTTGCGGGCGACCTTGCGCGCGGCCTCGTCCGCGACACCATGGGTGATGTAGTAGGTGTATTCCTCCCAGATGGTGTGGTAGGTATGCACAAGGACGCTGCCGTTGCCCCTTGCAATCAGTCGGCCGAAATGGCCCATGACGAATTCGCTGTTGGTATGCACGACGTCAAAATCCAGCTTTGTCGCCTCCCAGGAGGTCATCGGCCCGGGGAGGGCAAAGTTACGGTCCTTGAGCACGACCAGCGGCGCAGAGGCGATATAATGGAAGGTTTCATGTTGGTTTTCCTCCCAGCCCTTGCATTTGGGCGCGAAGACGTGCACTTCATGCCCGCGGCGGGTGAGCTCCTTGTGCAGCGTCAGGCAGGAAGTGGCCACGCCGTTGATCTCCGGATAGAACGTATCGGAGAAAAGACCGATTTTCATGATAAAGGCTCCTTTCCCGGCAGTGCCGATTTGAACCGAAAAACGCAAAAGTGACGAATTCAGTATATCATAATTCGCTTTTACTTGCAAATCCCGATGATTTATGATAGGATTTGTATGAATAATCGGGGAGGAGTTGCATCTTCCCTTTTTGAAAGAGAGGGATTTCGCTTGGCGGTCATCAAGGAAATCTCCACCGTGGCGTCGGTTGCGATGCCTTTGGGTGAGAATTGGACGGTCAGCCGCTGCCGCTACAGCCCTGAGGATGGGGGCGGCGCCCGCCTGTGTATTGCCACGGGCATCCATGGCGATGAAATGATGGGACAGTTGGTCATCTACGCCATTGCGCAGCGCATCATGAAGGAGCCGGAGCATCTGCACGGCGTCGTGGATATGTATCCGATGCTCAATCCGATCGGACTGGATATGGGCGAGCGGCTTGTTCCGTTCTCCACGCGGCTGGACATGAACCGCGCTTTTCCGGGCGTTCCGGACGGCACGCCGCTGGAGGCCATGTGCTACAGCATCATGCAGGACATGCTCGGCGCGGATCTGGTGCTGGATATCCACGCGGGCACGATGAAAAAGAGCGAATTGTATCAGGTTCGCATGCACGAGACGACGGCGGAGCGCATGCTTTCCGGCGCGGCGGATCTTTGCCCGCAGCTGATCTGGTATGTGCCGAATAAGCCTGCGTTCAATGCGACGCTCACCGGCGCGCTGAACGCGGCGGGCACGCTGGCCCTCGTGCTGGAGGCCGACGAGCGCAGGCGCAGGCCGTACGTCACCACGCCGGCGGTCATCGAAGGCATCTTCTGCAAGATGAAGGCGATGGGCATCTGGTCGGGCGAGACGATTGCGCCCAGGCGGCTTGAGGATATTCCGATGGTGCGTTCCGAGGAGGAGCTGTGCCGCGTATCCGCGACGAAGCCGGGCGTGTATGTGCCGGAGAACTGCACCGGCAGGGAGGTCGAGCGCGGCCAGCTGCTGGGCATCGTCATCGACGCGCTGAATGGCGAGAAGGTCGAGGAGATCCTCGCGCCGGCGGCAGGCCTTGTCTTCAGCCAGCGCAGCTATTCCGCTGTCTACCCCGGCACGCTGCTGGCGCGCCTTTGCAGAAAGGAGCGCGTATGAAAAAGGACGTCATCTTTACCGTAGAGTCGTATTTCCGGGACGATATGAACATCATGGGCTATCGTTTCGGCAAGGGCGAGAAGAGCTGTGTGGTGCTGGGCGCGCTGCGCGGCGACGAGGTGCAGCAGCTGTATGTCTGCGCCCGTCTGGTTGCGTTCCTGCGCGAGATCGAGCGCGACGGCGGCATCATGCCCGGCAAGAGCGTGATGGTCGTCCCCACGGCGATCGGCCTTTCGATGAACACGGGCAGCCGTCTCTGGGCGCCGGAGAACATGGACATCAACCGCCGTTTCCCGGGCGATGCGCAGGGCGCGACGACCGAGCGGATCGCCGCAGCGCTGTTTGACAAGCTCAAGGCGTATAAATACGGCGTGCAGCTGACCAGCTTCTATCAGCCCGGCTCGTTTGTGCCGCATGTGCGCATGATGGAAACCGGCAGGCAGAACCCGGAGCTGGGCTGCGAATTCGGCCTGCCCTATGTCTATGTCCGTACGCCGCGTATTTCCGACCAGACGACGCTCAACTACTGCTGGCAGATGGCCGGCACGCAGGCCTATTCGCTCTATGCCGGCAAGACTCAGGAGATCGACGAGGCGGCGGCCGATCAGACCCTGCGTGCGATCATCCGCTTCCTCAACGGGCGGGGCGTGATCCGCAGCGACATGACCCCGGGTCAGAAATCCGCCGTCATCACCAATGAGGATATCATGACCGTGGCCTCGAAGTCAGCCGGTCTTCTGCGCCGGGTCAAGCACGCGGGTGCGCATGTGCGCCGCGGCGAGCAGCTGGCGTTTGTCATCAATCCGCAGGACGGCGCCGTGCGCGAGGTGCTCAAGACCCCGGCGACGGGCATGCTCTTTTTCATGCAGGACGGCCCGTTCGTCACGGAGAACAGCCCGGTTTTCCAGATCCTTTCCAAATAACAGGATAACATGCGCCTGACACGGCGCGCAACAGACGCTGATATTTTTTACAGCTCCAGAATCATCATGAAAACGCAACAATACGCAGGGTTCACCAGGACGATGCTCTCCATTGCCGTCCCGCTTACGCTGCAGAACCTGCTCTTTTCTTCTTTTACGCTCATTGATACCGTGATGGTCGGCAGGCTCGGCGATCTTCCGCTGGCTGCCGTGGGCATGGCGGGCAAGTGGTCGTGGTTTCTCAATATCGTGCTCTTTGGCTGCACCAGCGGCGCCGCCGTGTTCATCGCGCAGTATTTCGGCGCGGGCGATCACAGAGGCATCCACCGCACATACGGCCTGATGAGCATCCTCTCGCTTGCATCCGGCTTCCTGTTCATGGCCTGCGGTCTGCTGATCCCCGAAAAGGTGATCGGCATGTTCACCAGAGATCCGCAGGCCATCGCCAGCGCGGCCGGGTATCTGCGCATCATCGCGCTCAGCTATCCCTTCCAGGCGCTGGCCAAATCCGCTTCGACTCTGCTGCAGAGCACGCAGCGGGTTGTCATCCCCTTTGTCGGCGCGGCCTGCTCGGTGGTGACCAACGTCGTGCTCAATGCGCTGCTGATCTTCGGCCTGTGCGGCTTCCCCGCGCTGGGCGTGGCAGGCGCGGCCATCGCGTCTGCGGTCGCCGCTGTGGTCAATGCGCTGGTCATCTATGCGCTTGGCTTTGCGCAGGGCACCATGCTGCGCGCGCCGCTTTCCGCGCTGCTGGATATCAGCCGCGGCTTTGCGCGCGAGTATGTCCGCGTCGGCGCGCCGGCGATGTTCAACGAGACGATCTGGGCGCTGAGCATCCTCATCTACAGCGCCATCTTCGGCCATATGAGCACGGAGGCCTATGCGTCGATCACCGTGGTCAAGTCCATCGAGGATCTGACCTGCATCGCGGTGCACGGCATGTGCTCCGCCTGCGCGGTCATGGTCGGCAGCTATGTCGGTCAGGGCAGATACGACCGGGCGAAGGCCTGCGCCCGCTATCATATCGCGCTGACGACCGCCATGTCCGTGGTGATCGGCGGATCGCTGCTTGTGCTCAAGGGGCCGATCATGTCGCTGTTCGGCGTTTCTGAAGCCGTGCGTGCGGATTCGATGGCCGTCATCATGATCTACGGTGTGGAGATGGCCCTGCGCAACATCCCGCTGATGCTCGTGGTCGGCACGTTCCGCGCAGGCGGCGATACGAAATATGGCCTGATCGTCGATACGATTTCCGCCTACCTGATCGGCATCCCGCTGACGGCGCTTTGCGGCCTCGTGCTGCATATGAGCGTGCCGGCGACGTATGCGGTCATGTACTTCGTGGAGGATGTCCTCAAGACGATCGTATACGGACGGCACTTCTTCTCGGATAAGTGGATCAGGCCCGTCGTATGAGCCGCCCGCTTCCATATCGGATTTTTTCGGACTTTTATGCCGGCGTCTGCCGGCAGATTTTTCAGAATTCAGAATAACAGAATTCAGAATAACGGCTGAAGCAAATCGCAAAGCAGAAAGACAAAAGGAGAACGCATGGCACAGACAAAGCCCGCCTTTGAAGACAAGGCCGCGCCAAAGAAGGGCGCGATTCGCGAGTTTGCCGCATTTTATAAGCCGCACATGCGCATGTTCCTGCTGGACATGACCTGTGCATCGGTGATCTCCCTGGTGGATATCCTCTTCCCGGTCTTCACCCGGAAGGTGCTCTACGACTACATTCCCAATCAGCTCATGCGCACGTTTACGCTGATGGCGTGTCTGATGCTCGTCATGTTCCTCATCCGCACGACGGCGCAGTGGCTGGTCACCTATCTGGGCCATGTCATGGGCGTGCATATCGAGGCGGATATGCGCGCGGCGATCTTCGCGCATATGCAGAAGCTGGGCTTCAGCTTCTACGACAAGAACCGCACGGGCCTTCTGATGAGCCGCGTGACGAACGACCTGTTCGAAATCACGGAGCTGGCGCATCACGGGCCGGAGGATCTGTTCATTTCTTTCGTCACGCTGATGGGCGCGTTCATCGTCCTTTGGGGCATCCAATGGAAGCTGGCGCTGGTGCTGATGGTCAGCGTGCCGCTGATTGTGATCTTCGTCGCCATGCGCCGCAGCCGGATGATGAAGGTTTCCCGCGCGGTCAAGCAGCGCACGGCGGCGATCAACGCCGAGATCGAAAGCTCGATTTCCGGCATCCGCGTGGCCAAGGCGTTCGGCAACGAGGCGGAGGAGATCCGCAAGTTCTCGGAATGCACGGGCCGGTATGTCGAGGCGAGGAGCGGCTATTACAAGGTCATGGCGAGCTTCTTCTCCGGCACGGAGCTGATGATGAACCTGATGAGCCTGTCCGTCATCTGCGCGGGCAGCTACCTCATCATGAAGGAGCAGATGGATATCGCGACGCTGGTCACCTTCAACATGTACGTCGCCAGCGTCCAGAGCCCGATCCGCAAGCTCACGCAGTTCACCGAACAGTTCACGCAGGGCATGGCGGGTTTCCAGCGCTTCCGCGCGATCATGCACGAGACGCCGGATATCACCGACAGCCCGGAGGCCAAGCCGCTTGAAAGCGTCGAGGGCGAAATCGAATTCAAGGACGTGACCTTCACCTACGACAAGGAGAAGGAAGCCGTGCTCGAGCATGTGAACCTGCACATCCGCCCGGGCGAGATGCTCGCGCTGGTCGGCCCCAGCGGCGGCGGCAAGTCCACGCTCTGCCAGCTGATTCCCCGGTTCTATGAGACGACCGCCGGCAGCATCACCGTCGACGGGCAGGACATCCGCGATGTGAAGCTCGCGGATCTGCGCGCCAACATCGGCATCGTCCAGCAGGACGTGTTCCTCTTTGCCGGCACGATTCTGGAAAACATCCGCTACGGCAAGCCGTCGGCGACGATGGACGAGGTGATCGAGGCTGCGAAGCTTGCCGAGATCCACGACGACATCATGCGCATGCCCAACGGCTACGACACCGTCGTCGGCGAACGCGGCATCATGCTCTCCGGCGGACAGAAGCAGCGCGTGTCCATCGCACGTATCTTCCTCAAGAACCCGCGCGTGCTGATCCTCGACGAGGCGACCAGCGCGCTGGATACCGCCACGGAGCGCAAGATTCAGGCGGCGTTTGACCGCCTGGCGAAGGGCCGCACGACGCTGGTGATCGCGCACAGGCTCTCCACCATCAAAAACGCGGACGAGATCATCGTCATTGGCGAACACGGCATCCTCGAGCGCGGCACGCACGCCGAGCTCGTCGCCCGGGGCGGCGTCTATGCCGATCTGGCTGCGGGCGCCGCGCTGAGCGATTAACCCATGTTTCATGCTTAAAGCCGTCGGAAAAGCTCCGGCGGCTTTTTTGCGGGGGACAAATGAGGAAAGGCGCCGAATCTCAATTGATCGAATTTTATCGAATTTTATCGAATCATGAGGGCGCGCTTCTATATACCTTTCGGTGTACCGCACAAGCATCCTTGTCTCTCCCTTTGGGAGAGGCGGCCGAGCACGGCGAGGACGGAGAGGGTAAATAATAGCCATACCAAAGATCAACACCCTCTCAGTCACCTGCGGTGACAGCTCTCCCAAAGGGAGAGCCAAGGGTCTGCACCTCGTTGCATAGTATGTCAGCATATACGAAGACAGCATGCGTCCGTTGATTGAAAAGGACATGGAAGAAACTGAAAGATTACGAACTGAGCAAACTCCGGATTTGCAGGGGAGGGGCTCTGCGCCTCCCGTTGGCGGCGCGCAATATGACATTTTTCCCAATCGTTTGACACGGCAGGAAAAGACCAGTATAATATACAATGAGATTTTGGCAGGAAAGGGGCACGCGGATGCCGGCAAAGAGAAGAGCAAGGGGGCTGGATTCTTTCAGGCGTACCCCGACCAGGCGGTATGATCTGCCGCCGCAGGAGGAAACGCGCGTGGAGCACGCGAGCCGTTTCCGCAAGCGGTATTTCGATCTGCCGCGGATTCACACGGGCAGCGACCGCTTTCTGATGGGCGTGCTCTGCGCGGTGCTGCTCCTGTTTTTCTGCAACGCGAGCGCGCCGATGGGCGAGGTGCCCAGCGTGCAGGAGCGGTTTGAGGACTGGGCCGCCGTGCAGAACGAGAAGACGATCAAGGTGCTCCCGGGACCGACGCCCGAGCCGGACAGCGAGCTGGCCGCGGCGATTGAATTCAATACCGAGGCGCAGATGCAGCAGATCGAGGTCGCCATGGCGACGCCCGATCCGAACGTCACGCCCGAGCCGACGCCGCGCTTCAAGCTCTATGAGCCGGGCGAGCTTGCCTATGAGACGGAGAAGATGAGCGTCTCCATCGAGCAGAAGCAGAAGGACGGCATTACCTATTTCGTCTGCGATATCCGGCTGAGCGACATCAGCCAGCTGCGCACGGCGTTCGCCGGCGACGATTTCCGCAGCGGCATCTATGAGGCCGTCAGCGATATCGCGGGCCGCTACAGCCCGGTGCTGGCGATCAACGCGGACTTCTGCCGCTATCACCGCGACGGCGTCATCATCCGCAACGGCGAGGTGCTGCGCCGCCAGAACATCAAAAAGCATCATCTGCTGGTCGTGGATGAAAACGGCAACATGTCCGCGCAGACGGACCGATCGGGCAAGCAGGGCCTTGTGGCCAACAAGCTCGAGCAGGAGAATACCTGGCAGACGTTTGAATTCGGCCCCGTGCTGGTGGAAAACGGAGAGGCGGCGGAGCTGCCGCTCAAGTCGTTTTACGTCAACTGCAACGAGGGCTATTACGAGCCGCGAACCGCCATCGGCCAGAAGGGCCCGCTGCATTACGTCGTCATCGTCGTCGATGGCCGCCGCGACGGCTATTCCACCGGCGCGAGCATCCCGCAGCTGCAGAGGCTGTTTCTGGAGGAGGGTGTGGAGTTCGCCTTCAACCTCGACGGCGGCGGCTCGACGACGCTGTATTTCCTGGGCGAGGTCATCAACATGCCCTCCGGCGGCAAGGAGCGCTCCGTCAGCGACGTGCTGATGTTCATGGCCAATCCGCAGTAAGACACGGCTGCAGCCCGATAAACCTGCCCGAAGGAGACGAAAGGAAGGTGTGCCCATGCGCAGGATATGGATGGCGGTCGTGATGATCGCGCTGATGCTCATGCCCGCGGGCGCGCCTGCGGCCGAGGGCGATCCGCTGCTGAGCGTCGACGATCTGCTTGAGCTCGAGGACAGCTATGCGGCGTTCCTTTCGGAGCTGGAGGAGATGATCGTCGCGCGCGGCCTGCTCTCCGAGGAGGAACGCGAAATCTGGCGCGATGCCCAGATGGGCGATTTTTTCCAGAACGGCGGCTACGGCTCCGTGCTGGCCAATTACATGCCGGGCGTGCTCGGCTATCTGCGCGAGGAGGATACGCTCGTCGCGCTGAGCGTGCCGCTCTCCGGCGGGAGAACGCTCCAGCTCGATACCATGCGCCGCTATACGCCGCAGGACAGCTCGCTCTCCGGCCTGATGCTGACGCTGACCCTGCTGGATGAAAGCGGCGCGCCGCTGGACGTGTCCTTTGAGCTGGGCAGCACGAGCGGCGTCTTCCTCAAATGGGACGCGATGACGGGCTCCTATGCGAGCGTCGGCGTGCGCGCCCAGAGCGACGGCGAGACCGTCGTCTGGAGCGATCAGACGCCCAGCGCGGGCGCGAAAAATCCCGTGCTGACCATCACGATGACGGACACGCAGACGCAGCAGCCGCTTGAAGGCGCGGCGCAGCTGACGCTCACCGTGGACGGCGACGGCTACCGCGTGGACGACGGCGCGCTGACGGCGGAATAAACCGAAGTATACAGCCGCTCCCTGATGCATGAGGAGCGGCTTTTGCATGCAAAAAAGCTTCCCTCTCCGATGGGGAAGGAAGATCAGACGATCAATATCAAAGCGTTCTCGCCCCGAAGGGGGGAGAACGCTTTGATTTACTGGGTATGCACGCGCTGGAGACGGTCGTAGAGCTTCTGCTCGTCCTCGCCCTCGCGGATGCGGCGCGCGGCGACGACGCGGCGCTCGGTGTCGTCGTCCACGCAGGTGACGAGCATGAGAATCTGATCGTCGGGCCGGACGTCGATGACGCTGGTATAGCGCGAATTGAGCTTCAGCTGATAGAGCACGTCCTCGCGCCAGTCGATGGAGGAGGACATCAGCTTGCCGAAATCGACAAAGGCCCAGTCCGTCCGGTCGAGGCTGATCGTGCCGACGGCGAAGATGACGTAGCGGCCGTTTTCATAGGCGGTATCGAAGGTGATGATCGGGTTCTTGCGGTAGAAGCCGATGTCCTCGTAATTGCGCAGGCAGCCGAACATCAGGCCGTTTTTCATGTTGTGCGCGTAGAGCAGGAGCGTATAGGGGCGCGTATCGAGCCGGCACTGCTGATCGAGGAAGACCGCGCCGTTGACGTTGTGATAGCCGAGGTAATCGCGGCGCAGGTAGTATTCGTTGTCCCTCTGGACGACGGCCTCGTCGATCAGCCCGTCGATCTTCAGCCAGCCGACGATGTCCTTGTTCTGGCGCTGGAGCTTGGCGAAGCGATTGGTCACCTTGGCGTAGGGGTTTTTCGGATAATCCATCGGCACGAGATACGAGGGCTTCTCGGTCGGCGCGGGGCTCGCGACGGGCGCTGCGCTTTCCTGCGGCAGGATGGATTCCTGAGCCGCGGGCGCGTTTTCGGGCGCTGCGCCTGCCTGCGGCGGAGCGTCCTGCGCCGCTTCTTCCTTTGCCGCTTCTTCCTGCTCGGCGGTCATGGCGGCGCTTTCGGCCTGTTCCTGCGCCGCTTGCTCGGCGGCGAGCTCCTCGTAGTAGGTCTCGCGCATCGCGCGGGAAGCCTGCCGGGAGCGGACGAAGTCGAACAGATAGGAGAAGATGTTCACGGCGCTGACGATCAGCACGACGACGCACACGAGCATGGCGGCGGCGAGGAGCAGCTTCTTTTCCTTTTTTCTGCGGTAGGTTTCAGGAACATAGTAATCGTAGCGCGTCTGCGTGCTGCGCGTTCCCTGGATGCGGCGGCGCGGCGCGCCGGGCCTTCTTTTTTTCTGCATGTGCTTTCAATCCTTTGGTAGGGTGATGGGCGCCTTATTTGATGCCATCGGCAATCCACTGTTCCCAGATATCGGGCGCATAGCCGGCGGTCGCCCTGCGCCCGTTGCGCACGATGGGCAGGCGCAGCAGCTGCGGCTTTTCCATCAGGCCACAGAGGATGGTCTCCCGGCTCTGGGTGTAGGCGATCACGCTCTCGCGGTATGCTTTGGAATCCTTATCGCAAAGACCATCCAGACCGACGGCGGCGGCGACGCTTTCCAGCTCGCGGCGGCCGATGCCGTATTTAAGCACGTCCACGCGCTGATAGGCGATGCGGCGCTCCTTGAAGAAGCGTTCGGCCTTCTGGGTGTCAAAGCCCTTTCCGGCGTAAATCTGCAGTCCCATATGGTCAACCTCCGGGTTTTCCTGTATAATAAAGAATGAAATCCATCTGATCTATGATACCTTGCGGCAGGGTCTGCCGTCAAGGATGAAGGAGCAATATGGCCAAGAAAATCGCGCTCGTAACGGGCGCTTCCGGCGGCATCGGCGCAGCCTGCGCGCGCGCGCTGGCTGAAAGGGGATATACCGTGCTCGTCCACGGCAACAGCAGCGCCGAAAAGGCGCAGGCGCTGGCGCAGCAGTTATGCAGCGAGGGGCTGGACGCCCATGCCGTCAGCTGCGATCTTTCCAGCAGCGAGGCGGCGGGCGAGATGTGCGGGGAGATCCTGCGGCTGTATCATCGCGTGGACGCCCTTGTGCTCTGCGCGGGCGTGTCGCATACCGGGCTTTTCACGGATATGACCGACGTGCAGTGGAAGCGGGTGATGGACGTGAACGTATCCGGCGCGTTTTATCTCATCCGCGCGCTGGCGCCGGGCATGGTCTCCCGCCGCAGCGGCGCGATTGTCACGATCTCGAGCATGTGGGGCCGGGTCGGCGCTTCGTGCGAGGTCGCGTATTCCGCGAGCAAGGCCGCGCTCATCGGCATGACCCGCGCGCTGGCCAAGGAGCTGGGCCCCAGCGGGGTGAGGGTCAACTGCATCGCACCGGGCGTGATCGACACGGCGATGATGGACGAGCACAGCGAGGAGACGAAGGCCATACTGGCGGAGGAGACGCCGCTTGGCCGCCTTGGCACGCCGCAGGACGTAGCATCTGCCGCCGCGTTCCTGCTCTCGGACGAGGCTGCCTTCATCACCGGGCAGGTGCTCGGCGTGGACGGCGGGTACATCTGACCAATCCGGCCGAACCGATATATTCAAATGAAAAAACTTTATCCATGATTCGACACAAGTGAACACGATAAATGAAGGAAAAGCGCCGGAGCAGGTGTATTCTTGTGTCGCCTGTCCACACAAACCACAGGATGTTGTGGACAACTTTATACACAGAAGAAACAGACCTGTGGATAAATTGCAGATTTGATTAAAACAGCATGCCCGAAAAAGCCTTGAAAACAAGGCTTTTTTCTGTTATGATAGGAACGCTGTCAAAATGAGTTATCCACAGGCGGAAGGGATTTGTCAACAACCTGTGGAAATAGGTATAGGTGTCAACAGGTTATCCACAGGGAAATGTCGAAAAGTGGAAAAAACCACAGGATATTGTGGACAATTCTGCATGTGGATACAAGCGATAGAGCGGCATGCGCCGGGAAAACACAATACGGAGGAATAAGCATGAATCATGTCGAGATCTGGGAGAGGGCGAAAGCGCTCCTGCGCGAGGAGCTGACGGAGATTTCGTATTCGACCTGGATTGATCAGCCGCTCAAGCCCGTATATGTAGCGGATGATAAACTGGCGTTGGAGGTCATCAGCGAGTTCAACGAGAAGAACATCCGCGCGCGCTATATGTCTCTGATCGTCGAGGCGGTCAGCCAGGCGGCGGGGCATGAGATGAACGTCGACCTGCTGAGCGTTAAGGAGCGCATCGCCTGGCAGGAGAGCCAGAAGAAGGAAGAGAGCGCGCCGCTGCCGGGCGTCAACAACTTCAACCCGAAGTCCACGTTCGATACCTTTGTCGTCGGCTCCTCCAACCGCTTTGCGCATGCGGCCTCGCTGGCCGTTGCAGAGGCGCCGGGCATGGCGTATAACCCGCTGTTCCTCTATGGCGGCGTGGGCCTGGGCAAGACGCACCTCATGCATGCCATCGGTCATTTCATTCAGGATCATTTCCCGAACATGCGCATGCTCTATCTGCCCAGCGAGATGTTCACCAACGAGCTGGTTTCCGCGATCAAGAACAACAAGAACGTCGAATTCCGCAACCGCTTCCGCAATGTGGACGTGCTGATGCTCGACGATATTCAGTTCATCGCCGGCCGCGATTCCACGCAGGAGGAATTCTTCCATACCTTCAACGCCCTGCATACCGCCGGCAAGCAGATCATCATCTCCTCCGATAAGCCGCCGCGCGAGATCGCGCGCCTGGAGGAGAGGCTGCGCTCCCGCTTCGAATGGGGCCTGATTGCCGATATCCAGAAGCCGGACTTCGATACCCGTATCGCGATCCTGCGCAAGAAGGCCGAGAACGAGGGCATCGAGATCAGCGACGCGATGCTCGAGCTGATCGCCGCGCGCGTGGAGAGCAACATCCGTGAGCTCGAGGGCTCGCTGACCCGCGTCAATGCGTTCGCCAAGCTGAGCCGCTGCGAGATCACCGAGGACGTCATCGCCCACGCGCTGCACGACATCGCCGTCGTGCGCGATCCCAAGCGGATTACGCCGGATCTGATCATCGACTGCGTGGCGGATTATCATTCCATCAGCAGCGCCGTGCTGCGCGGCAATTCCCGCAAGAAGGAAATCGCGCAGGCGCGTCATATCGCCGTGTACCTCACGCGCGAGATGACCGGCCTTTCCCTGCCGCGCATCGGCGACGCCTTCGGCCGCGACCATTCCACGATCATCAACTCCTGCGACAAGGTGACCAAGATGCTCGCCGAGGGCGGCGAGATCAAGGCGGTTATCGCTGATCTCAAGAAGATCATCAGCGAAAAATAATCCGGCATGCAGCCGGACAGAAAACCGCATAAAGGCAAAGCGCGTCCCTGCTTTTCCGCAAAACGGAAGGGCAGGGACACTTATTCTTTTTGGGAAACATGAAAACGGCCTTTTGGGCCATACTATCGGGAAACGCAGGAAAGGAACGGATGTGTATGGAGAATCCAAAACGGCCTTTCGGCTTTCGCGATAAGATCGGCTATCTCTTCGGCGATTTCGGCAACGACTTCACCTTCATCCTCTCGACGGTCATCCTCATGAAGTTTTACACGGACGTCGTGGGGATATCCGCCGGCGCGGTCGGCACGATCATGATGATCGCACGCTTTGCCGACGCCTTTACGGACGTGACCATGGGGCGCATCTGCGACAGGAGCCGGGCGGTCGAGGGCGTGGGCAAGTTTAAGCCATGGATCCGCCGGGCCTGTATTCCGGTCGCCCTGTCCTCATTTGCGATCTATCAGGGCGGCGTGGCCCGTCTGCCGTATGCGCTGCGCGTTGCATATCTGTTTGTGACGTACATCCTCTGGGGCTCGGTGTTCTATACGGCGATCAATATCCCCTACGGCTCGATGGCCTCCGCCATATCGGCGGACCCCAAAGACAGGCAGAGCCTGTCGACGTATCGGTCTTTGGGCGCGTCGCTGGCGGGCGTGGTGGTGGGCGTGCTGGTGCCCGTGCTGGCGTATGAAAAGATCGGCGGCGCGGAAACGCTCATCGGCGGCAGGGTGACGCTGGCGGCGGGCGTGTTTTCTTTGCTGGCGGTCGTATGCTATCTGCTGTGCTATCATCTTGTGACCGAGCGCGTCGCGCCCCGGGAACAGGATGCGGCGCGCAGGCATGAGTCCGTGTTTGCGATGATCCGGAAAGCGGCGGCAAGCCGCGCGCTGATTTCGATCATCGCCGCGTCGATCGTGATGCTGCTGGCGCAGCTGACGATGCAGAACATGGCGGGCTACGTCTACCCGGATTACTACAACAGCGCGGGCGCGCAGTCCGCCTCGACGCTCCTGATGCTGGCGGGCATGCTGCTTGCCGCCGCGTTTGCCGGGCCGCTTTCCGCGCGCTTTGGCAAGGCGGAGATCGCTGGCGCGTCCAACGCCTTTGCCGCCGTCGTTCTGGCGGCGACGTACATCATCCGCCCGAAGAGCGTCGCCGTGTTCATCGCGCTGCAGTCGCTGGGCTGGCTGGGGCTCGGTCTGTTTTCGATGGTCTCCTGGGCGCTGATTACGGACGTGATCGACGACGCGGAGCTGAGGAACGGCGTGCGGGAGGACGGCAGCGTCTATGCGCTGTATTCCTTCGCGCGCAAGCTGGGCCAGGGCGTATCGGCGGGGCTGTCCGGCTGGCTGCTGACGATGATCGGCTATGTGCCGGGCGCGGCGGGCGGACAGACGCAGAGCGTGCTTTCCGGCATCTTCTCGATCGCTACGCTCGTGCCTGCGGCGGGATTTGCGCTGCTTTCGCTGATTCTGATGTTCTGGTATCCCCTGCATAAAAAGCAGGTGGAGGAAAATGCCGCGCGCCTGGCGGCGCTGCATCGGGGAGAATCACGATGATGCGCCGCCACGCGCCGCCTCGCGGTATTGGGTGGGGGTTTTGCCCATCACGCGCCGGAAAAGGCGGGTGAAGTAGTTGACGTCCTGGATGCCGCAGTGCTGGGCGATGGTCTGAATCTGCATGCGCGTGGTGTTGAGCAGGAAGACGGCCTGCTCGATCCGCGCGCGGGCGACGTAATCGGAAAGCGTCTGCCCGGTCTCCCGGCGGAAAAGCGCCGACAGATAGCTCGCGTTGACCCCCAGCGCCCTGGCATGGGCGGAGAGGGAGAGGTCCGCCGTCAGATCGCTGTCGATGGCGAGGATCACTTTGCGCACCAGCGGCGAATAGGCCTTCATCGCGTGGTTGCGCACGAGCAGGCAGTATTTATGGACGATCTCTCCGGCGAGCTTCTTGCCCTCGTCCATGGTCATGACCGTCTCGATCCTGCGGCCGAAGGAGGAGGAGAGCTTGTCGATGTACAGGGGATGCACGCCGCCCTGCTGAACGGCCTTGCGCATGAGCGTGTTGCTGATGATCAGGTAGTTCTTGAAATTGCGCAGCGGCACGGCCGAGCGCTGTTCGACGACGCTGTTGTCGAAATGGCTCATGATCGCTGCCGCGCGCATGGAATGCCCATGGGCGACCTCGTTCATCAGCCGCGCTTCGACCTCGTAGCGTTCCTCCACGAGCTTCCTTTCGTACTGGTCATAGCCGCCGATGTCGGGCTTTTCGTAGCTGCGCCGCAGGCCTACGGGCAGCATTTCCATCCGGAAGGTGTCCTCGCCCTTTCCCCAGAGGGCTTCGCCCAGCGCCTGCATGGACACCGTCAGCGCGCTTTCCGACGGCATGACCGGCACCTTGTCATAGAACCTGCGCACGGTTGAGAAGGCTGCAGGCTCAATCCCGCAGTTTTCCATGATCGCCATCAGGTTTTCGCCGCTCACGCGCTCGGTCACATACGGGCCGACAAGCAGCATCTCTTCCCCGCCGGGCAGGCGCAGAAGGATGCGGCGGCAGCCAAAGGCGTCCTCCATCACATAGAACGTGCGCTCGGCGATAGCCTCCGATTCCGGCAGGGTATTAAAGCTGTGGAGCCCGAGCATGGCGCGCAGCTCCTCCTGCGTCCTTCCGCCGGGCATAAAGCGGTGTACGGGAATGCGCAGCTTCTCCATCAGGCTGATGTAAAAGGCGATGACGGTCTCTCTGTCCATGGCTGTCCACCTCCGTAATCACTGGCGTAATTATACCATATTTTGCATGTTAGCACAATAAAAACAAAAATCGTGCTGATTCCGGCAAAGATCATTCTCACAGTTATTTCACAATCTTTGTATAATGATGTTATACAACCGGGGAGGGGGGAGAATGCGCCCGGAACCGGACAGAAAAACGAACATACGAAAGGAAGAAAAACATGTCTGAGAAGAAGAACAAGCGTCCCTTTGGTATGCGGGACAACTGGGCGTACGCCGCCGGCGACTTTGGCTGCAACATGAGCTTCGCGCTCAAGGGCACCATGGCGATTTTCTGGACCCAGTTCATGGGCATGGACCTGTGGTACTCCCTGCTGCTGATCATCGTGCAGGTCTGGGATGCGATCAACGACCCGCTGATCGGCTCCATCATCGACGCGGACAAGCACACGTATAAGCGCAACAAGTTCCTGCAGTACATCTGGGCGGGCTCCATCGGCCTGATCGTGGGCGGCGCGTGCTGCTTCCTGCCGTTCCCGAATGCGCCGGTCTGGGCGAAGTTCATCCTCTTCATCGCCGGCTATGTGATCTGGGACGCGTTCTATACCGTGGCGAACGTCCCGTACGGCTCCCTGCTGGGCCTGATTTCCGATAACCCCGGCGACCGCGCCTCCCTGTCTGCGTTCCGCTCCGTCGGTTCCCTGGTGGGCAACATGGTCCCGATGATCATCCTGCCGATGATCATTTACGATTCCGAGAACAACCTCATCGGCGAGCGCGTGTTCATCGCCGCGCTGATCATGGGCTTCCTCGGCTTCCTGTGCTTCCAGTTCATGATCAAGAATACCGAGATCCGCGTCGAGAGCGACGTGGCGCTCAGCGAAGAAGCGCCGAAGTTCAACGTGGTTGAGGCCATGGGCAACTTCCTGAAGAACCGCCCGGCCGTCGGCGCGACCCTCGCTGCGATGGGCATGTTCCTTGGCCAGCAGGGCGCGACCACTGCCGTGACCGTCATGTTCCAGAGCTACTTCAAGAACGTGCAGCTGTCCGGCCTCGTGAGCATGTTCGCGATGATCCCGATCATCCTCTTCACGCCGCTGGCGCGCAAGATGGTTGTGAAGTTCGGCAAGAAGGAGCTGGCCACCGCCGGCGCGATCTGCTCCCTCATCGCCTGCGCGCTGATGCTCATCCTGCCGATCACCCCGGACGGCAAGGGTATGATCATCTACATCGTCTGCCAGCTGTTCAACTCCCTCGGCCTTGGCATCTACTCCACCGTCTCCTGGGCGATGATGGGCGACGCCATCGACTACAACGAATGGAAGACCGGCAAGCGCGAGGAAGGCACCGTCTATGCGCTGCATTCCTTCTTCCGCAAGCTGGCGCAGGGCGTCGGTCCGGCGCTGGCGCTGGTGATCATGACGGCTCTGGGCTATGTCGGCACGCTGGGTGCGAACCAGTCTCCGGAGACCGCGCTGAACATGCGCTACCTCGTCGCCTGCCTGTATCTGTTCAGCGCTGCGATGCAGTTTGTGGGCCTCTCCCTGGTGTATAACCTGGACAAGAAGTCCCTGGCGAAGATGACCGAGGAGCTCAAGGCCCGCCACGCGGCCAAGGGCTGATTCTGAGCTGATACTGAATCGAACCAATTTTCTGTTGAGCTTTTCCTTCAAAACGGGTTATACTATGAAAAATAGCGCATACCCGCTGCGAAAAGCGATGTTCAAGAAAGGATGACACCAAAATGAGACAGATCGTCAGCCTCAACCGCAAGTGGGCTTTCGTCATGGCGCCGGAGGGCGTGCCCTCTGCGATGCCGGCCCCGGCGTATTTTGTGAATGTTCCGCACAGCTGGAACGCGATCGACGGCCAGGACGGCGCGGGCGATTACTACCGCGGCACCTGCGCGTATGTGAAGAATCTCTCCTTCGAGGATCTGCCGGAGGGCGAGAAGCTCTTCATCGAGATCCAGGGCGCGAATTCCTCCGCCGATCTGTATGTCGGCGGCAGGCATGTCGCCCATCACGACGGCGGCTATTCCACCTGGCGCGCGGACGTGACCGAGGCGGTCAGCCGCACCGGCGATACCCTGATCGTCGTCATGGTGGACAACAGCGCCAACGATCATGTGTATCCGCAGATGGCGGACTTCACCTTCTACGGCGGCCTCTACCGCGACGTGAACCTCATCGGCGTGCCTGCCTCCCACTTCGATCTGGAGTACTACGGCGGCCCGGGCATTGCGGTCACCCCGATCGTGGACGGCAAGAACGCCAGCGTGAAGACCGAGGTGTACCTGAAGGACGCCAAGGAAGGCCAGACCCTGCGCTTTGCCATCAAGCTGCCGTGCGGCTGCACGGTCGCCGAGACGGAGGTTCCGGCGACGGAGACCTGCTTCGATGCGGTGATTGAGGACGTGCATCTGTGGCACGGCCGCAAGGATCCGTACCTGTACACCGCGATCGTCGAGCTCGTCGAGGACGGCAAGGTGCTCGATACCGTGAAGACCCGCTTCGGCTGCCGCAGCTACGCGATCGATCCCGAGCGCGGCTTCATCCTCAACGGCGAGGAGTATCCGCTGCGCGGCGTGTCCCGCCATCAGGACCGCTGGGGCGTGGGCAATGCGCTCACCCATGAGCACCACAAGGAGGACATGGAGCTGATCTATGAGGTCGGCGCGACCACCATCCGCCTGGCGCATTATCAGCACGACCAGTACTTCTACGACCTGTGCGACGAGTACGGCATGGTCGTGTGGGCCGAGATTCCGTATATCTCCCAGCATCTGCCGGGCGGCCGCGAGAACACGATCTCCCAGATGAAGGAGCTCGTCACCCAGAACTACAACCATCCGTCCATCGTCGTCTGGGGCCTTTCCAACGAGATCACCATGAAGGGCGAAGCCGATCCGGATCTGATCGACAACCACAAGGTGCTCAACAGCCTGTGCCATGAGATGGACAAGACCCGCCTGACCACCATGGCAGTGCTGTCCATGTGCGATATGGATGCGGAATATGTCCACATCCCCGACACCGTTTCCTATAACCACTATTTCGGCTGGTACGGCGGCGATACTTCCATGAACGGTCCCTGGTTTGACAAGTTCCATGAAAAGTATCCCAATATGCCCATCGGCTGCTCCGAATACGGCTGCGAGGCTCTGAACTGGCACACCAGCGATCCCAAGCAGGGCGACTACACCGAGGAATACCAGGCCTACTACCATGAGGAGCTGATCCGCCAGCTCTTTACCCGCAAATACCTCTGGGCCACCCATGTGTGGAATATGTTTGACTTCGGTGCCGATGCCCGGGCCGAGGGCGGTGAGAACGGCCAGAACCACAAGGGCCTGGTGACCATGGACCGCAAGTATAAGAAGGATTCCTTCTATGCCTACAAGGCATGGCTGTCCGATGAGCCCTTTGTCCATATCTGCGGCAAGCGCTACACCGACCGGGTGGAGGATGTGACGAGGGTCACCGTTTACTCCAACCAGCCCTCTGTGGAGCTCTTTGCCAACGGGGAAAGCCTGGGCGTCAAGGAGGCGGCAGACCATTTCTTCTACTTCGATGTGCCCAACAGCGGCGAGACCACCCTGGTTGCAAAAGCAGGGGAGCTGACCGACGAGAGCTTCCTGCGCAAGGTCGATACCTTCAACGAGGCTTACCGGCTGGTGGAAAAGGGCGCCGTGCTCAATTGGTTCGATATCACCGAAAGGGAAGGCTACTTCTCCCTCAATGATAAGATGGGCGACATCATGGACTCCGTCGGCGGCAAGATCTGGCTGGCAACCATGATGCTGACCCTGAAAAAGAAGATGGATGCCGGTAAAGGAAACGGTGAAAAGGGCGAAAAGAAGGGCGGCTTCAGCATCGATATGAAGTCCGTCGGCAATATGACCCAGATGCTGGGCGGCTTTACGGTCCTGCGCCTGACGAGCATGATGGGCATGGTCAACGTCAGCTTTACCAAGGAAGAACTGCTGAAGATCAATGCCCAGCTGAACCGGATCCGCAAGCCCAAAAAGTAACCCCGCACCCATCCCGGCCATCCGGGGCCGGGACAGAAAGGACCCTTTATGAGAATGAACATCAAAAAACTGACCGTTCTGCTGCTGGTCCTGCTGCTGGTGCTGGCAGGCTGCGGCCCGGAAGCGGAGGCGGAAACCGAAACCCGGGAACCGGTTTCCTTGTCCCGGCCCGATCTGGAGGACTGCACGGAACTGGGCACCCCCCTGGCGGACATCCGGGATCGGCAGGCCCTGGTCCATGCCATCGACATGGACACCGTCATCGAGGCCCTTTTGCACGGCAACGGCCGGAAGGC
>JAFSCW010000143.1 GCA_017436605.1 Clostridia bacterium | reverse complement strand
CGGATGATTCAGGCGGAGGATCAGCTCGCCGAGGCGCTCAGCCAGCTCCGCGGCCGCGTCGAGGGCAGGCTGCGGATCGGCCTGATGCCGGGTCGCTCCGCCGAGCTCATGCCTCAGATTCTCGACGATTTTCTCTCGATCTATCCGGGCATCCGCCTCGAAATCCGGGAAGCAGAAGCCGCACGACTCGAGCACCATCTGATCCACGGCGAACTGGACATGGCGCTCCTTTCCAGCGAACCGCGCAATTCCCGGCTGGAATACCGTCAGGTCGCCTCCGAGGAAATCGTCCTGCTCGCCGGCAAACGCACGGCCCTCGCCCAGCGCCTGCCCTCCGGCACGACCATCGGCCTGCGCGAAGCCGAGCGGGAGCGCTTCATTCTCCCCGTTCCGGATCACAGCAACCGCCGCTATTTCGACGACCTGTTCGCCTCCCTCGGCCTGCAGCCCAACATCTGCATGGAATGTGACAGCGTCAACACGGCCATGCGCGCCTGCGCCAGCGCTGCTCTGGTGATGCTCTGTCCGTTTATCTCTCTTCTGTGCGACAGCGCCAGCATGCAAAAGCTCGCACATTATCACCTGGGCACAGACGCCTACCTGCCCCCGTTCTTCATGGCCTATCCGCATGAATCCCCGCTTTCCCCGCATGCCGAGACGCTGTTCTCCCTGCTCTCCAGCCGTTTCCGCGCGATGACCGCCTATCGCGCCTGATTCCATCCTTTTCGCCCAATTTTCCAAACATTTCCATGATTCATCTTTATTTTTAAGGGTATATCCTCCCTTGATAGATCATATTTTTTCCGACGTGTTCAATTCCTCCGATTCGGGATATCATGTTTGTATTCTGATACGCGCGGAGGGGTTCATCATGATCGTATCCTACAAAACCATCGGCCAGAATATCCGTCTCGCCCGCCGCGAGGCCGGTCTCACTCAGGAGCAGATCGCCGAAAAACTCAAGATGTCCCAGCTGCATTTTGGCCGCCTGGAGCGCGGCGAGCGTCCTGCCTCGCTCGAGCAGCTCGCGCAGATCGCCCGTACGCTGAACGTCCCCCTTGCCTCGCTGCTCAACGGCTGCGTCATCGAGGAGGATTTTTCCGCCGCCCGCGACGACAGCGCGCAGGCGCTTGGCCGCGACGTAGCCAGAATCGCCAGCGGCTGCTCTTCCAGGGCCCGCCGGCTCATGCGCAGCCTCTGTCAGGCCGTCGCCGCCAGCGAAAAGCTTCCTGAAAACGAATAATCCGCCCAAAAACAAGGCCGTACGCTTCCTAAGCGTACGGCCTTTTTATGCTGCTCAGTATCCGAGTCTGCGGTAATAATCCAGAAAGTTGCGCCCTGCGATATCCGCCACGGCTTCCTCCCCGTATCCGCGTGCGCGAAGCGCATCCAGAATCGCGGGAACGTCCGCAGGGCCGCTGCAATCCACCGGCTTGACCTCAATGCCGTCAAAGTCGCTGCCAAAGCCCACGTACTTCGCCGCGCCCAGCTGGCAGATGTGGTCGATGTGGTTGACGATATCGGCGATGCCCGCGCGTCCATTATCGCTCAGGAACCACGGATAGAAATTCACGCCGATCCAGCCTCCCCGGCTGGCCATCGCGCGGATCTGATCGTCAGTCAGGTTCCGGAAATGCGGGCGGAGCTTGGCCGCGCAGGAATGGGACGCCATCGGCGGCTGCTCATGCCTGTCAATCAGCTCCCAGAAGCCGCGCTCGTTCAGATGGCTCGTATCCGCCGCCATCCTGAGCCTTGCCATCTCATGCAGAAGCTTCCAGCCCTGAGGCTTGATACCCTCGCGGCTGCCGCCCTTGGCGGGATGGGCGATTTCGTTTTCGTTGTTCCATGTAAGGGCCGCCATGCGCACGCCGCGCGCATGGAATTCCCGGACACGCTCAACGCTGCCCTCGAAGATCTCGCCGCCCTCAATGGAAAGCAGGATCTTCACCCTGCCTTCCTCCGCCTCCAGCGGAGAATCGACCTTCTGCCAGCCCTCGCATTTCTCCAGCTGCTCCAGACAGGCGTATTCCGCCATCGCCTTCTCGTAGGGATGGTCGCTCATTCCCTTGCTGCCGGCAAAGAGCGTGCAGGTCTGCAGGCTCATGCCGCCGCGCTTCATGGCGTCCATCGTCACGCACGGCGTCTCGCCGGGCTGCAGCGCGCGCAGATACAGCGTATCGCAATGCGTATCACAGATAATCATGTTCATTTCCTCCTGCTTCCGGGCTCCTGTTCTCTCCCGTTTGTTGGTTAAGCGCCGCCTCCCGCTTCATTCTCTCCAGATAATTGCGCTGCGCAATATAGCGCCGATCCCCCTCCACATCCATGCGGTAACGCTGATAGGCGCGGTTGAAGCGATTATGATCATGGAAAACATAGCAGTCCTTTGCCAGAACAGATACCATCCTGCCTGCCGCCCGATAGAAAAAATCGTTGTGATCAATCATCCGGATACGATCGTCATATCCGATCTCCCGGACCTTCTCCGTCCGCGCGATGAAGATGTTGGCCGGTTTCCCAACGACGACGTATTCATCGCCAATCGGCGTCATATGCGGAATCCGGAGCTTGCGGGGCGCGTCGTTCATCGGCTGCCTGTAATACAGGCCGGCAACCCGATCAATCGGTTCGCATTTCGGCGTGGACAGCGGAAGCACGCCCACCAGATCCGCTTCCGGATGGGTCATCAGGAAGCGCAGATGTCTTTCAAAATGGGTATGCGGCGTCAGCAGCTCATCGTCGTCCATCCGGATCACATAGGGCGTATCGACCTTTTCCAGCGCGCGATTGAGGCCAGCGCTCAGTCCGCTGTTAAAGGGCAGATGAATGACCTTCACATGCTCATCCTTCAGCTCCAGCGGCCTTTTGCTGTCGTCGGCGATGATCACCTTGACGCCCGGATAGTAGGCCTGTATGTTGCGATAGAGCTTTTCAGCCTGCCGCTGCCGCTCAAACGACTTATAGATAAACGTCACGTTTTCCCGCATCAGACACGCATCCTGCTGAGACGGCTTTCCGGCGCCTTCCATCTTCCAGCGAAGCGCAAAATACATCTGCTCACCGCACGAAATCACGCGATGCGCCGCCGAAAAAGCTCCGCTAAGCGGCCCATATGCAAAAAACCTGAGCACGTTTTTCATTCCCATATGCCACAATCCCATCTGCTTTTCATCTGTCCGTCGGATCGTTCAATCCCCTGATAAGCAAAAGGGCTGCATATCCCTGCAGCCCTCCGCTTCGTGTATGCTATGGTTACTTCTTCTCGACCGGCCTGATGACGTCCTTGAAGCCCATGTACGGACGAAGCGCCTGCGGAATACGGACGGATCCGTCCTCATTGAGGTTGTTCTCCAGGAACGCAATCAGCATGCGCGGCGGCGCCACACAGGTGTTGTTGAGGGTATGCGCGAAGTACTTGCGGCCGTCGTCGCCCTTGACGCGGATGCCCAGACGGCGGGCCTGCGCATCGCCCAGCGTGGAGCAGGAGCCGACCTCGAAGTACTTCTTCTGGCGCGGGGACCAGGCCTCGACGTCGCAGGACTTGACCTTCAGGTCAGCCAGATCGCCGGAGCAGCACTCGAGGGTGCGGACGGGAATGTCCAGCGTGCGGAAGAAATCTACGGTGTTCTTCCAGAGCTTCTCG
>JAFSCW010000142.1 GCA_017436605.1 Clostridia bacterium | reverse complement strand
CTGATTGAAAAGGACATGGATGAAACTGAAAGATTACTGGCTAAGTAAAACCTAATTGATCGAATCGTAAGGGTGTACTGTACGAGCTCCCTTGCCTCTCCCTCTGGGAGAGGTGGCCGAGCACAGCGAGGACGGAGAGGGCAGACAACGCCCCTGCCAAAGGCCAACGCCCTCTCAGTCACCTTCGGTGACAGCTCTCCCAAGGGGAGAGCCAAGGAGATATGCTCTGTGAACGATTTTACGGATACCTGCCTAAGCCCGGCTTTTCTGCTGCGCCTGTGAAAGCACGCTTTCAATGCGTATTGCGCATCGGGGAAAAAACAGGTATAATAAACCGATATCTGCGGCGCAGGCCGCATACTATGGAGGATTACATATGACGCGGCGGGAAAGAAACCTGGGCATCGAGCTGCTGAGAATCATCTGCATGCTGACGATGGTGATTCAGCATATTCTCGGACACGGATGGGTCATCGCGATGATCAATCCGGAGAGCTGGAAATTCGAATTTGCGGTCGCGCTGCGTTCCGCATGCCTGTTCGGCATCAGCGGCTTTGCGCTGATTTCGGGCTATGTCGGCGTGAATTCCCGCTTCCGCTACAGCTCCGTCGTGCTCCAATGGACGAAGGTCTGGCTGTATTCGGTTGTATTCATGGCGCTGGACTGTGTCATCCGCCAGACGCCCTTCAGTATATGGGAATGGAAGGGCATGCTTTTGCCGACGCTCCATAAGCTGTACTGGTATTTTACGGCCTATGTGGGCTGCTCGATGGTCGCTCCGCTTCTGCGCAGGGCCATCCGCCAGCTGAATTTCAAGCAGGCGACGGTATGCTGCATGACGCTTGTATGCGTGTTCTCGGTGCTGACCAACGTTGTGGAGGGCGACGCCTTCTACACCAACGAGGGCAAGGGCGTGATGTGGCTGGTCGTTTTGTATATTCTGGGCGCGTATCTGGGCTGGTTCAGGCCGCATGAGAAGATCCCGATGGCGGCGCTGTGGGCGCTGGCGGTCTGCTCTGTGCTGCTGCTTGCCGGCCTGCAGCCCGTGGCCAGGCGCCTGGGTCTTGCGTACTTTGCCGGCGATCCGAGAAACAGCTCGCCGCATACGCTGCTGGCGGCGGTTTCCATGCTGATGCTGTTCTCGCGCGTGCAGATCACGCGCTTCAAAAAGCCGATTGCCATCCTCGGCGGCGCGAGCTTCAGCGTGTATCTGCTCCATGAGCATCCGAAGATCCGCCTGTATACGATTTCCAAGTATTCCTATCTGCTCGCGGAGCTGAACATCCCGATGATGCTCGCAGGCACGATCCTGGCGGCCATGGTCATCTATGTGGCCTGCACGCTGGTCGACCTTGTGCGCGAGCGGATCTACAGGGCGCTGCGCATCCGCCAGCGGCTCGACGCGCTGGAGACCCGGCTGATCGGCGATCTCTGGGCGGACTGAAAAGCAAAAAATCCGGCCTTCTGCATGCTGTGCGGAAGGCCGTTTTTGTCGTTCTTCGCTGGGGATCAGGCCGTTCTGGAGATGCAGCCGCCCACGAGCGCGAGTTTCTTTTCGATGTGGTCGTAGCCTCTGGTGATATGGCCGCCGGCGTCCTCGACGATGGTTTCGCCCTCGGCGCAAAGGCCGGCGAGAATCAGCGCCGCGCCGGCGCGCAGGTCCGTCGCCTGTACGCTTGCGCCGGTCAGATAGCGCGTGCCTTCGACGACGGCGACGCGGTTTTCCACGCGGATATGCGCGCCCAGACGCTGCAGCTCCGCCGCGTGCATGAACCGGTTTTCGAAGATCGTTTCCAGAAAGACGCTCGTTCCGGGCGTTTTGCAGGCGACGGCCATCATCGGGGCCTGCAGGTCTGTCGGGAAGCCGGGATAGACCATCGTGCGGATTTCAAAGGGCTGCTTGGCGCGCCCGAGGACGATCAGCCCGCCCGGGGTATCCTTGATATGTACGCCCGCTTCGCTGAGCTTGAACAGCAGGCTGCGCAGATGATCCGCCCTCGCGCCGCGCAGGAGCAGCTCGCCGCCGGTGATTGCACAGGCGCAGGCCATCGTGCCCGCCTCGATGCGGTCTGCGATGGGCTGCCAGCTCGTGCCGTGCAGCGAGGGAACGCCCTCAATGCACACGGTGGAGGTGCCTGCGCCGCAGATGCGCGCGCCCATGGAGCAAAGAAACGCGGCGAGATCGACGATCTCCGGCTCCTTGGCGGCGTTTTCGATGCGGGTTGTGCCCTCGGCGAGCGTCGCGGCCATGATGAGGTTTTCCGTCGCGCCGACGGAGGGCATATCGAGGTAGATCGTCGCCCCGCGCAGACGGCCGGAAAGCGTCACGCCGCCGTGGTCGAACTGCACCCTGGCGCCCAGCGCGCTCATGCCCTTGAGATGTTGATCAATTGGGCGCTGGCCGATGGCGCAGCCGCCGGGCAGCGGGATGCGCGCCTCGCCCAGGCGCGCCAGCAGCGGGCCGAGCACCAGCACGGATGCGCGCATCTTCCGCACGTCCTCTTCGTCCTGCGGGTTGCGGAAGCTCTCGGCGGTCAGGATGAGCGCGCCGTCTTCCCGCGCGACGCGGCAGCCGCAGGCGGCCAGCAGCGAGCAGAGCGTATCGACGTCGCTCAAAGCCGGAGGACGCCTGATGCACACGTCCCCGCTGGTCAGCAGCGCGCCGCACATGATGGGCAGCACCGCGTTTTTGGACGTGCTGATGGATATCTCTCCCCGCAGGGGCGGGCTTTCGCGTACCGCATAGTGCGCCATGAGAATCCCTCCGATTTTGCAGACTTGCGGCGGCGAACCCGCCTGATGGCAGAATATGCCGATGAAGCGCGATGTGTCCGCGCAGCCGCAGGAGGATTTTCTCCGGAAGCGGCTATGCGCATGCCCGGGCGGAAAACGAGGCGGCGCGGGCTTTTTCATCGTATGCTGGAAAGCGGCGCGCCGAAACCTGAGCAGGGAAAGGTGATGCGCGGGAAGATCGTTCCAGCTGTAAATTGCGGCAGGGGAAGCAAAGACGCGCAGCTTTGCAAAAAAGAAAGGAATAGCGGCAGAAAACGGAAGAAAGAAAGGGATTTGGCCTGCGAAAACTTTTGTGATTGCATTTGCGGGAAAGATGGTGTATTGTGTTAAGGTATTTTGGTCATCACGGCAATGCAGAAAGAGGAAGCTTTGTATGAGCGATAAGCTGAATATACCGGAGATTTACGGCAGCAGCGTTTTCGGCGATCAGGAGATGCGCGCGCGCCTGCCCAAGGCCATCTACAAGAGCCTGAAGCGCTCGATGGCTACAGGCGAGGAGCTCGATCCCGTCGTCGCGGATGCGACGGCCTGTGCGATGAAGGAATGGGCAATCGAAAAGGGCGCCACGCACTACACCCACTGGTTCCAGCCGCTGACGGGCACGACCGCGGAGAAGCACGACTCCTTCATCAACCCGCAGGGCGACGGCAGCGTGATCATGGAGCTGAGCGGCAAGGAGCTGATCAAGGGCGAGCCGGACGCGTCGTCCTTCCCCTCCGGCGGCATCCGCGCGACCTTCGAGGCGCGCGGCTATACGGTCTGGGACATCACCAGTTCCGCCTTTATTTACGACAGCGGCAACACCAAGACGCTGTGCATCCCCACGGCGTTCTGTTCCTATACGGGCGAGGCGCTGGATAAAAAGACCCCGCTGCTGCGCTCGATGGAGGCCATCAGCAAGCAGGCCGTGCGCATCTGCCGCCTCTTCGGCGACACGCAGACGCAGAAGGTCATCGCGTCCGTCGGCGCGGAGCAGGAATATTTCATCGTCGACCGCGAAACCTACTTAAAGCGCAAGGACCTGATCTTCACCGGACGCACGCTCTTTGGCGCGATGCCGCCCAAGGGCCAGGAGATGGAGGATCATTACTTCGGCGCGATCAAGGAGCGCGTATCCAACTACATGCGCGATCTGGACGTGGAGCTCTGGAAGCTGGGCGTATCGGCAAAGACCGAGCACAACGAGGCCGCGCCCGCGCAGCATGAACTCGCGCCGATTTACAACACCGCGAACCTGGCGACGGATGAGAACATGCTCATCATGAACGTCATGAAAAAGGTTGCCCTGCGCCATGGGCTGGTATGCCTGCTGCATGAAAAACCCTTTGCGGGCGTCAACGGCAGCGGCAAGCACAATAACTGGTCGCTGACCACGGACGGCGGACGCAACCTGCTCAGCCCGGGCAAGGATCCGCAGACGAACGACATGTTCCTGCTGATGCTCGCGGCGATGATGAAGGCGGTCGACGAGCACGCGGGTCTTCTGCGCATGAGCGCATCCAACCCGGGCAACGACCACCGCCTCGGCGGCCACGAAGCGCCCCCGGCGATCATCTCCATGTTCCTGGGCGAGCAGCTGACGGCGATCGTCGAGCACATCATCGCGGGCAACGACGAGACGGTGCCGGTCATCTCGAGCATGAAGGTCGGCGTATCGACCCTGCCGGTCATCCGCCGCGACGCAGGCGACAGAAACCGCACGTCGCCGTTTGCCTTCACGGGCAACAAGTTCGAGTTCCGCATGACGCCGTCCTCCGGCTGCATCGCCGACGCCAATACCGTGCTCAATACGATTGCGGCCGACGCGCTGTGCCAGTTTGCGGACGAGCTGGAAAAGGCGGAGGACTTTACGTCTGCGCTCCATGCGCTCATCCGCCGCGAGATGACCACGCATCAGCGCATCATCTTCAACGGCAACGGCTATACCGACGATTGGGTGGCGGAGGCGGCGCGCCGCGGCCTGCCCAATGTCCGCAGCATGGTCGATGCGATTCCGGAGCTGACCCAGCCCGAATCCGTCGCGCTGTTTGAGCGCCACGGCGTATACACCGAAAAGGAGCTGCGCGCCCGCGCGGACGTCTCCTATGAGCTGTATGCCAAGACGGTCAACATCGAGGCGCTGACGATGATCGACATGGTCGGCAAGGACATCCTTCCGGCCGTCATCCGCTATACGAAGGAGCTGGCCGAGGCGGCCGCCGCGGTCGAAAAGATGGGCGTGGACGCGTATGTCCAGAAAGAGCTGCTCACGCGGGTGAGCGTGCTGCTGCGGCAGGTGAGCGCGGCGCTTTCGGATCTGCGCTATAAGCAGAGCCGGGCGGCGCAGCTGACGGGCGACGCGCAGGCGAAGGCCTACTACCGCGAGATCTGCCCGGCGATGGAGGTGCTGCGCGCGCCGGTGGATCATCTGGAGATGATCGTGGACAGCGCGATCTGGCCGATGCCGACCTACGGCGATCTGATGTTCAACGTATAACGAATAAAAAGACCCCGCAGAGCTGCCTTGACAACCCTGCAGGGATAGCGTACAATATAGGCAGAAAGGTTTGAGCGCCTTAGGCGGGTTTCTCGCTATGAGTAATCCACAACCGTCGTGCAGTTGCAGCTACACGACGGTTATTTTATTTATCCTGCTTGAGTAATACTACAACAAGGGATAAGACCATGAGAAAGATCGAGAGGATCTCAAAATCGCTCATGTACATCACCTCGCTTCTGTACGCTGTTGCGAGGTGCCCGTCGTAAGCCCTTTCTGCCTGCATTCGCAGTATATCACGGCATTTTCCGGCTGGCAAGAGTCCCGTCTTTTCTGACCGGTTTTTGAATTATATTTGAAAAGGTTGCTAAAAAAGCCCGATGATGATACAATATATGATCAGCGGAGTATGGACACTTGCCGACAGGGGCAGGTGCTGCCTGCGCCGCAGTCTGGAGGATAATCATGGGATTTTTAGGCAAACTGTTCGACCCGACTGCCGGGGAGATCAAGAGACTGCAAAAGATAGTCGATAAAATTGATTCCTTCGAGGAGGCGCACAAGAAGCTCACCGACAGCGAGCTGCGCGCGAAGACGGAGGAATTCAGGGCGAGGCTCAAGGGCGGCGAAACGCTCGATCAGCTGCTGCCGGAGGCGTATTCCGTCGTGCGCGAGGCCACCTTCCGCGTGACGGGCAAGCGCCAGTTCCGCGTGCAGATGATGGGCGGCATCGTGCTGCATCAGGGCCGCATCGCGGAGATGAAGACCGGCGAGGGCAAGACGCTGACGGCGACCATGCCGGCCTATCTCAACGCGCTCAGCGGCGAGGGTGTGCACGTGGTCACCGTCAACGATTACCTCGCGAAATTCCAGGGCGAGGACATCGGAAGAATCTTCCGCTTCCTGGGCATGAGCGTGGGCGTGATCGTCCATGACCTGACGCAGGAGGAGCGCAAGGCCGCCTACGCCTGCGACGTGACCTACGGCACCAACAACGAAATGGGCTTTGATTACCTGCGCGACAACATGGTCATCTATCAGAAGAACATGGTGCAGCGCGGCCATCACTTCGCGATCGTCGACGAGGTCGACTCGATTCTCATCGACGAGGCGCGCACGCCGCTGATCATCTCCGGCGCGGGCGACAAGTCCACCGACATGTACGAAAAAGCGGACCGCTTCGTCTGCACGCTCAAGGAGGGCGTGGAGCCGGAGGAGGTCAACCGCTTCGAGGAGAGCCCGTATACCGACGAGGAAATCGTCGAGATGCGTAAGGACTACGTCAAGGACGAAAAGAAGAAGACCTGCAACCTCTCCGAGGCCGGCGTGCGCAAGGCGGAGAAGTGGTTCGGCGTGGAGAACCTCGCCGACATGGCCAACAACGAGCTGGTGCATCATATCAATGCTGCGCTGCGCGCGCATGCGCTGATGAAGCGCGACGTCGATTACGTCGTGCAGAACGATCAGGTCGTCATCGTCGATGAATTCACCGGCCGTCTGATGGTCGGCCGCAGATATTCCGACGGTCTGCATCAGGCGATCGAGGCGAAGGAGCACGTCAAGGTCGAGCGGGAGAGCAAGACCCTGGCGACGGTCACCTTCCAGAATTACTTCCGCATGTACAAAAAGCTCTCGGGCATGACCGGCACGGCCAAGACCGAGGAGGACGAGTTCAAGGGCATCTACTCTCTGGACGTCGTGCAGATTCCGACCAACCGGCCGATGATCCGCAAGGACATGAACGATCTGGTGTATACCACGGTCAAGGGAAAGTTCCTGCAGGTCGTCGACGAGATCGAAAAGCGCCACAAGACCGGCCAGCCGATCCTGGTCGGCACGGTATCCGTCGAGGTCTCCGAGCTGCTGTCCAAGCTGCTGAAGATGCGCGGCATCCAGCACGAGGTGCTCAACGCCAAGTACCACGAGAAGGAAGCCGAGATCGTCGCGCAGGCGGGCCATTACGGCGCGGTCACCATCGCCACGAACATGGCGGGCCGCGGCACGGATATCCTGCTGGGCGGCAACCCCGAATACCTCGCGCGCCGCGCGATGAAGCAGAAGGGCTATGACGAGATGGTCATCGAGGAGGCTACCGGCTTCAACGAGAACGTCCCGCAGGAGGTCCTCGACGCGCGCGTGATCTACAAGCAGCTCTTTGCCGATTTCAAGCGGCAGACGGACGCCGAGCACGACCGCGTGGTCGCCGTCGGCGGCCTGCACATCATCGGCACGGAGCGCCATGAGTCCCGCCGAATCGACAACCAGCTGCGCGGCCGCGCCGGCCGCCAGGGCGACCCGGGCTCCTCGCAGTTCTTTATCTCCATGCAGGACGACCTGATGCGCCTGTTCGGCAGCGAGAAGGTTTCCGGCCTGATCGAAAAGATGGGCGTGCAGGAGACCGAGGCGATCGAGGCGAAGATGCTCACCGGCCAGATCGAGAACGCGCAAAAGCGCATCGAGGGCCGCAATTACGAGATCCGCAAGAACGTGCTGCAGTATGACGACGTCATGAACGAGCAGCGCAAGGAGATCTACGAGCAGCGCAGGCAGGTGCTCGAGGGCCGCGACATGCACGAGACGATCGTGAAGATGGCGGATAAGCTGATCGAGGAGGCCATTGCCCTGTACTGCGGCAACGGCGACGATACGCTCGACTGGGATATGGAAGGCCTCAAAAACTACATGGAGCGCCTGTGCGTGCGCGTGGGCTTCTTCGCCGCGCATGAGGATAAGCTCGCCCATATCCAGAAGGACGACCTGACCGACCTGCTCAAGCAGGAGGCGCACGATTTCTATGCGCTGCGCGAGGGCGAATTCGAGAAGCTGCGCATCGACGCGCGCGAGCTGGAGCGCGTGGTTCTGCTGACCTGCGTGGACAAGCGCTGGATGGATCACATCGACGCGATGGATCAGCTGCGCGACGGCATCGGCCTGCGCGCCTACGGCAACCGCAACCCGATCACGGAATACCAGATCGAAGGCTACGACATGTTCGACGAGATGGTGCACCTGATCCGCGAGGACACCGTGCGCAGGATGTATCAGGCGCGCATCAGCGTCCCGCAGGAGAGGAAGCAGGTCGCCGAGGTCAAGGAGACGAACCTCGAGCAGGCGAAGAACGCCGGCGGCCCCGCGGGCACCAAGAAGGTCCAGAAGAAGGCCGGACGCAACGACCCCTGCCCCTGCGGCAGCGGCAAGAAATACAAGAACTGCTGCGGGGCCTGACGGCCTTTCCTCCGACGAAGGTTTGTGAAATGCTGCTGACCGAGGCCGGAGGAGCGCAGATTCGCCGTTGAGGGAGGAGCAGAGCCCCTCCCCTACAAGAGCGCGGCAATGGTTTGATGACATGCAGGGGCGGGGCACTGCTCCGCCCGTTTCCCGGACATATACACAAGATACCGACATCAACCGAATAAAGGAAGTGAATCACCGTGATCGAACTGGATACGTATCGTCAGCAGCTGGGCAAGCTCCGCGAGACCATCACTGAGCTGGGCGGCGCGCTGAACATCGAAAGCCTCAAGGAGCAGCTCATGGAGCTGCAGGAGACCATGAACGAGCCGGATTTCTGGAATGATCTGGAGCGCTCCACGTCCGTTTCCAAGAAGGTGCGCATGATCGAGGGCAAGCTGGAACGCTACAACAAGATGGGCGCCCGTGCGGACGACGTCGAGGCGACCATGGAGCTTGCCGAGGAAATGGAGGACGAGGATCTTGTCGCCGAGGCCGGCGAGGAGATCAAGAAGCTGGCTGAAGATCTGGCGGAGATGCGTCTGGAGACGCTGCTGCGCGGCGACTACGACAACCACAACGCCTACATCTCCCTGCATGCCGGCGCCGGCGGCACCGAGGCGCAGGACTGGACCGAGATGCTCAGCCGCATGTACATGCGCTACTGCGAGCGCCATGGTTTTGAGGTCAAGATCATCGACATCCTCGACGGCGACGAAGCGGGCCTCAAGTCCGTGACGATGGAAATCACGGGCGAGAACGCCTACGGCTTCCTGCGCGGCGAGAAGGGTGTGCATCGCCTCGTGCGCATCAGCCCGTTCGATTCCAACGCCCGCCGCCAGACGAGCTTCTCCTCGCTGGACGTTTCCCCGATCATCGAGGACGACGAGACGGACATCGAGATCGACATGAAGGACGTGCGCGTGGACGTGTACCATGCCTCCGGCGCGGGCGGACAGAACGTCAACAAGACCTCCTCCGCCGTGCGTATGACGCATTACCCGACCGGCATCGTCGTCTCCTCCCAGACCAGCCGCGATCAGGTGCATAACCGCGAGAACTGTATCCGCATGCTCAAGGCCAAGCTGCTGGAGCTGCGCGAGCGCGAGCGCGAGGAGAAGATGGCCGACATCAAGGGCGAGATGAAGAAGATCGAATGGGGCAGCCAGATCCGCTCCTACGTCTTCCATCCGTATTCCATGGTCAAGGACCACCGCACCAGCTTTGAAACCAGCAACGTGGACGCCGTGATGGACGGCGAGATCGACGGCTTCATTACCGCTTATCTCCAGATGCAGTAAGTGGGCTGTGCCCACACCCGCTTGCCCTTCGGGCCTGCTTCAAAGGGTATCGTTCGCGCAGAGGGCGCTCCGATACCTTGCCTGACGGGGGATCATGGCTTTTCTGACGCTGAATCCGTTTTCATCGCGCAGAGGGCGCTCGAAAACTGCTGTGTAAGAGAATGAAAGACGGGCGTCGCTGGACGTCCGTTTTTGCCTTGAGGATTTTAGATGAAAAAGCTTTCGTGGATTACAGGCATCCTGACCTGCCTGATGGTGTTTTTTGCGGCGCTGGGCGCCGTGTGCGGGGCGATTGACCAGACGGCGACGGATGCTCAGTTTTACAGCGGCAAGTCCCGCGCGGCGGTGGCAAAGTATCTGGGCGCGCAGAACGATCCGCAGGCCGATGCAAAGGTTACCGAATACATCGGTCTGACCGATGCGGAGCAGACGGCCTTTGCCATGGATATCGCCTCGTTCATGGCGGGCGAAAAGAATGCGCTGCCGGCGGATGTGCTCAATGAGAAAGAGCAGCAGCACATGATCGACGTGAGGAACATCACGTCGGCTGCGGGCAGGATGAGCAGAAGCTGTTTCTATCTGGCGGCGGCGCTGGCCGTCGTGACCGCATGGACGGGCGCAAGGCTCAAAAAGCGCTGGCTTCCGCGGGTCATCGGCGGGCTCGGCGCGGTGACGCTGATTGCGCTGGCTGCCGTGATCGTGATGAACCAGATTTCCGCCGGCAGGTTTGAGCAGATGTTCATCGGGATGCATGAGCTGCTGTTTGCAAACGACCTGTGGCTGATGGACCCGGCGGCGGACATCCTGATCCGGATGATGCCCCTGCCGCTGTTTGAGCAGGCGCTGGCGGACTGCGTGAATCTTGCGCTGCGGATGCTCCTGATCGTCTGGATTCTGCTGCTGGCGGTCTATGAGATCGTTTCGCGCATGATCCGCAGGCATGTGACAAAAAGCTGATCGGTTCATTGCGTAGGGGAGGGGCTCTGCTCCTCCCGATACATGGCGGGTTCCGGGCGGAGCAGAGCCCCGCCCCTACATAACCGGAATCATGAAAGAAAATCATGAACCAGAATCCTGAGAGGGAAACTATGAACTACGAACAGAGCGTGAAGGAACAGGTCGCGCGCCTGCGGGAGAGCGGCCATGCGACGATCCTTGCGATTGAATCCAGCTGCGACGAGACGGCGGCGGCGATCGTCCGCGACGGCCGCGAGGTCGTTTCCTCGATCATCTCCTCGCAGATCCCGCTGCATGCGATGTACGGCGGCGTCGTGCCGGAAATCGCCTCCCGCAAGCACGTGGAGAGCATGGATCCGGTGATCGACGAATGCCTCAAGAAGGCAAACATGCAGCTTTCCGACGTCGACGCCATCGCCGTGACCTACGGCCCGGGCCTCGTCGGCGCGCTGCTGATCGGCGTTTCCGCCGCGAAGGCGCTGGCCTATGCAAGCGGCAAGCCGCTGATCCCGGTCAACCACATCGAGGGCCATGTCAGCGCGAACTACATCGCGCATCGCGATCTCGTGCCGCCCTTTGTCTGCCTGGTCGCCTCCGGCGGCCATTCGCACATCGTGCGCGTGGAGGATTACGGCGTGTATACCCTGCTGGGCCAGACGATGGACGACGCGGCGGGCGAGGCCTTTGACAAGGCGGCGCGCGTGCTGGGCCTGCCGTATCCGGGCGGCCCGCTGCTGGATAAGCTCTCCCGCGAGGGCAATCCGCACGCGCTGAAGCTGCCGCATGTGCAGACCCCGGGCCGCTACGATTACAGCTTCTCGGGCCTCAAAACCGCGCTGATCAACACCGTCCACAAGCTGCGCCAGAACGGGCAGGACGTGCCGGCGGCGGATATCGCGGCGAGCTTCCAGCATGCGGCGGTGGAGCTGCTCAGCGACAAGGCCGTGCTCGCGGCGAAGGAAACCGGCGCGAAGGTCATGACCCTGGCCGGCGGCGTCGCCAGCAATTCCGGCCTGCGCAATACGATGAACGACAAATGCCAGAAGGCCGGCATCCGCCTGATGATGCCCCCGCCGATCCTGTGCACGGACAACGCGGCGATGATCGGCGCCGCGGGCTTCTATCGCCTGATGCGCGGGGAAACGGCCTCGCTGGATCTCAATGCCTGTCCGTCACTGCGTTTGGTATAATGTGACGATATCCAGCGCAAAAATATGTCAAAGTCGCGTCCGAATTATTACATTCCTGTAATATTCCGGCACGACTTTTTCATATTTGTAAGGTTGTGGATAACTCTGGTTTTCAACAATTTGACGCCGGATTGAGGAAAACTTCTGTGGACAACTGTGGATAACCTGCGGGAAAAGCCGGTTTTATCCGTAGAATCAAGGGATGGGGGTTGTGGAAAAGTTGGTGGAAAACTGGGGATAACCTGTTGGAAAGCGGGGGAAAAGTCTGTATAAGTTTTGTAACATTTGAGTCAGGATTGTGATGATTGTGAAACGATCATGAATAGGGATCACCGTTTTCCCGGAGGAAAAACATGTTTTGGCGGCCCGCGGCATACTCCTCAGGGGAGAGGGCAGAAGGACGGAGGGGCGGCCTATGCGGAAAAAGGATCGGGTCAGGCTGGCGAGAGGGCTGATGCTGGGGATGACGACGCTGTGCACGGCGGCGCTGTTCGGCGCGGCGGGGAACAACGCCGCCATGACCTTTGCCGGCGGCGCTGCGGCTGTGGTGCAGGCGGAGCAGGGCGTGCTGCGGGGGCTGTGCGTCGCGCTGGATGCGGGGCACGGCGGCTATGACGGCGGCGCGGTGGGCCGGGTGTCCGGCGAGGCGGAGAAGGGACTGAACCTCGACGTAGCGATCAGGACAAAGCGCCTGCTGGAAGAGCAGGGCGCGCAGGTGATCATGACGCGCACGGGGGATTATGCGCTGTGCGATGAGAATCCGCCCATCCGCAAAAAGCTGCAGGATATGCAGCGCCGGGCAAGGATCATCGGGGAAGGGCGGGCGGATATCGTCGTATCCATCCACATGAACGAATACGCCGGGCGCAGCGAGAGCGGGCCGCAGGTCTTTTATCGGGAGGGCTGCCCGGCGGGCAGACTGCTGGCGGGCGCCGTGCAGGAGGCGATGGTCGAAGGCCTTCGTCCGGCGAAGGCGCGCGAGGCGCTCGGCGGGGATTATTATATCCTGACGCTGGGCCTGCCGAGCGTGCTGGTGGAGTGCGGATTTCTCTCCAACAGGGAGGAAGAGGCAAAGCTTCTGACGGAGGCGTATCGCGAGCAGGTGGCGGCGGCGATTGCGGATGGACTTTGCCGCTGGCATGCGCTTGCCGGGGAAAAACCGGAGCCGCTTGAGGCTGTCGACAGGCGCGATGAGCCGACGGGAGACGCCTAGCGCAAAAAGCAGAGGGAGGCCGAAAGAAGGACTTCCCTTTTTTTTGCTTTGGTGCTATACTGTAGCCTAGAAAAATGGCGTACTGCGTCATTTTGATATCATGAAAGTCCAAAGGAGAAATGGCCTTTTGCTCAGGGAAGAACTGGCCGCCGCGCGCGATGCGTTCGGCGCGAAGGACACGCGGGAGCTGAACCCGCTTCAGATGGCGTATATCGGCGATACGGTGCATGATCTGTACGTGCGCAGCCTGCTCCTCGCCCGCGGGATGACCGTCGGCAGGATGCACCGGCAGGCGGTCAGGATGGTCAGCGCGCATGCGCAGGCAAAGATGCTCGAGGCGATCGAGACGGAGCTGACCGAGAGCGAGGCCGACGTCGCCCGCCGGGGCCGCAACGCGCAGGCCAAGCATGCCGCGCCGAAGAACGCCGACCCGGCGGATTATTCGCATGCGACGGGGCTGGAGGCGCTCTGGGGATATCTGTACCTGTCCGGCCAGACGCAGAGGCTGGATGAACTGATGAAGGCGGCGCTTTCGCGCACGGAGGAATTATGGCAAAAGCAAAGCTCAAGGTAATGCTGCTGCGCGCGACGCCCGATCCGGACGAGGTTGTGGCGCTGGGCGCGAGGCTGTGCTATGCGCAGGCGGATCTGGAAACGCTGCGCGAGCGCGTGGAAACGAGCGACCAGAAAAAGTACATCGCAGGCGTGATGGAGCGGGGGCATCTCTCCGTGACCGAGCATGCGAGCTTCACCTTCGCGGTGGAGGGCGTTTCCCGCGCGCTGCTGGCGCAGCTGACGCGGCATCGCATCGCCAGCTTTTCCGTGCAGAGTCAGCGCTATGTCTCCATGGCGGACGGATTTGATTTCGTCGTTCCGCCGAGCATCTCGGCGCTGGGCGAGGCGGAGGAGGCCGAGTTCATCCGCCAGATGGAAACCATGCATAGATGGTATACGGAGTGGCAGGATAAGCTGGGCGGCGCGAAGGAAAAATCCAACGAGGACGCGCGCTTTGTTCTGCCCAACGCCTGCGCGACGCGCCTGCTGGTGACGATGAATGCGCGCGAACTGATGCACTTTTTCGAGCTGCGCTGCTGCAACCGCGCGCAGTGGGAAATCCGCGAGATGGCCTGGCAGATGCTTTGTGAATGCCGCAGGGCTGCGCCGGCGCTCTTTGCAGACGCGGGCCCCGCTTGCCTGCATGGCGCCTGCCCGGAGGGCAGAGCCTCCTGCGGTCAGGCAAAAGCGGTGAAGGAAAAATCCGCGGCGCTCCTGTAAGGCGATGCGGCGCGCTGCTCCGCCTGCAGGCAGGGACGGATAAGAGGACGGACACCGACATACCGGGAGGAGCAAAGCCCCTCCCCGACACATGGATAGAGCATTAAAGAGGGAAATATATGGCATATTATGACAGCTTCACCAAGAAGCCCCAGAGCAAGCGCGACGACTGGCGCGATGACGAACTGACCCGCCGCCCGGCGCGCGACGAAGGCCGCGCTGTAGAGACCGAGCGCCGCTACGGTGAGCGCAAGAGCTACGGCGAGCGCAAGCCGTACGGCGAAAAGAAGAACTATGGCGAGCGCCGCGAATATGGCGAGCGCCGTGAATATGGCGAGCGCCGTGAACGCCGCGAGGACCGTCCGCAGCGCTTTGAGCGCCGCGACGACAGGCCGGGCTTCGGCGGCCCGCGCCCGGAGCGCCGGGACGACCGCCGTCCGCCGATGCCCCCGCGCGAGGAGCGTCCGTCCCGCCCGGTTCCGCCGCCGCACGAGGAGGAGGAAAACAACCTGCTCGTGGGCCGCAATCCGATCCGCGAAGCGCTGCGCGCCGGCCGCGATATTGAAAAGCTGCTGGTCGCCCGGGGCGAGCTGATCGGCTCCGCGCGCGAGATCGTGGCGATGGCCAAGGACGCCAAGATCATCGTGCAGGAGGTCGACCGCGTCCGCCTGGATCAGATGGCGCCGAACCATCAGGGCCTGATCGCCGTGGCGAGCGCGTACAGCTACAAGACCGTCGACGATATGCTGGCTCTGGCGAAGGCGCGCGGCGAGGAGCCGCTGCTGGTGATCCTCGACGGCGTGACCGATCCGCATAACCTGGGCGCGATTATCCGCAGCGCGGAATGTGCCGGCGCGCATGGCGTGATCATCCCCGAGCGCCGCGCTGTGGGCCTGACTCCGGCGGCGGTGAAGGCCAGCGCGGGCGCGGTGGAGTATCTGCCGGTCGCCAAAGAGGTGAACCTGACCCGCGTGATCGAGCGCCTGAAGAAGGAAGGCGTGTGGATTTACGGCGCGGCGATGAACGGCGAGGACTATCGCAGGGTGAATTTCTCCGGCGCGGCGGCGATCGTCATCGGCTCTGAGGGCGAGGGCATTTCCCGCCTGGTGCTGGAGAGCTGCGACAAGACCGTCTCCCTGCCGATGAAGGGCCATATCGACTCGCTCAACGCTTCCGTGGCGGCGGGCATCCTGCTTTACGCCGTCGCCGGCGCAAGGGGCTGATTATGAAGCCGCTTCTGCTTGTGGATGGATACAACGTCATCGGCGCATGGAATGTGCCGAAGGAGGAGCATCTGTCCATCGACGAGGCGCGCGAGCGGCTGGTTCATCTGATCGCCGACTACGCGGGCTATTCCGGCGAGGAAGTGATCGTCGTGTTCGACGGTCACTATACCGACCGGACGACGCGCTCGAAGACGACGGTGCACGGCGTGGAGGTGATCTTCACCAAGCACGCCGAGAGCGCGGACAACTACATCGAAACCCTCTGCGCGCAGGCGCCCAAATGGCGCCAGGTCCGCGTGGCGACGAGCGACTCCACCGAGCAGACGGTGGCGCTCGGCCGCGGCGCGGTGCGCATTTCCTCGCGCGAGTTCCTGGTTCAGCTGAGCCAGACGCGCGCTGTGGGGCGCGTGAGGATGAAGGACGAGAAGGTTTCCCGCGGGGATATCTTCTCCCGCCTGCCGCCGCATCAGAGAGAGATCTTCGAGCGGATGCGCAGGGGACTGGACTGAGCACAATACAGCACGCCGGGAGGACGGAATGTACAGGGATTATGAAGGCATGACCGACGAGGAGATCGCGCTGCTGGCACAGCAGGGCGACGCGTATGCGTCGGAATATCTGCTCAACAAGTACAAAAACTTCGTCAGGTCCAAGGCGCGCTCGTATTTTCTCGTCGGCGCGGATCACGAGGACATCGTGCAGGAAGGCATGATCGGCCTGTTCAAGGCATTCAGGGACTTCAAGCCGGACAAGCTGGCGTCCTTCCATGCGTTCGCGGAGCTGTGCGTCACGCGCCAGATCATCACCGCGATCAAGACCGCGACGAGGCAGAAGCACATCCCGCTCAATTCCTATGTATCGCTGAACAAGCCCATCTACGAGGAGGAGAGCGACCGCACGCTCATGGACGTGATCACCGAGGGCAGGAGCGCCGATCCGGAGGAGCTGCTCATTGGCCAGGAAAGCTATGTGTCGATCGAAAGCCGCATCGACGAGGCGCTTTCCCCGCTCGAGCGCAAGGTGCTGGCGGCTTATCTGGACGGCAAGAGCTATCAGGAAATCGCCAAGATGCTCGGCCGCCATGTCAAGAGCATCGACAACGCGCTCCAGCGCGTTAAGCATAAGCTCGAAAAGCTCATCCGTGAGCGGAACAATTAGAGCGCGGAGGGCCATAGACCGTCACATTTTCGCCTGAAAAGAAGTGCGGCTATTGACATTTTCCGGATGTTTGGATACAATATGGGATGAATAAATCCGGTTGACAGACCCTGCAGGTGTAGTTTAATGGCAGAACTTCAGCTTCCCAAGCTGATCGCGTGGGTTCGATTCCCATCACCTGCTCCAAGCGACCACCGAAAATTCGGCGGGCGCAGAAAAACTGTCAGCCGAAATATTGAGGAGGTTTTTCCAATGGCGAAGCAAAAGTTTGAGCGCACGAAGCCGCACGTTAACATCGGCACCAT
>JAFSCW010000141.1 GCA_017436605.1 Clostridia bacterium | reverse complement strand
TTCATGACCTCGGAGAGGATGCGCCTGAGCGTCTTTCCGGGATTCTTCGCGCCGGGTCTGCCCTTCATGCCGCCCGGGCCGCCGTGTCCCTTGGGGCCTCTCATCATACGCGCGCACCTCCCTTCGCATGAACCGTGTCCTTTTTCGCGTCCTCGTCAAAGTCTCCGCTGCCGCCCTGATTCTGGCTCTCGTAGACCTCGCGGTAGATCGCGTTGGTTTTCAGCAGGTTATCCGGCGTATCAAAGCCGTCCACCCGGCCCTCGTCCATCACCAGCACGCGGTCGGCGTCCTCGATGGAGGCGATGCGCTGGGCGATGATGATCTTGGTCGTCTCGGGCAGATAGGTCTTCAGCGCCGCGCGGATCTTCGCGTCCGTCGCGGTATCGACCGCGCTGGTGGAATCGTCCAGGATGAGCACCTTTGGTTTTCTCAGCAGCGCGCGGGCAATGCACAGGCGCTGCTTCTGACCGCCGGATACATTGGTGCCGCCGCGCTCGATTTTCGTGTTGTAGCCGTCCGGGAAGCCCTGGATGAATTCATCCGCGCAGGCGAGGCGGCAGGCCTCCCGGCACTGCTCCTCCGTCGCGTTTTCGTCGCCCCAGCGCAGATTATCCAGAATCGTGCCGGAGAAGAGCACGTTCTTCTGCAGCACGATGGCCACCTCCCTGCGGAGCGTCTCGATGTCATAATCGCGCACATCCACGCCGCCGACCTTTACGCTGCCGCTGCTCACGTCGTACAGGCGGGAAATCAGATTGACCAGCGAGGACTTCGAGGAGCCCGTTCCGCCGATGACGCCGATGGTCTCGCCCGAGCGGATCTGAAGATCGACGTCCGAGAGAACGGCCTTGCCTTCGCCGGTTTTCTGATAGGAAAAGCTGACGTTTTCAAAGCTGACGGATCCATCCTTCACCTGCCTGACGGCATTTTCCGGCGAGGTAATGTCGGATTTTTCCATGAGCACCTCCTCCACGCGCTGCGCAGCGGCGATGGAATTGGAGAGCATGACGAAGATCATGGAGAGCATCATCAGGCTCATGAGGATATTCATGACATAGGAAAGCAGGCTCGTCAGTTCGCCCGTGGTCAGGCCGGTTCTGCTGACGATCATCTGCGCGCCGAACCAGCTGATCAAAAGGATGCAGGTATAGACGCAGGTGGTCATGATCGGGCCGTTGAGGGAGATGATCTTCTCCGCGGATACGGAATTATGGAACACATCCTGCGCGGCTTTGGTGAATTTTCCGTGCTCGTGCTCCTCGCGCACAAACGACTTCACCACGCGGATTGCGCCCACGTTTTCCTTGATGACGCCGTTGAGCACGTCGTATTTTTTGAACATCTGGCGGAAGTAGCGCATGGACATCGGCACCAGAACAAACAGCGCGGCAAAGAGGATGACCATCACCAGCAGGAAGACCATCGACAGCTTTGCATTGATGGAAAGCGCCATCACCAGCGCGACAATCAGCGTCACCGGCGCGCGCGTGCAGACCATCAGGATCATCTGAAAGGCCATCTGGATATGGCTGACGTCCGTCGTCAGGCGCGTGACCAGACCCGCCGTGGAGAATTTGTCAATGTTGGAAAACGAGAAATCCTGAATATTTTTGAACATCGCGCTGCGCAGATTGGCGGCAAAGCCTGTGCTCGCCTTCGCGCTGTGCTGATTGGCCTTCACGCCGCAGACCATCGCCAGCAGCGCCATCGCTGCCATCACGGCGCCCACCTTCACGACATGCCCCATGTCGCCCGCGGAGATGCCATGGTCGATGATCGAAGCGGTCATGTAGGGAATCAGAATTTCCAGAATGACGCAGCCGATGGTAAACAGGGGCGATGCGACCGCGTTTCTTTTATAGGCACCGATATATGCCGACAATTTCCTGATCATCGCCATTTTGCCGCCCGTCTTTCTTTCCTGTCCGGTTTTTTGCATATCGTCCTTCCTCCTTACATCCCGATTGCTTTATCCGGTGTTCCGCCCGCGGACTGCTCCCTGGGCAGAACGAGCATATTCACCCGCTTCATCAGCCGGACAAATTCCTTTGCGTCGCTTTCGCCCAGCTGCATCAGCAGACCCGTCATGTCGCTGATCGCACATTCCTTTTTCTTTTTGCAGAATTTGAGCCCCTCGCCCGTCAGCGTCACCAGAATACGCCGCTTGTCCAGCTCATCGACGCTGCGCACGATCATGTTCTTTTTTTCAAGGCTGCTCAGCACCGCCGCGATGCGCGAGGTCGTCATGTTCAGCATCCGGCTGATTTCGCCCGCCGTCAGCGCCTCATCCTGATGCTCCAGCAGACGCAGCACCGCCATCTCGCCGCGCATGGACGCGCTGACCTCCTCGTGCGGAGAACGCCCGCATGAATGATCCATCGAGTAAAAAAGCTCCTCGGCCAATTGTCTGTATATCGTCATCGAATTTTCCTCCCGACGCACTTTTGCTAACACTATGAGATAGTATATATAAGATTCCATGGCTTGTCAATGCTTGACACATTGACCACTGCATGCTATCATGACCGCAGAAAATATCAAGAGGTGAACGGGCGTCATGCGCATCTGATTTCGTTTTCAGAAACACAGCCCCGGCTGCAGCAGGCAGACGGACTTATTTCCTGTGCCGAAACGAAACCGCGCATCAGACGCCTTTAAGCAAGCCACGGTCTTTTTGTGTGCGTTCCGTCTTCGGCCTGTGCCGGGGGCGGACTTTGTTTTTTGATCAAGGAGAATTATGCTGACCATACACGATCTGACCCTCACGCACAAAAAGGATCTGACGACGCTCATCGATCATCTTTCCTTCTCCGTCGGTCCGGGCGAGCGCATCGCCCTCATCGGCGAGGAGGGCAACGGAAAATCCACGCTGCTGCGCGCTGTCGCCGGCGACACGGGCATCGGCGATTACATCGAGATGAGCGGCAGGATCACGCAAACCTGCCGCATGGGCTATCTTCCGCAGGAGCTTCCCGCCGCGCTTCGCGGCCTGAGCGCATACGAATACTTTTCCGGCAACGGCTGCTTCTTTGATCTCACACCGAAAGAGCTGGGCGCACTGGCCTCGCGGCTTCGCCTGCCCGCGGATATCTTCTACAGCGAGCAGAGCATGGGCTCCTTTTCCGGCGGCGAGCGCGTCAAGCTCCAGCTGGCCCATCTTCTGATGAACGACCCGGAGCTGCTCCTGCTCGACGAGCCGAGCAACGATCTGGATATTTCTACGATCCGCTGGCTGGAAGACTTCATGCTCACCTGCGGACTTTCCATCCTCTTTGTCTCCCACGACGAGACGCTCCTTGCCCGCACGGCGACGGGCGTACTGCTGATCGAGCGGCTGCGCAGGCGGCAGGTTCCCCGCGCGAAGCTGCACCGGCAGACATACGAGGAATTTATCAAGGCCCGCGCGGATCTGTTCGAGCATCAGGAGCAGGTCGCCCGCAAGGAACGCGAGGAGCACGAAAAGAAAATGCGCAAATACGAGCAGATCCGCCAGAAGGTCGAGCATCAGCAAAACGTCGTCTCCCGTCAGGATCCGGGCACGGCGCGCCTGCTCAAGAAAAAAATGCACAGCGTCATGTCCATGGGCAGGCGGTTTGAACGCGAGAGCGAAAACATGACCGCCATGCCCGAGAGCGAGGAGGCGATCTTCGCAAAGCTTGCATGCGATCCGCTGCCGCCCGGCAAGGTCGTGCTCGATCTGCACCTTGATACCCTCTCAGCCGGCGGCCGCACGCTCGCCCGGGACATCCGTCTGATGGTCCGCGCGGGCGAAAAGCTCTGCATCACAGGTCACAACGGCGCGGGCAAATCGACGCTCCTCCGCCTGATCCGCGATCAGCTTGCAGACCGGAGCGACCTGAATGTCTTTTATATGCCGCAGGATCCGGACGATATGCTCGACATGGACAAAACGCCGCTTTACATGCTGACGATCACCGGCGAGAAGGAGGAGCAGGTCAGAAACGCCGTCGCGCTGGGCTCGATGAAATTCACCGCCGACGAGATGAACCATCCCTGCCGCGCGCTCTCCGGCGGGCAGAAGGCCAAGCTGATGTTCCTTGCCATGGCCATGAAGCGCCCAAACGTCCTCCTCCTTGACGAGCCCACGCGCAACCTTTCCCCGCTCTCCGGCCCCGTGCTGCGCAGCCTCTTCGGCGATTATCCGGGCTGCATCATCGCCGTATCCCACGACCGCAGGTTCATCGCCTCGGTCTGCACGCAGGAAAAAAGACTGACAGAGAAGGGTTTGATCTCGACAGAATTCGACGTAATTTGACATAAAGTGGTGAGTATTTTCCCGATATTAACGAAATTTTATTTCGAAATGGTGTAAGAGTGGAGAAAAAGAGGATCAAAAGATTGACAAGTGGTAAAAAATGGTTAAAATGATAGATGACAGGGATACCCTTCCCCATCAACTTTCAAGAAAAGAACCCTGTCCAATGATCGAAAGGAGCGTTTGCCGGATGATGAAGGACATCGCAGTAGAATATCTCGGAGGAAGCGGATTTCTTCTGACCATCGGCGAAACGGGCATGCTCTTTGACGCCAGCGAGCACGGCCCGGACAGGCGCTGCCTCCCTGAAAAGGAGACGCTTGAGGGCTTCAAAAAGCTCTATGTCTTCGTCAGTCATCGCCATGAGGATCACTTTTCCGAAAAAATTTACGACCTGTGCGGAGAAAACGCCGTGTACATCGTCAGCTTTGACGTGCCGCAGCCGCATCGCGGCGTGCGCATGAAGCCCGGCGAGGAGCGCGGCTTCGGCCCGGTTCAGGTCAGGGCGTTCGGCTCGACGGACGAGGGCGTTTCGTTCATGGTCGAATACGCCGGCATCACCCTCTTCCATGCGGGCGATCTGAACCTGTGGCACTGGCGCGACGAATCCTCCATCACGGAAATCGAGACTGCCGAGCGCGCGTTCTATGACTGCGTCGCCCCGATCCCGAAGGAGAAAATCGACCTCGCCTTCTTCCCGGTCGATCCGCGTCAGGGAAGTATGTACGACGCGGGCGCGGGGTATTTCGTGATGACCGTGAAGCCGAAGATCATGATCCCCATGCATTTTCAGGGCCGCGGGGACGTCGCCGTGCGCTTTGCCATCACGGGCGAAACGAAGCATACGAAGATCGTCGCCGTCGAGGAGCCGGGCGATCACGTCGATCTGAGCATTCCGGATACGGACGAAACCGCGCCGGACAGGAAGCTCAAGGCGCTGCTGGCCGATGAAAGCTTCGGCGAAGTATAAACCATAACGCCCCGGAGAAATACAGCTTTCTCCGGGGCGTCTGTTGATTTGTATCCTTGTAGGGGAGGGGCTCTGCTCCTCCCGTTTTTTATAAAACACAATCTTTGATCCGCCTGCGGGCGGAGACCTCATCCGTCATATCCTGCGCCGTGCCGCCTTCCCATAGGGGAAGATTTTTTACGTCTCAGGGAGGAGCAGAGCCCCTCCCCTACAGAATTTTTCCTTTTTCTGTGCGTTTTTTTACTTCCCTTTGCACGATGAAAACGATACGGCAGAAAGGCTGTACCCTATCATTTCGCCACGCCTTGCCACCCCTGATACAGGGGAGGTGCCGCGGCGGAGAGGTCAAAAATTCCTCTACTAAAAAAGCCTCCGCACGGCAATCATGCGGAGGCCAGTTTTTATTGGATGGATTCGATACCACGAACCGTCAGCACGCCGCCGTCGACGGTGAACTTCACGTTTTTTCCTGCGAAGGCCACGCCGTATACCCGGTCGGGGTCGCTTTGATAGGAAGGTCTCGGGTCGTTTTCAAGCACGCCCCTGAGCGCCTCCCGCTTCTCTTCCTCAATCTGCTGAAGAAGCGCCGGCGGGAAGATAACGGAAAGACGGTATCCGGCCTTTTCCGCGGCGAAGCCGCCGCGCGCGTCGGGATGGCTGTCGACATGCGGCAGATATGGCTTGATGTCGAAGATCGGCGTGCCGTCCATCAGATCCGCACCGCCGACGGTCAGCACCGGGCCTTCCGGGGTAGACAGCTCGATCTTCTCCAACGTGACGCTGGAAAGCCCGATGGCGTTGGGGCGGAAGGGCGAGCGCGTCGCGAAGACGCCCACGCGGGTATTGCCGCCCAACCGCGGCGGACGCACGGTCGGCGACCATGTGTCCCGCTCCGCCCTGGAAAACGACCAGATCAGCCACAGATGCGAATAGCCCTCAATGCCGCGCAGCGCGTCCGGATTGCGGTACTCCGGCTCGAAGACGATCCGCGCCCGCGTATCGGGCACGAGCCCGCTCTGGCGCGGAATACCGAATTTCTCCGGGAAGTCGCTGTGAATCCGCGCGATGATCTTCATGACGGTATCCTCTCTTTTTGCAAACGACGCGGCCTTCAGCGCAGAAGCACCATCGGCACCTCGACGCAGGAATCGTGCATCGTCTGGATCATATGGCGCTGCGCCGCCTGACGCGCGCGTTCGCTGTCCCTGTCGGCAATGGCCCTGTACATCTCCAGATGACACTGGCTCGCGCGCTGATAGCTGCCCTCCACGCGCTTAGTATGCTGATAGCCCGCGCGGATGGATTCATGGATCGTGGGCAGAAGGCGCATGAGCACCTCGTTGCCCGTGCACTGCGCGACCTCGGAATGGAACTCAAAATCAAACGGCGTGTAGTTTTCTCCGTGCAGATAGGCGCTGTCCATCTTGTCCAGCAGGTTCTTCATCTCGTTCAGGTGGCTTTCCTGCCTGCGCTGGGCCGCCAGCGCCGCGACGCTCGGCTCGATGAGCAGCCTCGTCTCCAGCAGCTTGCCGATCAGATCCTCCTGATCGGCAAAGCGAAGCCCCAGCGGATCATCCGCAAGGCCGGGCATCGCGCAAAGGAAGGTGCCCTGTCCCTGGCGGATATCGACAATATGCTCCGTCTGCAGGATTTTGACCGCCTCGCGGACCGTCGAACGGCTCACGCCGAAGCGGACCATCAATTCCGCCTCCGCCGGCAGCTTGCTTCCGGTCTTCATTTCTTCCTGAATGATCATCTCTCTGAGCTTATCGGCAACCTGCTCAGGCAGCTTGCGCGTTTTTCTTCCTGTTTCCATGCTGCTTTTTATATCCTTTCCCGCCTGCGCCGCTTCCGCGCGGCAGCCGACAGCGTATTGCTGATTCTTTTTCTGATCAGACTGATTCTTTTTTCTGCCATGATTCCCGATATGGTCTGTTGTCTGACCATTGTACCATATTTTTGCACAATTCTCAACCTTCAACCCGTGCAATATGTTGAACTCAGATCGATAAAAAATCAACTATTTCAAGAATACTTGACATTCTCATTGCACACTTTTATAATTGGTCTGTATTATGCCTATCAACAAACAGCTTTATCGCTTCTTTCGGAATTCAGGAGGATTATCATGGAGCTTCAGGCACTTAAGGCGCAATGCAGGGTTATCCGCCGCGATATCATCTCGATGCTGGCCGGCGCCGGCTCGGGCCATCCGGGCGGATCGCTGTCCGCTGTGGAAATTCTTGCTGCGCTGTATGGCTATAAGATGAACGTGGACGCTGCCAATCCGTCCATGCCGGAGCGCGATCGCTTCGTGCTCAGCAAGGGCCACGCCGCGCCCGCGCTTTATGCGGTTCTCGCCAACAACGGCTTCTTTGACAAGGAAGAATATACCCGCCTGCGCAAGATGGGCGGCATGCTGCAGGGCCATCCGGACAAAAACAAGTGCCCGGGTGTGGACGCCTCCACCGGTTCTCTGGGTCAGGGCGTTTCCGTGGCCGTCGGCATGGCGCTGGGCATCAAGACCATGCACGGCAATCAGCATGTCTACACCCTGCTGGGCGACGGCGAAAGCCAGGAGGGCATGGTCTGGGAGGCTCTGATGGCCGCCGCACACTATAAGCTCGACAACCTGACCGTCATCTTCGACTGGAACGGTCTGCAGATCGACGGCCGCAACGACGACGTCATGAGCCTGGGCGATTTCCCGGCAAAGCTGCGCGCCTTCGGTCTGGATCTGATCGAGGTGCAGGACGGCAACGACCTGGAGCAGGTCATCGCCGCGCTGGACGAACCGGCCTGCCCGGGCAAGCCGCGCTGCATCCTGTGCCATACCGTCAAAGGCAAGGGCGTTTCCTTCATGGAGAACCAGGCCGGCTGGCACGGCAAGGCTCCCAAGGCTGAGGAAGCCGCGATCGCACTGAAGGAACTGGAGGACTGAGCCATGAGTGAAAAGAAAGCTACGCGCGTAGGCTACGGCGAGGAGCTCGCCGCCCTCGGCTTTGAAAACGACAGGATCGTCGCGCTCGACGCCGACCTGTCCTGCTCGACGATGACCCAGTACTTTGCCAAGGCGCATCCGGAGCGCTTCTTCAACGCCGGCATCGCCGAGGCGAACATGATCACCATGGCGGCCGGTCTGGCGAGCATGGGCTATATCCCCTTCTGCTCGACCTTCGCCGTCTTCGCCAGCCGCTGCTTCGAGCAGATCCGCAACGGCGTGTGCTATCCGGACCTGAACGTCAAGATCGCCTTCTCCCATGCCGGCATCACCGTCGGCGAGGACGGCGCGACCCATCAGGCCATCGAGGATATCGCGCTGATGCGCGTCCTGCCGAACATGACCATCCTCTGCCCCTGCGACGCGGAGGAGGCCAAGCGCGCCGTGCGCGCCGCCGCCGCGATCAACGGCCCGGTCTATCTGCGTCTTGCCCGCCTGGCGACTCCGGTCTTCTCCGAGGGTATGCCCTTTGAGGTCGGCAAGGCCAACGTCCTGCGCAAGGGCGGCAGCGCCGCGCTGATCACATGCGGCCTGATGGTGGAAGCCTGCATGAAGGCGGCTGATATCCTCGCCGCCAAGGGCATTGAGGTCACCGTCGTGAACATGCACACCATCAAGCCCCTGGACGAGGAGATCGTCAAGTCCCTCGCCAGTGAGATGAAGCTCTTCACTGTCGAGGAGCATTCCATCGTTGGCGGTCTGGGCGACGCTGTCGCCGCCGTCGTCGCCGAGCATGGCGGCAGGCTCGCCAAGCTGGGCGTGCCGGACTGCTTCGGCCAGTCCGCCTCCCCGGCGGAGCTGCTTCACTTCTACGGCCTCAGCCCGGAGAAGATCGCCGAGACCGTCGAAAAGGGCCTGTAATGGACTCTATCGCTCCTTCCCCTTTCGGGGAGGGAGTTTTTTGTTCGGCAGGAAATCGCGCGCAAGGCCGCATATCCATTGCCTGCAAGGACATTTGGAAGCGGGAGCGGACACTAGCCGCTTTTTTGATATATTTGAAGGAATTCACAGGGAAAAAGCGAATACTGAATATGATTGAATTTGCCCTTTTATGCAGCTCTTTCTCCCGCTGCGGGATAAATCATCAGTCATCGCCCGATTATGCACATCACTGTGGAAAACTGTCCATAAGTTTTCCCTGTTTTAAACCGGTTATCCACAACCAAAAAGCGTGATGTGTTTTGGCTTTTTGGGACTTATCCCCGTTTTCCACCGCACTACGGCTACTCCTGCTGAATCCTATATACTGCTACTACTCTCATGGAGGTTGATGATATGCGTTTTTCCTGCGATACCAACGATCTGAACTCGAGCCTCTCCATCGTCAGCCGCGCGCTGGCGGTGCGTTCCCCCAAGCCGATTCTGGAAGGCATCCTCTTTGAATCCTGCGAAGAAGGCCTCCGACTGACCTGTACGGATCTGGCCCTCGGCATTGAAACCGTCATTCCCGCAACCTTCATCGAGGAAGGACGCGCGGTGCTCCCCGGCAAGCTCCTTTGCGAGGTCGTGCGCAAGCTGCCCGGCGGAACGTGTGATATCACCGTCAGCGAGCGCATGCAGGCGACCATCCGCTGCGCCTCCACCCGCACGACGATCACCGGCTTTGACCCGGTCGAATATCCGGAGCTGCCGCAGGTTTCCGGCAGCAGCTTTGCCATGCAGCAGAACACCCTGCGCGATATGATCGGCAGGACGCTCTTTGCCATCGCCGTGGACGAGAGCCGCCCGATCCTCACCGGCTGCCTGATGGAAATCGGCAGGGCCGAAATGCGCGTCGTCGCGCTGGACGGCTTCCGCCTGGCCATGCGCAAGGAGAACATCAGCGGCCCGGATCAGGACGTCGCCGCGGTTGTGGGCGGCAAGGTGCTGGGCGATATCGCCAAGATCCTCGCCGACACCGAGGACGAGGTTTCCCTCTGCTTCAGCCGCAGCCATGTGAAACTGAACATCGGCCATACCAATGTCGTGGCGCGCCTGCTCGAGGGCGAGTTCATCCGCTACCGCCAGATCCTGCCGCAGGAATGGCAGACCCGCGTGGCCGTGGGCCGCAGCGATCTGGGCAGCGCGATCGACCGCGCCAGCCTCATCGCGCGCGAGGGCAAGAGCAACCTCGTCTGCTTCAGAATCGACGGCGATACGCTGATGGTGACCTCCAACTCCGAAACCGGCGACATGGAGGAAAGGATCCCCGTGACGACCGAGGGCAAGGACCTGAACATCGCCTTCAACGTCCGCTACATCACCGACGTGCTCAAGGCGCTTTCCGACGACGAAGTCTTCATGCGCTTCAATTCCAACGTGAGCCCGTGCGTCGTCTGCCCGACCGAGGGCGACGCCTACCTCTATCTGGTACTGCCGGTCCGCGTGTTCAATTCCTAAACAAAAAACAATCAAGGGAAGAAAAGTCTTCCGCCCTTTTTGGCGCGCTTTGACGCCGATGCAGGGAAATAAGGAGTAACAGGGAGCTATGCGCGTTAAATCGCTGAGTCTCAAAAATTTCAGAAATTATGAGCAGGCGGTGATCGAGCCTGACAGCGGCGTGACCGTTTTCACCGGGCCGAACGCGCAGGGCAAGACCAACATCCTCGAGGCGCTGCATCTTTGCTGCCTCGGGCGCAGCCACAGAACCGCGCGCGACGAGGAGCTGATCCGCTGGGGCGCGGCAAACGCCCGCGTGAACATCCTCACCCACCAGCAGGACGGCACGCACGAGGTGACGATCCTGCTGGACAAGCACCAGAAAAAGAAAAAGACCGTGCGCATCGGCGCACGGCAGGCAGACCGCATCGGCGAGCTGCTGGGCCATGTCTGCGGGGTGCTTTTTTCGCCGGAGGATCTTTCCATCATCAAGGACGGCCCGGCGGAGCGGCGCAGGTTCATCGACATGCAGCTTTCTCAGCTGAGGCCGCAGTATTTTTATGCGCTTCAGCGTGCCGTGCGCACGCTGAACCAGCGCAACGCGCTGCTCAAGGAGATTGCGAAGAACCCCTCGCTGCTTCCGACGCTGGACATGTGGGACGAGCAGCTGGCGGGAATCGGCGCGCAGATCGCGCAGAGCCGCCGCGAGGCGATCGCTCAGCTTTCGCAGGACGCGAAAGCGGCGCATGCTTCCCTGACGGACGGGCGCGAGGAGCTCCGGCTCTGGTATATTTCCCAGACGGCCGAAGGGGGCGACGTCGAGGGGCAGCTGCTCGCGCGCCTTCGCGCGGCGAGAAGCGAGGATCTGCGCCGGATGACCACGACCGTGGGCATTCACAGGGACGATATCGGCGTGACGATCAACGGCAAAGAGGCGAGAACCTTCGCCTCCCAGGGGCAGCAGCGCAGCGCTGTGCTCTCGCTCAAGCTCGCGCAGCTGGAAATGGCCGCGAGGGAAACCGGCGAAGCGCCGATTCTGATGCTCGACGACGTGATGAGCGAGCTCGACCCCGGCAGAAGGCGTCAGCTGATCGAGCGGATCGACCGCGTGCAGACGTTTGTGACCTGCACGGATCTTTCAGATCTGGCGGGCGCGCGTCAGGGCGCCGTGTATCACGTTGAAAACGGCGTGCTGTCTAGGTGATGTTTTCGGGCATTCTTTTGGGAAAAGAGAAGTTTTTCAAGCAATAGCTGAAAAAATTGCGCGAGAATACAGTTTTCCCCGGAAATGTCCACAGCAATCCACAAATTATCCACAGTTATCCACAAAACCGTGGATAACTGTGTGGATAAACTGAGGATAAGCTGCGGATAACCCAAAACTCTTTTGGTATACGGAAAAGCCCAAAAGAGAAAAAAAGCAAGACAGATCAAAGGTTTTTTGGGAAATGTTCTGATGCGTTTTGGGATAGGATCTGCGCAAAACTCCAAAAGTGGAAAAGCGGCCCAAAAGGGTTCAAAGGGCCGGATAAGCGGCCCGTATGCCGCGCTTTCTTTCCGTCTAAGATAAGAGCTTGGAAGAAAAAACAGAACACCCCGGGAAACTTTTCGGGAGATTTTTCGGCGGAAGGCCGGAGCATACAGGAATCTATCAATTCGAAAGGAAACAGTCATGGATCGCAACAAGAGGCGAGTGACGTACATGACCGGCGCGAACAGCACGCTGCGTTCATACGGCATCAGTGACAATCATAAAAAGAAAAGAAAGCAAAATCCGGTTTCCGGTTTTCTGCGCATGGCGGTTGCGGTGATCGCGCTGATTGCGATGATCGCCATCGTCCTTTCCTATGCGCTCAGCGGCGGCGGCCGCGAGGGCGTGGGCAGGGTGACGCGCATCGGCGCGACGCTTTCGCAGAACGTGACGCCCTTTGGCGACAGCGTCATCTTCTATGACGGCACGACGCTGCACTGCGTCGCCGCGACGGGCGGCAACGAATGGAGCTACCAGATCGGCACGAACGCGGATTACGACGCGACGCAGGAGAAGATCGTCGCCTGGTCCGGCAACGACCTGTACATCCTCAACAGCCGCGGCCGGCTGATTTACAACAACAAGATGTCCGATACGATCCAGTTTGCCAGCGCGGGCGACGAATACGTCGCCGTGTTTGTCGGCGATCCGGACAGCGGCGTGGTCAGCGTGATCAACTCGGAAGGACAGATCGTGGATAACGTAAGCGTCAGCAACCAGACGCTGCTGGATATCGGCTTTTTCATGGCGATGACCTCGTCCAGCGCGCAGGAAACCGAGCTGATGTGGATGCTCGGCCTGGATACGACCGGCACGGTCATCTCCACCGAGCTGCAGACCTTCCAGCCGGGCAAGCTCTCCACGGGCAAGAGCTCCCTGGGCGAACACATCGCCTACATGATCTACGACAAGGACGGCGGACTGGAAATCGTCACGACCCGGCAGATCATGCACTACAACTACCGCGTGCTCGAGGAGAGCAACCCGACGCTGATCTACGGCTATACCGTTGAGGACGTCAAGGACATCGGCGGAATCAGCCATCAGCTGCTCATTCCCGCGCAGGAAAGCCGCGAGGGCGTGCACATCAGCAATATCCGCCTGATGTACGGCGGCGTCGACCGCGTGCTGCATCTGCCCGGCGAATGTCTCGCAGCGACGCTGGGCACGCGCTCCGTGTATGGCTTTGCCGGCAATGCGGTGTACGTCTGCAAATTCGCAGAGACGTCCTTCACCGCCTATTCCCTGCCCATCACGGTTACGGCTGTGCTGGGCATGATCACGGATAACCGCGCCGTCGTCGCCTCCGGCTCGGAGATCTACGTCATCGAGCTGCCGAACTGACCGGGCGCCCGGCGGGCGCTGCGATGCGGCGGCAAGAAAGGAGCAACATGAACATCATCGACATTCTCATCCTCATCGTGCTGGGCGTGAGCGTCATTTACGGCATGTACAGGGGATTCATCAGCGGCGTTCTGAGCGTCGCGGCGCTGATCGGTTCGGCGGCGCTGGCGTTCATGATGAGCGGCGAGCTGGCGGCCTGGCTCAAGGGCAACCAGACGCTGGTCGATACGCTGCTGTATTATACCGACGCGGGCAGCCGGATCAGCAACCTCGATCTGTCGCTCCTGCCGATTTCGCAGGTGACGGAAAATGCGCTTGCGCAGATCCTTGAAAGCGCAAATCTGCCGGCCGCGTTTGAAAGCGCGTTCATGGCCAACATCGCGGGCGCGGCGGCAGGGCTGCAGTCTTCCGCGATGACCATTGCGCAGATGATGAGCGAGACCATTGTCAGCGTATCGCTGTCCATCCTCAGCTTCCTGATCTGCTTCCTGATCGCCTACGTCGTCCTGACGTTCGTCATTCATCTGGTGAATTACGTTTTCGAATTGCCGGTGCTGCGCCATCTGGATGCGCTTGTGGGCGGCGTGTTCGGCCTTCTGCGCGGCGTGCTGCTGCTGTTTATTCTCTTTGCACTGGTGCCGATCGTGCTGGCTGTTGCGCCGGTGGAACAAATCAGCGAGCTGATCGAAGCATCCCGCCTGGCGCCGATGTTCGACAGCCAGCTGATTCTCTCGATTCTCAGACAGACAATCTGACGGAGGTAAGAACGGATGGAGGTTTTCTATTATCGCTGCGCGCAGTGCGGCTATGTGCATCAGGTGCCCAGCTACTGGATGAGCTATGCGGCGGAGGACACGCACGAACAGATGCACTTTGATCCCCGGACGCAGACGGTCTGCGCCAATCAGACGCTCGATTACAGCGGCGAAGGCGTCACCGACTGAGCAAAAGCGATCCGGCCAATCATCTGATCAGCAGCCTGATCAGCAATCCGAAGGAGCGTTCTTCATGGATTTTGAAAAATTCCTTTCCCATATCACGACGGTCCCCGGCACGAGCGGCTATGAAGCGCCCGTCGCCGATGAGTTTGCGCGCGCCTTTGCGCCGCACTGCGACAGCGTGGAGATCGACCCGATGGGCAGCGTGATCGCCGTGCAGAAATCCTCCGGCGGCCGCGGGCCGCGGGTGATGCTCTGCGCGCATATCGACGAGGTCGGCCTGATGACCATGGGCGTGGAGGAGGACGGCAGCGTCCGCTTTATCTCCCTGGGCGTGGCGGCGCAGACGCTGCCCGCGCAGGAGGTCACGATCCTTTGCAAGGACGGCCCCGTCTACGGCGTGATCGGCTCTGTGCCGCCGCATCTGACCGCAAGCGCCGAGCGCGGCGAGGTCACCCCGGCGGAGGAGCTGTTTATCGACACCGGCCTTGCGCCCGAGGAGGCAAAGCGCCGCATCCCGGCGGGCACGCCTGTGCAGCTGACGGGCCGCACGACTGCGCTGCTCAACGGCCATATCGCCAGCAAGACGCTCGACGACCGCGCCTGCGCGGCGATTCTGCTTTCCTGCGCGGAGCAGATGAAAAGAAGAATCCACGATGCGGAAATCCTTTATGTGCTCTCCGTTCAGGAGGAGCGCGGCTGCCTCGGCGCGATCACCGGGACGGAAAGACTCCGTCCGGATATGGCGGTGATTCTTGACGTCACGCACGGCAAGATGGAGGACTGCGCCCCGGGCGAAACGTTCCCGCTGGACAGCTGCGTTTTGAGCGTCGGCCCGAACGCGCACAGGAAGCTGACGGACATGATCCGCGCGCATGCGGACAGGCTGGGGCTGAAGACGATGATCGACGCCGTGCCGGACAACACATGGACCGATGCGTGGGATGTGCAGGTCGCCTGCGAGGGCGTGCCCTGCGCGGTGCTGAGCCTTCCGATCAAGTACATGCATACGACTGTGGAGCTGGGCTCGACGGAGCTGATGCGCAGGCAGGCGCATCTGATTTGCGAGGCGATCGCCGCGATGGACGCAGGCTGGGAGGAAACGCTATGCTATTAAAGGAAATTACCGCGCTGCGCGGTCCGTCGGGCTGGGAGGATGAAGTCAGAAGCGCCATCCGCAGGGAGGCGCAGGAGATCCTTTCCGCGCGCGAGGGACGCGTCTACGGCGATACGATGGGCAGCGTCTATGCCTTCCGAAAGGGCGGGGACAGCACGAAGCCCCATGTGATGCTCTGCGCGCATATGGACGAGGTGGGCTTCATCGTCCGCTTTGCGACGGACGACGGTCTGCTGCGCTTTGACTGCGTCGGCGGAATCGACCCCCGTTGCATCGTCTCCAAGCGCGTGATCGTGGGCGAGAAGGCCGTTCCGGGCGTCATCGGCGTGAAGGCGATTCACCTGATGAGCGCAGCGGACAGGAAAAAGGCCCCGGATTACGACAACGTTTATATCGACATCGGCGCCAAGGACAAGGAAGAGGCGGAGCGTCTCTGCCCGCCGGGCTGCTATGCGACGTTCGAAAGCGAATACCGCGAGTTCGGCGACGGCTTTGTGAAGGCAAAAGCGCTGGACGACCGCGCGGGCTGCATGGTGCTGCTGGACGTCCTTCGGAACAGCGATTACGCGGGCGACATGACCTGCGTGTTCACCGTCCAGGAGGAGGTCGGCCTGCGCGGCGCGAAGGTTGCCGCGAGGAAGGTCCGCCCGGATACGGCGATCATTCTCGATACGACGACGGCCAACGACATGGGCATGGTCGACGGGCACAAGCAGGTGACCCGCTGCGGCGAGGGACCGGCGCTGACGTTCATGGACCGGCGCACGATCATCCCGGCGGAAATCCGCGAAAAGGCGATGACCTCGGCGAAAAAGCGCGGCATCCCCGTGCAGCACAAGCGCGGCGCAAGCGGCGGAACCGACGCGGGCGAAGTGCATCTTGCTAACGGCGGCGTGCCGTGCCTGACGATCGTTATCCCCTGCCGCTACTGCCACAGCCCGGCGTGCGTATGCAAGCTGTCGGATATCGACGCGGCGCGCGATCTGGTCATGGCCGTGCTGGAAGACATGTAAAGAACAGGACAACATCAAAGGAGCAAAGCGTCATGAACATGCAGCTTTTGTACGATATTCTTGCCGGCTACGGCCCCTCCGGCTGCGAGGGCCGCGTGCGCGCTGTCATCGAGCGCGCGCTTGAGGGCCATGTGGACAGCCTTGAAACCGACGTGATGGGCAACCTGATCGCGGTCAAGAAGGGCGACGGCACCGGCAGGCGGATCATGCTCTCCTCGCATATGGATCACATTGGCCTGGCCGTCATCGACGCGGACAAGCACGGCTTCCTGCGCGTTTGCAATGTCGGCGGAATCCGCGCGCAGAAGCTGATCAGCGGCCATGTCGTGTTTGAAAACGGCGTGTGCGGCGTCGTCGGCGCGGATGAAAAGGTGAAGGGCGATGTGACCGTCTCCGAGCTGTACGTCGATATCGGCGCGCAGAGCCGCGAGGAAGCGCTCTCTATGGTTTCCATCGGCGATATGTGCGTCATGCAGCCGCGCTTCAGCAGGCTCGGCGAGCACCGAATCGCCTCCCCGGCGATGGACGACCGCATCGCCTGCTTCGTGCAGGCCGAGGTGATGCTCTCCCTGCCGGAGAAAACCAGAAACGAGATCGTCGCGGTCTTCTCCGTTCAGGAGGAGGTCGGCCTGCGCGGCGCGACGACGGCGGCCTATGCGGTTAATCCCGATCTGGGCATCGCCATCGACGTGACGGGCGTGGGCGACGTGCCCAAGGTCGCTACGAAGCTGCCGGTATCCCTTGGCAAGGGCGCGGCGGTGAAGATCATGGACAGGTCGCTGATCTGCACGCCGTCCGTGGTGGCGATGATGGAAAAGCTTGCTGAGGAAAGAAACATCCCCGTGCAGCGCGAGGTGCTGCCCTACGGCGGCACGGACGCGGGCGCGATCCAGAAAACGCGCGGCGGCGTGCCCTCCGGCGTGGTCTCGATTCCCTGCCGCTATATCCACAGCGAGGCGGAGACCGTCGATCTGCGCGATGTGCGCGCGGCGATCGAGCTGGTCGCGGCCTGCGTGGAATAAGGCGGCAAAGGCGCAAAAGAAATCAGAACAATGCAGGCAGGGCGTCGGTCAGCCGACGATACAGCCGAAGGAGTAAGGAAGCATGAAAGTCACAAAGCCCATGAATGAACCGATCCGCCTGACGAACAAGACCGCGATTGCGCTGCGCAAGAGCGCTGTGAAGGTGCGCAGGGTGTATTTCGCCGCGGCGATTTTTCTGTCCGTCGTGCTGTGCGCGCTGGCGGTCGTGCTCGGCCTCCGGTATCTTGCGGCTGTGCCGGTCGTGGTGGTGATCACCGTGCTTCTGGATTATGCGATCATGACGGCCGCGCGCAGCAGGTATCTGGCGCTCGTCGGTCAGGCGATCTGCACGGAGGCGGCGGCGCGGGAAATCCGCGCGGGCATGAGCGAGCAGATGCGCCGCGAGCAGGCGCTCAGCGACCTGATGAGCATGAAGGCGGACGTGCGCCGCGCGCAGGAAAAGCGCGCAAAGCCCGAGGAAGAGCCTGAGCCGGACGCGGATCCCTTCTTTGAGCCTGCGAAGGAGAAGGAAGAGGAGACCGCGGACAGGCCGCAGCCCGAGGAAGAAAGCCGCGCAGAAAGCGGCGCGCAGCGCGGGAGCGAAGAGACCGGGCATCGCCGCAGGCGGCACAAGAGCCTTCAGCTCATCCGGGGCGAACAGGCCAAATAAGAAAGCAGATTCCGAGGAATGTCTATGGCAGCGATTTTCTATACCGCAATCTTCCTGATAAGCGGCGTCGCGGTGATCCGCATGCAGCTTCCGAAAAAAAGCCCGCTCGAGCGGGTTTTTCTTGGACTTGCGCTGGGCCTGCTGCTGGAAATGCAGCTGCCGGCGCTCTTGGCGTATCTATTTGATTTCACGCTGACCGCCCATTTTGCGGCGGCTGGCGCGATGATGCTGATCGTCGCGCTCGCGTATTTCCTGCGCGACAGGAGCAGGCCGGCGGCCTTCAGCGAATACGACAGGAAGACGCTCTCCGCGCTGGCGGTGATCGTCATCCCGCTGACGGCGCTTTCCGCCTATCTGCAGTATACGCATATGATCATGCCGGAAGCGGACGGCTCCTACTGGTGCGGCCAGTCCACCTATGGCGATCTGTGCATGCATCTGTCGTTCATCACCTCGATGGAGAATATGGCCTTCCCGCCGACGTATAACCTCCTCTACGGCACGTCGCTGAGCTATCCGTATCTGGCGGATTCGCTGAGCACGACGATGCTGATGCTGGGCATGGATCTGCAGATAGCGGTGATCTTCCCCGGTACGCTGCTCATGGCGATGGTCTATGCGGGCTATGGCCTGCTTGCCCGGCAGATCATGGGCTCCCGGCAGAAGGCGATCATCGCGGCGGCGGCGCTGTTTTTCTTCAACGGCGGCCTTGGCTTCCTGTACGACTTTGACATGGCCGGCAGGGATCATTTCGAGAAGGTCCGCGAGATTTTCACCGGCTATTACAAGACCCCGGCCAATCAGCCGGATCTGAACCTGCGCTTTTCCAATGTCATCGCCGATCTGATGATTCCCCAGCGCGCACTGCTGGGCGGCTGGGCGATGGGCATCCCGGCGCTGATGCTGCTGATCTCCTCGGCCAGAGAGCGTTCCATGCGCCAGACGCTGATCCTCGCGCTGTGGGCCTCCTGCCTGCCGATGGTGCATACGCATACCTTCCTTGCGCTGGGGCTTTTCTCCGGCGGCTTCCTGCTTGCGCGCCTTTGCATGGACAGGGACGACCGCGCAGGCGTGCTCCTGCGCGCGGGCGCGTATCTTGGAATCGTGCTCGTGCTCGCGCTGCCGCAGGTGCTGGGCAACGCCGTCCGCCAGACGATCGAGGGCGGGTCGCTGCGGCTGCAGTTCAACTGGGTCAACAACAGCCGCGGCATGGGCATGATCGACGGCTATCTCTGGTTCTGGGTGAAGAACGCGGGCCTGCCGTTCATTCTCGTGATCTGCGCCTGCCTGGAGGCGCGCAGGCGGGGGCATGCGGATATCGCCGCGGGCATGGCGGCTGTCTTCGTCGTCGCGGAGACGATCCTCTTCCAGCCCAACGAATACGACAACAACAAGCTGTTTTATATCTGGTTCATGTTTGCGATGATCCTCGCTGCGGATTACGGCAGCGTGATCATGGCGCGCCTTGCGGGGCTGCGCGGGCGGTATGTGCTGGCCAGCCTGTTCATGGCGGCGAGCATGCTCTCCGGCGGGCTGTCGATTGCGCGCGAGGCCGTCTCCGGCTATCAGCTCTTCTCCGCCTCTGCGGTGGAGGCGGGCAGGTGGATCCGCGAAAACACGGGAAAAAACGACGTCTTCATGACCGGTCAGCAGCATATCAACCCGGTCTGCTCGCTCGCCGGCCGGCAGATCATCTGCGGCAGCGACCTGTACGTCTTCTTCCATGGCCTTGATTACAGCAGCCAGGCGGCCGACTGCCAGCGGTTCTATGAATTCCCGCAGCAGAACGAATACGTATTGGAGATGTACGACGTCGATTATCTCTACGTCAGCGATTACGAGCGCGCGGAATTCGATGTGAATCTCGAATACATCGACGAGCATTACGATCTGGTCTATCAGAATCCGGACGTGAGGATCTACGAGGTCCGGGACGCGAGAGCGGCGCAGCAGGGAGAATGAGCGGCATGGTCAATCGGTTTTTAAAGTACTCGCTTGAGCGGGAGAAAAAGATCTGCGCCGTGCTCATGCAGGACGGGCAGATGATCAAAAGGAATCTGCTGGTCACGGCGATGGACGAAACCGGCTTTTCCGCGCGGTTTCCGGGCAGGAAGCGGGATGTGCGCATCGCCCTTTCGGATGTGATGACCTGCGCCTATGCGCGCGGGGATCAGGGCGAGCTGGAATAAAGGAAGCGGACAGAGGATGATGGCCGATGAGCAGAGAACAGACGATGACAAGGCTGATCGAGGGCATCGCGCGCCGCGTGCAGGAAGCGGGCGGACGGGCGATGCTCGTGGGCGGCTGCGTGCGGGATGTACTGCTGGGTATTCCCTGCTATGATATCGACTGCGAGGTGCACGGCGTCGGGCGCGATGCGCTGCGCGCGCTGCTTCGTGAATTCGGCGAGATCGACGAAAGCGGGGAAAGCTACGGCATCTTCACCATCCGCGGCGCGGGGCTGGATATCGCGCTGCCGCGCGTTGAAAGGCGCACGGGCCCGGGGCATAAGGACTTTGCCGTTGAAACCGATCCGTATCTTTCGATGGAGCAATCCGCGGCGCGGCGGGATTTCACCGTGAACGCGATCATGCGCGATGCGCTGACCGGGGAATATGTCGATCCCTTCGGCGGCATGGAGGACCTTCAAAGGGGAATCCTGCGCGCCGTTGCGGGCGGACAGTTCGAGGAGGATCCGCTGAGGGTGCTGCGCGGGGCGCAGTTCGCGGCGCGGTTTTCCCTCTGGCCGGATGACGAGACGATTCGCCTGATGCGCGATATGCCGCTTGTCCATCTGAGCGCCTCGCGCGTCGAGGCGGAGATGAAAAAGGCGCTGATGCAGGCGAAAAAGCCTTCGGTTTTTTTCGAGGTGCTCAGGGCGTGCAATCAGCTGCATACGTGGCTGCCCGAGCTCGAAGCGCTGATCGGCGTCCGGCAGAATCCGAAGTACCACCCCGAGGGCGACGCATGGACGCATACGATGATGACGCTGGACAGGGCGGCAGAGGAAAGGGACGCGCAGGAGACGCCCTATGCGTTCATGCTTGCCGCGCTTTCGCATGATCTGGGCAAGGCGGAGAGTATGCGCCTTGATGAAGACGGCGTATACCGCGCGGCGGAGCACGAGGTGACGGGCGTTCCGCTGGTCAGCAGCATGCTGTCGCGGCTCGCGCTCGGGAAAAGCGCGATCACTTATGCACAGGAAATGTGCTTTTTGCACATGGATGTGCATAAGTGTTACTATCTGCAAAAGAGCCAGGCGCAGGTCAATCTCCTGCTGGACAGATCCATGGATCCCTTCGCCCTTGTGAGGATGGTCGTTTGCGACGTGCATGGAACGGGCGTCCCCCGGGAAAACGCGCAGGCGGAGGAGCAGTTCGTCATGGCGCGATACGACGGCTATCTGCGCGATGCGCAGAAAAAAATGCCCTCCGCCAAGGAGCTTCTCGCCCTTGGCGTGCTGCCCGGCAGAAGGCTGGGCGGGGCCATGAAGCGGGCGAGGCAGCTTGTGCTGATGGGGCATGACGCCGGCGAAGCGGCGCGCCTTGCAGCGCAGGAATACGCAGAATCATGAAAAAAAAGCAGTTCTTCTCCGCGGGGGAGAGGAACCGCTTTTTATATTTTTCTGATTTTTTATTTGGTTTTCTTGCGCGAGCCTCTGAATTTTCTGATCGTGCGGAAGCTTCTGCGCATCTTCAGCGCCTGAATGAAGCACAGCACGACGAGCAGGATCGTCACCATGACGAGGATATCCGTATGGGCAAAACCGGTCAGCGCGCAAAGAAGGGTGATGACGGCGCTCATGATGGTGATGGTTAAAAGTCCGAAAGCGTTGAGCTTGCGGCGCAGAATGAATTCCTTGACGCGGGAGCGGTTGATTTTACCGGACATGACGGCCTCCTGAAGCAGAAATCAATTTTATATATATTCACCGGAAAAGGAAAAATACCTGTTTTGTATTTGTTAATTGTTATACATCGCTGGATGGCGATGCGGAACGGACGAATTATCCACAGATTCTGAAAAAAACTGTGGACAAAAAATTACAGGAAGAAGGAAAAAATATACGCGCCGAAAACGGTGAGGATGCCGGAGACGACGATCGACAGGCTGCTCATCGCGCCTTCGATCCGGCCCATCTCCATGGCCTTGGTGGTGCCGATGGCATGGGAGGAGGTACCGATGGCGACGCCGCGGGCGACGGGCTCGGTGATGCGAAACAGTTTCAAAGTCGGCTCGGCGATGACGCTGCCGAGCGTGCCGGTGATCAGGATGACGGGTACGGTGATGGAGGGATAGCCGCCCAATTCCTCGGAGACGACCATGCCGATGGCGTTGGTGATGGACTTGGGCAGGAGGGTGACGTAGTCCTGATGGGAAAGGCCGAACAGGAAGCTCAGCGCAAGGACGCACAAAAGGCTCGTGATTACGCCGGAGACGATGCCCGCGAGGATGGCGGTCTTGTGCTTTTTGAGCAGGGCAAACTGCTCATACAGCGGAACGGCGAGACAGACGGTCGCCGGGGTCAGGAAAAAGGTGATGAGTTTGCTGCTGTGGCTGTAGGCGGCGTAATCGATATCCAGCAGGGAAAGCAGGGCGATCACCAGTGCGCTGCCGGTGAGGATCGGATTCAGGATAGAAATGCCCGTCTTTTTGCGGATGGCGTCGCCGAGGGAATAGGCGGCGAGCGTCAAAAGCACGCCGGCAAAGACGGAGGAAACAAAGAAATCATGCATGGCGGTCTTCCTCCTTGCTTTTGCGGATGGCGCTCTGGGCGACACGGCCGGAGACGACCATGACCGCGACGGTCGAAACGACGATGATCACGGCATAGGCGAAAAGAGAAGGAATCAGGAGGGAGAACGATTCCATCAGCCCTACGGCGGCGGGGACGAACATGACCGGCATGACGGCGATGAGCAGGGACGAGACCGCGCGGATGGAATCGAGCGGGATGACGCCCGAAAGCAGGCCGAAAAAGAGCAGCGCGATGCCGTAGATACTCGCCGGGACGGGCAGC
>JAFSCW010000140.1 GCA_017436605.1 Clostridia bacterium | reverse complement strand
GTCGGCGTCGGACTCGGGGTCGGCGTGGCCGTCGGCGTCGGAGTCGGCGTCGGGGTCGGCGTAGCCGTCGGGGTCGGCGTCGGAACCGGCGTAGCGATCGGCGTCGCCGTTACAACCGGCGTAGCCGTCGGCAGAATATGCGCGATCAGCTGCTGACGGCGGTTCGGGAACAGGAACCACGCAGCGACGAGCAGCGCAGCGATGAGAAGGAGCAGCAGGACCAGCAGCTTCTTCAGGCATCCGCCCTTCTTCTTTTTCTCCTTGCCGGAAGACTTGCGAGCAGGCTTCTCATCCTCCTCGTCCCAGTCAAACTCGTCTTCGTCGTCCTTGAGCCATTCCGGCTCGACGATCTTCTTCGGAGCAGCCTTAACCGGTTTCTTTTCGGCGGTTTTTATATCTTCGCGATCGGCAGCCTCGCTCTTGGCAAGGTGCTGCTTTTCTTCGACAGGCTCCGCCTGCGCAGGAAGCTCCTCCAGAACGGTCGGCTTCTGCGGCGCAGGGGCCGGTTTTGCAGTTTCAGCTGCCTTTTCGGCTTGTTCAAGCGCCTCAAGCGCTTCGATTGCTTCAATGGCCTTTTCCTGTGCGGCAGCCCGCCTGCGCCTGCGCGGCGCCTGCGTTCCGTTTTTCATTTCGTCCAATGATGTACACCTCATTTCAGACAATTTCGTCTGATATCATTATACAGGATAATTCTCGTTTTCTCAATCCCATTTTCGAGAAAAGGTGACAAGCCTGGCATTTTCGAGCAGGTATGTGCCCTTCGGTTCTTTCTGCGCATAATCTGTGGATGAACCGCAACCAGAAAGGAGTGTCTTCATGGCCGTTTCGACATCCCCCTATGCGCTTCTTCGCGCCTGCGCGCCCCAGAGGCACGCTTATGTCTGCTCTCCTTATGATCTTTACAGCACATCTCAATCGGATTCTATTGCGCAGACGCCGCTTCCGCCCGCTGATATTCCCGATATGCCGAAAAGTCCGCAGTCCCAGAGGACGCATTACATTGCTGATATCCAAAGCAGGCATCACGCAGCAAACAAGCGCTGCCGCGCGCAGCAGTCTCCCGTCACATAATCCCCTGCGGATCCACCGGTTTTTCCTGCATCCATTTCCCTGAAACATACCGAGGGCAGCACATACAGGGCGGCGGCGGCCAGCGCTTCTCAGGAAATGCATCATTTGCCACAACCGGCGCCCGATCGCATTTCTCTTTCGTCCCGCTTTCGTCCTCGTCTGGCGGCTGACAGGGCGCTTCGTCCTCTTCTTTTTCCCGTTCCGCCTCGCCCGCTGATCTCGCAGCTTCCTGCGTTTTGTCCTTAGCGCTCGAAAGCATCATGGCGGCAAGGGCAAACGCCTGCTCATCCGACGCGCATAAAACCGTATTGCCATCGCACAGAGCAAGCGCGGATATGCGATCATCCGCCCATTCTACGCGCTGCTCGTCGGGCGTGCAGCGAACGCGTTCCCTTCGCCATCTGCCGTGATCATCGAGGATCATGAGCGTCAGATCACCCAGCCCGTCGCCCATCACCCGGCTGAAACGGAGTACGTGTTTATCCAGTCCTCCTGCAAAATAGCCGCACACCTGACGATGTGCATCGCGAAATACAAAATGCTTTCCCATTGCGATCCCTCCCGGAAAAACTATGCACGCTACCCGCTTGCCTTGCAGGGACTTTCCCTGTATAATAGTAGGATCGAATACCGATGACGGAGGTTATCACGTGAAACGCTTTCTTTTCTTCCTTCTTCTGCTTCTGGCGCTGTCGTCCTGCTGCGCCGCGGCGGCAGATGACGATGAGATTATCTACGATACCGGCTACAACATCTGCTACGGCGATTTCATGGAGTCCGTCGACGCAAGCGGAAAGCCGCTGCTTTTGTATACCGGGCGTACGGTCGTCAGCCTGAATATGCGCAGCATGCCGGACAAGAGCAGCAAGTCCCTTGGCGTTTTGAAGGAGCGCGCTCGCGTCTATATCTTCGGCTATGATCAGGAATGGCTTTTCTGCTGGGACGATGAAAAGGGCGTGTACTATCTGGGCCGCCACAATGTCGATGAAATCGAGTCTCTGGAGCCTCATTTCCCGGCTTACGGCGTCATTGAAAATCGCTTTGTCGCCGTTACCGCCAGAGATACCAACCTCTATGTCAGTCCGGACGAAAACTCCGACGTGATCAATCCCTACCCGGCCGATACCCGGATCAGCTTCTGGCTGATTCACGATGGCTGGGCCGTCGTTCCCTATAACAGGCTTGTCGGTTATGTCTATGTCGGCGATCTGAAGGAGCTTACGCCCGTTTCCCCGGATGTGGATTATGCCAAGGACGGCGACATCATCGCTGCTTTCACGACATTCTATTCCACCAAGGACACCGAACTGAACCTCGGCCGCATGGAAAATATCCGCGTTGCCTGCAACTACATCAACATCGGCTACGCGCCCGGCTTTGAGTTTGCGTTCAACACCGTCGCAGGCCCCTATCGATACAACCGCGGCTACAAGGATGCGCCCGTTCTGATCAACGGCGAAACCGTAGGCGGCGCAGGCGGCGGCACCTGTCAGGTCTCAACCACGCTGTACAACGTCCTTCTCCAGCTGAACGACGGCATCACCATCCTGCATCGCCGTCCGCACGGCCCCGGCGGCGCCAAGTACGCCCCGCACGGCGTCGATGCAGCTGTCGGCAACGAGAATCTCGATCTCCAGTTCCGTGTGGATTATCCCTTCCCCGTCCGCATTGATGCAACGGCACAAAACGGCGCGCTTTGCATCTGCATCCGAAAGGGCATGTGATTTCCTCTCCTCTTCCTGTTTTCGGGAAGAGGTTTTTTGTTGGGTACAAAAAACGGCTGTATACAGATACAGCCGTTTTTTTGCAGAAACTATCTGGATTCCAGCGCTTTTAGCGCTTCTTTTGTATCGACGTCAAAAAGCTCCATATCGCCGGCACATCTGACAATCAGCAGGTCGTGTCCGTGCTGCTTCAAAAGCGACTTTGCTCCGCGGTCGCCTTTGAGCTGCTTCAGCGCCCCGAAATACGCGCGGGAGAACACAGCCGGATTGCCGAAGTGCGTCGCATCGCTCAGGCAGGCAAGCCCCTTTTCCGAAAGAGCATAGCGGCTTATCAGCTGCATCATCGATTCCCGGGTCAGAAGAGGCTGATCCGCCGCCATCAGCAGCACAGCCTCCATATCCTCCATGGCCGATACGCCAAGGACGATTGAATGTGCCTGACCGAGCGAGGGCGCATCATTGACAATAACCTCTATACCACGAGACAGGACAAGCGTGATCAGGTCTGGATCGGCAGCGACAACGGCCATGCGTGCAGCGCCGCAGGCAGAAGCGAGCTCCAGAGCATGTTCAATCACCGGCCTGCCGCGAAAATGGGCCAGCAGTTTATTGCCGCCAAAGCGGGACGAACTGCCGGCTGCGAGAATCACAACGCCAAGACGGCACACCGCGCTCACTCGCGTTCCCCCATAAGCACCTTCTCCGATGTGATCGGCAGATCACGGATGCGAACGCCACAGGCATGATACACGGCGTCGGCAATCGCCGGCGATGGCGTATTAATGACAATCTCTCCGATCGACTTTGCGCCGAACGGGCCGCTGGGCTCATAGCTCGGCTCGAATTCCACGCGGATGCTGGGCGCATCAATGCGGGCAGGTATTTTATACTGCAGGAAAGAATTGCTGACCGTCCTGCCCAAATGATCCATGCTCGGGCGCTCATAAAGCGCCATGCCAATCCCCTGAAGAATACCGCCTTCGGTTTGTCTGCTGGCCAGATTCGGATTGATGACCGTACCGCAGTCGACGACAGCCGCATAATCCACAACCTGTACCTCGCCCGTCATCGGATCGACATCTACCTCAGCGCAGCCGCACATAAAAGGCGGCGGAGAGACCGGAGATCCGCTGGACACGCAGGCTGAGATATCCTCATATCCGGCAAGCATGTGCATTTCGGCAATCTTGGCAAGCGCAATCCGCTCAGAACCGTCTGCCTTTTGAACACAATCGCCTTCAAACAGGACGTCGTCTTCCGTGCATCCGAGCAGCTGCGCGCCTACGCGCATTATCTTTTTGCGGAGCTCCTCGCAGGTTTTCACAACCGCCATACCGGTGACATAGGTCGTGCTGGAGGCATAGGAGCCGCAGTCATACGGAGAGGTATCGGTATCCACGCCGTGAACGGTGATGTTGTCCACCGGACATTCCAGACTCTGCGCAGCCATCTGCGCCAGAATTGTATCGCAGCCTGTACCCATATCGGTGGCGCCAATGGACATGTTATACATGCCGTCGTCTCCCAGGCGAATCATCACCGCGCCGGTATCCACGCCGGAAATGCCGGAACCCTGCATGGCAAGCGCCATACCGACGCCGCGGATATGCCCATTCTCCATCATGCGGGCAGGATACTTCTGTTCCCAGCCGATCATTTCCTTGGCGCGCGCTATACAGCGGTCGACAGCGCAGCTATCCGCCGTTTCACCGTAATACGCCGGCATCCGCTCCCCCTGACGAACGATATTCTTCTCCCTCAGCACGGAAGGATCCATGTCCAGCTCATGCGCCAGCTCATTGACCGCCGATTCTACGGCAAACAGGCCCTGTGTTGCGCCGTATCCGCGATAAGCGCCGGCGCTCATCGTATTGGTATACACGGTATGCCAGGCAAAGCGGAACGCCTTCATGTTATGGGTATACAGCGGAATAGATTTATGTCCGGAAAGGCCGACGGTCGTCGGGCCATGCTCGCCGTATGCGCCGGAATTGGACAGGGTATGCATATCAATCGCGCGGATGGTACCATCCTTCATTGCGCCAAGACGCACATGCATACGCATCGCATGGCGCGGCGAGGACAGCGTCATGGATTCCTCGCGGGTATAGACAATCATCGCCGCCCTGCCCGTTTTGAGCGTGACGATTGCCGGATAGACTTCGCAAACAGCCGTCTGCTTGGCGCCGAAACCGCCGCCGATGCGCGGCTTCACAACGCGGACGCGGCTCTTGGGAATATCCAGCGCTGTCGCGACAATGCGCCGCACATGGAACGGCACCTGCGTGGAGGAGACGATTTCAAGCCTGCCGTATGCGTCGATTTTTGAATATGTACGGAAGGTTTCCATCATGCACTGCTGGTTCGCCTGCGTGGAATACGTCCTGTCGATGACGATGTCGCAGGCCTCAAGCTCCGCCTCGACGTCGCCTTCCTTATCCTCTCCTGCGGCGATCAGGTTGCGGCGGTTGTCTGCGCCGCATTCAGGAACAAGCGCTTTCCAGTTCTCCTCCGGATGGATGAGCACGGAATGATCCAGCGCCTGTTCTGCATCGAGTATCGCCGGCAGGACGCTGTAGGACACCCGGATCAGCCTGATCGCAGCAAGGGCCTGCCTTTCTGTTTCGGCCGCCACAATCGCGACCGGATCACCGACGCAGCGCAGGTGCCTGTCCAGAATCAGACGATCATACGGACTGAATTCCGGATACGTCTGACCTGCCTGCGTAAAGCGGCAGGAAGGAACATCCTTATATGTCAGCACACAATGGACGCCGGGCGCCTTCACCGCGCGCGACACGTCGATATCCTCGATCATCGCATGCGCATGCGGGCTGTGCATGAGCTTGACGCACAGGCAGTCCCTCGGCGCAATATCCTCTACATAAACGGGTTTACCCGACAAAAGGGCAGGCGCATCCTTCTTGGGAACAGGATCGCCGACGCCGCCAATTGTACGCCGCTTTCTTTCGTCCATCATCCCTGCACCTCCATCATGCTCAGATACCTGCGGATCGCGCGCCGCTGGCTTACATAGCCAGAGCATCTGCAAAGATTGCCCGCCAGAAACGCATCAATCTGCGCATCGGTCGCATGCGGATTCTCCCTGGCGAGCTGAAAGACGTTCATCATCAGTCCGGGCGCGCAAAAACCGCACTGCTCCGCGCCCTCGCCAGCAAGGCACGCGCCGAGTCTTGCGGCCTCCTCCTGCATGCCCTCCAGCGTCGTGATCTCATGCCCCTCGCAGCGGGCCGCCGGCACGGAACAGGAAAGCACAGCTTTTCCATCCATATGAACGGTACACAAGCCGCAGTTCGTCGTTTCGCATCCGCACTTGACAGAGTACATCCCCAGCGCACGCAGAACGCTGTACAAGGAGTCGTCCGCTTCGATGGCCGCGCTCACCTTTCGTCCGTTCAGGATAAATTCAATCTGCATCATGTTACTCCTCCCGGCACGCCGTATAGGCGCGCTCCATCAGCACGGGCGCAATCCTGCGCCTGTAAGCAGCGCTGGCGCGAAGGTTATCTCCAAATGCTGTGCGCCCGGCGATATGCTCAAACGTCTCCATCTGCGCGCCGTCCACGCCATCTGCCGCGACGATCGCACGAGCCGGTCTCGCGCCAAGCACCAGCCGGATCCCCGCTTCGCTTCTTGCAGCTGCGCAGACGAGCACGGGGATATCCGTCCCACTGACGCGCACGCTTTCAACGGCCGCCCGCTGGCCTTTGGCGATCCGGATATGGGTGATGATGTCCCGATCCCACGGTTCCTGCTGATACCGGGTCAGCTTGACTGCGCCACGTTTGAAGAGAATCACCTCCGCATCCAGCGCCAGCAGGAGCGCGCTGACGTCAGAAAAACCGAAACGCGAATAAACGCTTCCGCCGACCGTCGCCGTCGCGCGGAACTGTGTGCCGACAATCGGCGCAAGCGCACGGGCAAATACGCCGCCGAAGGCCTGATCAAGCGCAGAATCTGTTTCCAGCGCACGCAGCGTCGTCATGCTGCCGATCACAAACGCATCCTCAGTCTCTTCGATTTTATCAAGCCCGAGCAAAGAAAGATCAATTGCCGTCTGTTTCTTCAGACCGCACATCCTCAGCCACATGTTGCCCGCGACAATCACCGAGCTTTTTTTCTGATTCAGCGCGTATGCCTCTTCGATCGTCTTCGCCATCACATAATTCCTGTACTTCGCCATGGTATACCTCCGTGAGCATATCACACACATGTTTAATTCATATTATATAATCGCGTTTCCGCACTGTCAATGCAGCCGGTCTTTGCTTTTCATATCCATAAAAACAAGAGCTTCTGCGCCCAAAAGGCAAAGAAGCTCTTTCATATATCCTTTTTCAAATAGACCATATCGCAAAGGAGCACGCCGCCCTCCATAATCGGATGGTCGTAATGCTTTAGAAAAAAGTCCTTGACGACATGCGAGCGGACAAAGCCGCACGCTTCATAAAAGGGAACTGTCAAGGGACTGTCTCCCGTGCCGACCAGCAGCGTATGGAAGCTGTCCTTATACCGCTCCGAGATAAACCCGATCATGCTTTTTCCGATTCCCTGACGCTGCAGGGATGCTTCGACGGCAAGATTTTTAATTTCCAGCCGGCTTTGGCCTTCATCCGTCACGACGCATACGGCAATCGGCTTTCCCCGCTCCTCGAGCACATACAGATCTCCACGGGAGAGGTAGCGGTCGATCATGTCCTCCTGTTCATCGGCCAGAAGCAGAAGAGGCAGATACTTCTTCTTGTCCTGCGTAATCAGGCGGATACGCCTGCTGGTATCGCAACGCACAGGAGCTTACGCCTCCTGATCGGCCGCTTTATAGCACTGCACATTGACGCCCGCTTCCTTGAAAATCTCCATGGAAAACTCATCCGGATACCCCTCGCCGTACACGACGCGGCTGATGCCCGAATTGACGATCATCTTCGCGCAGAGTATGCAGGGCTGGTGCGTGCAGTACAGCGTCGCACCTTCAATGCTGACGCCAAGCTTTGCCGCCTGGATGATCGCATTCTGCTCGGCATGGACCGCGTAGCACAGTTCGTGCCGCTGGCCGGAGGGAATACCCATCTTCTGGCGCGGACATTCGCCCTTCTCCACGCAGGTCTTAATGCCGGCCGGCGCGCCGTTATAGCCCGTCGTCATCACGCGCTTGTCCTTGACGATCACCGCTCCGATTCTTCTGCGGTTACAGCTTGCCCAGGTCGCAACCAGCGCCGCCATCTCCATAAACCGACGGTCCCATTTGTCAAACATATGTGTCCTCCGTTCTGCATAACCCTTGCCGGGGAGTGATGTTGATGTTCAGGACGCTGATCGGACAGACAATGCTGCTGAGCGCCTCTCATTTTTTCGTGCGCGTAATCGGCTTTTCCATGCGCATCTGGCTTTCAAGAAAACTCGGCCCCCAAGCCATGGGGCTTGTCGAGCTCGCGCAAAGCGCACAGATGCTGCTCATTACGCCCGTCGTCTCGGGGCTTCCTGCTGCAATATCGCGCATGTGCGCCAAAGCGGAGCACGGCGAGGGTGCGCGCATCCTTCGATGCGGTCTTTTTCTCGCGCTGTGCATCAGCATACCGCTGAGCATCGCCGCGTTTTTCCTTCGCGTTCCGCTCTCGCTATGGCTCGGCGATCTGCGGACGCTGCCGGCGCTGATCGTTTATCTGCCATGCATCCCCATACTCGCCGCTTCCTGCGCGCTGAACGGATACTATTACGGCATCGGGAAGCCCGTTCCTCCGGCCCTGTCCGAAATTCTTGAGCAGCTCGTGCGCTTCTTTCTGTGCGTCAGGCTGGTCAGTCTCCTTCAAAGCTGGCCGATGACCCTGCGCGCTGCGATTCCCGCCGCAGCGACGCTCGCAGGCGAGACAGCTTCCCTCCTGCTGATGATCGCGCTGAGCATGGGCACGCTATGGAGCAGGCCAGCCGCAGGCGCACGACAGAAGATATACAGGGAAATGATCTCCCTCGCGCTTCCGCTGACCGGCATGAAGCTCGTTACGTCATTCATGCGGACAGCACAGTCTGCCGTGATCCCCGCAAGGCTTCAGGCCACCGGAATCCCATCAGGTGAAGCGCTTTCTCTGTTCGGTATGATCAGCGGCATGCTGATGCCGATACTGCTTCTTCCCTCTTTTGTAACATGCAGCCTCTCGATGGTCGCCGCGCCTGAACTGGCACGCCGGCAGGCGCAAAGAAAACCGCACGGCAGGCTTACCGTACGCGTTCTCGCCGCTGCGCTTGCCATCGGGCTGCTCGCCATGGGCGCCGTGTTTGCCTTCGCTCCCCTGATTTCTCATACGCTCTATCGCCAGGCCGAGCTTCTGACTCTGCTTCGCAGAAGCTGTCTGCTGATTCCGGTCATGGCGCTTTGCCAGGTTTCCTCCGGGCTGATGAACGGGCTCGGGCTGCAAGGGAAATCGCTCAGGATCTCCCTTGCAGCGGGATTCCTGTCCGTTCTTTTGGCGTATGCGCTGTGCGGCTTGCCCGCAGTCGGAATCTGGGGCGCGGTCATCGCCATCGGAGCGGGGCAGCTTCTGACACTTGTGCTCAATCTTTTCGTTCTTCGGCATGGGATATCACTTGATCCCGCCTATGAACGCAGATGACGCGCCCTGTTAAGCAGCGCCGCACAGAGGATGACGATCAGATTTCATACCAGCGGATCTCGTTGGCATCAAGCGCAAGCTCGAAGCTGGATCCATCTCCGCGGTATACGGTCGTCGTCTGCGGCTCGTATGTATTGTTGACCACGCAGTACTTGCCGTTTTTGACGTAGGCATGTACCTCGACATTATAATTGGAAGAGAACCAATGCCTGAGCTGCTCTTCCGCGTGCGAGCTCCACAGAATGCTGCGATAAAGCAGGCGGCTGTTTTCGAAGGAATACGGCAGGCCGGAGATATAGACGGCGCGGCCCTTGCCCACTTCGTTGACGGCCATCTGCACCTCTTTCTCTCTCTGGCAGAGAATGGTCGTTCCGGGCAGCGCGTACACGCCCTTCTGTCCCTCGCCGAAGTCAATCGCGCCGGTGCAGTCCTCGGTAATGAAATGCTGCGGATGCTCTTCCCAGTTATACTTATCGTATCCGAGGGTAAAGCCGGTCTCCTTCTCGACGCCAAGCTGGCCGGCAAGCTGGAAGAAACGGCCCTGATGCTGATGGCCAGAGGGCTGTCCCACGCCGATGAAGCCGCCGCCGCGCGCAATAAAGCCGCGGATCGCGGCAGCAATCACAGGATTGGCCCAATACACACCGCCGGTATGCGCGGTATCCGCATCGCCGACGTTGATGATGACGTCCACGCCGTCAAGGATCTTCTCGTCCGCCAGAATGTCTTCAAAGGAGATGAACTTGACGTCAAACGGCGCGCCGGAAAGCGTTTCGATAATGCCAGCGTAGGAATAATTCTGCTTCTGATAAAGCGCATGGTGAACCATATGGCAGCCCCAGGCGCGCATTTTTCCCCAGCAATTGAGCACGGCGACGGTCTTGACGCAATACGGCGTCGTACCCTTGATGTTTTCATACAGCTCGCGGAATTCGTTGCAGACGCTCTCGACGTAATCCAGGAACTCCGGGAAGTCGCAGGCGAGCTTGAGATAGCCGCCATAGCCAATGCGGTCGATCGGGCTGCGCAGAATCGCGCGGCGCGCCGTTACCCAGTTGACCTTCGCCTCGCGGACAGGATCGCCCTGCTCGTTGAAGGTATCCGGGAAGAAATACGGGAGCAGTCGGCCTTCCGTGTATTTCACACCCTTGATATCCGAAATCAGACGGAGGGTCGATCCATTGCCCACGCTGCCCACAACGGCGTCCAGACCGATGGTCTTGAACTCGTCCATGAACGGTTCCGTGCCGATCCAGTGATCGCCGAGGAACATCATGGCTTCCTTGCCGAGTTCGTGGGTGATATCGACCATTTCCTTGGCCAGCGCGGCGACCTCACGGCGCTGGAATGCCTGAAAATCGCGGAATTCCTTGCTCGGCACGCGGTACTGGTTGTTGAAATAGCCCTGGTCGATGATATACTCCGGACGGAACGGATAACCGACCTCGCGCTCAAACTGCTCAAGAATATAGGGCGACACAGAAGCGGAATATCCATACCAGTCGACATACTTCTCGCGCTTGAGCGCATCAAAGACCAGCGTGAACTGATGGAAGAAGGTCGTATAGCGGATGACGTCGACATACGGATGCTCCGCGATAAACCGGCGAAGGCGCTGCATTGTGTAGGCGCGGGTCTTCGGCTGGCGGACGTCAAAGGTGATCTGATGCTCCACGCCCTTCCAGTCGTTCACGACGGCATTATACATATGCACGGGATCCCAGATGAGATAGCACAGGAACGATACGGTATACTCGTGATACGGGACGGGCTGATCAATGATCACGCGTCCGTCCTCATAGCGCCATGCGTCCGCACAGAGCACTTCACCCGACGTACGGTCGATCACTTCCCACCAGCGCTTGATATCGTCCCTCGTATTGGGCTGCAGCAGCTCGGTGGACAGGTTGTCCATCAGCTCGATGACAAGCGGTCCCTCCTGCGCCATGCAGAAACCCGTCATGATGTAGCACTGCTGCACCTCGTCCGGATTGGCCTTCGCCCATTCGTTGTCCTTTCTGGTGGTGTAGTACGTGGAATAGACCTTCGCGTCAACCGCGCGAAGCTCAGCCGGAAAATCGGTTCCGTCACAGTCACGGATCGCATCTGCACCCCAGCGGGCAAACAATTCAAGCGTCTGCGGAACAACATCGACATCGGTCGGGATCGTTACACGGCCACGGCGTTTGTTTTCATTGCTCATAGCGGTATCCTCCTGAACTTTGATGGACAAATTATACCATGCCGCCCTGTCAGTTGCAATCATGAACAGGACAGAGTTTTGAAAAAGGTTGCATTGGCAGGAAAACTCTGGTATAATGAAGCGATTTTTCAAAGACTGTCAGGAGGTTTCTCCCTTATGGAACATATTGCCCGGATCGCCAGCTTTTCCATCAACCACGACAAACTGCTCCCGGGGCTGTACGTCAGCCGCGTGGACGGAGACATCACGACCTATGACATGCGTCATCGCAGGCCGAACACGGACGATCTGATCGACAACTCCACGCTCCATTCCCTGGAGCACATGTTCGCCACCTATATCCGCAACGGCGTTCTGCACGATCAGATTGTTTATTTCGGACCGATGGGCTGCCAGACCGGCTTTTATCTGCTCGTCCGCAATGCGGACAACGAAACCGTCCTTCGCGAGGTGCGCAATACCTGCGAGCGTATCCTCGCGCACGAAGGCCCGGTCTTCGGCGCCCAGCGCATCGAATGCGGCAACTACCGCAACCTGAGCCTGGAGGCGGCCAAGGTCGAAGCCAGGCGCTATCTTGCGGAGCTTGACGCACGCAGGCAGACTTTTATCTACGAGGAGTAATTCTATGATCGGTATTATTGCGGCCATGAACGTGGAGATGGAATCCCTGCGTTCCCACATCGAAAACCCCGAATCCGAAGTGATCAGCGGTATCCGGTTTGTCCGCGGCATACTCGACGGCAAGGAAGTCGTCACCGCCGTATGCGGCATCGGCAAGGTCTTTGCAGCCCTCTGCGCTCAGACGATGATCCTGCACTATCAGCCCTCCTCCATCATCAATACCGGCGTCGCCGGCACGCTGACGGACGAGCTCGGCATCGGCTCCGTCGCCGTATCCACCGCCGTCGTCCAGCATGATATGGATACCTCCCCGCTCGGCGATCCTGTCGGCCTGATTTCCGGCATCAACAAGATCGAGATCCCCGCCGACCGGCTGCTGAGCGGACGCATGGCCGCCTGCGCAAAGGTTATGGGCCTGAAGACGCTCAGCGGCGTCATCGCTTCTGGCGATCAGTTTGTCGCCAGCGCCGAGCGAAAGGCCTACATTACCGAAAAGTTCGGCGCCATCGCCTGCGAAATGGAGGGCGCTGCAATCGGTCAGGTCTGTTTTGTGAATAAAGTGCCTTTCTGCGTGCTGCGCGCCATTTCCGACAGCGCCGACGGTTCTTCTCATATGGACTATCCGACGTTTGTCCAGATGGCCGCCCAGCAGTCCGTCAGTCTCCTGCGCCGCTTTCTCAACGCCTGAAATCAGGGACCGGTTTTTCCGGTCCCTTTTGATTTCCTTGTCGTATCGCGCGTTATTTCTCGACTTTTGCCGCAGATCGGGGTATAATAACATATACGATCATGTTCATAAGGAAGGGAATACCGTCATGAAAGTCACCAAAGCGCGTGAGATCAATGTTCTGGAGCGATATCTGCTTCTGACTGCGGGTATCCTGATTACCGGCGTAGGCACGTATTTCTTTAAATTCCCCAACAATTTCTCCACCGGCGGCGTCAGCGGTCTTTCCCTGATCCTCGGCCGTCTGATTCCTTCTGATATTTTCACGCCGAGCGTATTCATGCTGATCATCAACACGCTCCTGCTGGGCGTCGGCTTCATCTTCATCGGACGGGAATTCGCCTTCAGCACGGTCTATTGTTCCATGCTGCTTTCTCTCTCCATGACCGTCATGGAAAAACTCTGGCCGATTGCGCAGCCCCTGACGACGCAGCCCTTCCTTGAGCTGTGCTTTGCCGTTCTGCTTCCCGCCTTTGGCTCTGCCATTCTTTTCCATCTGGGCGCTTCCAGCGGCGGAACGGATATCATCGCCATGATTCTGCGCAAGTATACGAGCATGAACATCGGCACGGCGCTGATGGTCGCCGACTCTCTGATTACCGTCGCTGCGCTCGTCTGTTTCGGCGTTGAAACCGGCCTTTATTCCATTCTGGGCCTGCTGATGAAGTCGACGCTGGTCGATTATGTCGGCGACAGTTTCCGCACCAAAAAATGCTTCCAGATCATCACCGATCATCCGCATCCGATCGTCGATTTCATTGTCGATACCCTGCATCGCGGCGCAACGCTTGAGGACGTCCACGGCGCATATTCCAACGCCTCCAAGACGATGATCGTTACGGTTCTGGGACGCTCTCAGGCCATGATGCTGCGCAAATACGTCCATCAGGTCGATCCCCATGCCTTCATGATCATCACCGCATCGACCGAAATCGTCGGCAAGGGTTTCCTTAAATCCTGAGCGCACGATCCCTCAATTCAAGCATAAAAAAGCGTGTTTTCCCTTCCCGCCCGGGGAGAGAAACCACGCTTTTATTTCAAAGCAGGCGCATCGCTTCTTGATTTTATAAACCGTTACGCCTCGAAACCGACAATACCGAAAGAGCCCGGGCCGCTGTGCGCGGCAATAACGCAGCCGGTACGCACCCAGCTGACATGCGCAAAACCCTTGGCCGATACGATCGACTCGACCTCACGCTTGACGCTCTCTTCCAGACCCTCGCCATAGATCAGATAAAGCGGCTTAGCAGGATCAAGCTTTTCCGTATACTCCTGCGCAAGCTTTGCCACGACCTTCGCCATGCTGCCGCGATATTTCTTGGTCGACATCAGCTTGCCGTCGAGGATCTCGATCAGCGGATGCAGACTCAGCAGCTTTGCGCCCAGATACGCCGCGTTGCTCACGCGGCCGCCCGCCCGCAGATAATCCAGATCGCCCGGGAAAAAGCCCATATGCACCTTAGGCGCAATCTCACGCGCATAAGCGCTCGCCTGCTCCAGCGTTGCGTCGGGATTCTCCTTCAGATACTCCGCTACCGCGACAACGACAGCCAGCTGACCGGCCGATACATGCTTGGTATCGACGGAAACAATGTTTTCGCGCTCCTCTGCCGCGATCACCGCGCTCTGCATCGAACAGGTCGTGCAGGCGGAATAAGCAAGATGCAGAACAGGCGCTCCGGGATTGGCCTTTTCAAGCGCATCAAAAACGACCTCGAAATCGTGCGGCGTGCAGCCGCTGGTTCTGGGAAGATCGCGGGTCTTTGCATAATGCGCAAACATTTCCTCCACGGGGAATGAGCCGTCATCCCGGGTCTGTCCGCCGTATGCGACATGCATCGGAACGATGACAATGCCGTACTTGTGCGCAAGCTCCGGCGTAATATCCGAGCCCGACTCGGCAACAAGAATAATTGGATTCATAAAAGGAACACCTCAGCGTCAGTTTTTCAAGCATTACCATACCCAATGCTCGTTACAGAATCGATGCTGAAATGTTTCAGAATTATAAATCGACGCAGATTCCAGGGATTATTCCGGAAGCCTGCGCAGGCGCACAGCAAATTCGGATCCCTCGCCCGGAACGCTGTGCACATCAATCCTTCCACCTGAGATTTCAATCACGCGCCGCGCCAGAGCAAGGCCCAGTCCATTTCCCTCGCCGGAATGTGAGGTGTCGCCCTGATAAAACTTATCAAAAATATGCTTGATTGTTTCTTCGTCCATGCCGCAGCCGGTGTCCGATACCGTTACCACGACCTCGCCGCCGTCCTTCTCCTGGCGGAGGACGACCCTGCCGCCCGGCTCGGTAAACTTGATGGCGTTGGAAATCAGGTTATTAAACGCGATTTCCAGCATGCTTTCGTCCGCGACGATCATCACGCGTTCCTCAAGCTGGGCGTCGAAATCAATCTGCTTCTTTTCCCATTCATCCTCATGATACAGCGCGCAGTCGCTGAGCTGGCGCGTAAGGTCATACGGAACGGCATTGGGCACAATCTCCTGATTCTCCAGCTTGTTCAGCTTGAGAATATTGGAAATCAGCGTGCTGAGGCTCTCGCTTGCCGCTGCAATGGTCTGCGCATATTCCCGCCTCTGCTGATCGGAGAGCCCTTCCTTCTGCAGCGCGGAAGCATAGCTGCGAATGACGGACAGCGGCGTCTTGATTTCATGGGAAACATTGGCGATAAAGTCATCTTTCATCGTTTCGATGCTGCCGAGCTCCTGTACCATCCGGTTAAAGTCCTCAAACATCAGATCCATATAGTCAAATTTATTCCGCTTATGAACCGGCTGAACCGAAACGGTAAAATCTCCCTGCGCCACAGCGCGCATCGCACGGCTGAGCCTTCGCATGGGTTTATCGAATTTGGCACAGCTGACCTGATGAATCACCAGCGCAGCGATAAACGCCATGCCAACCCAATACGTGCCCACGCCCATGCTGGCGAGGATGGTGAAGACCTCCATCTTCAGGAAGACTTCCATGATGGCAACGTTTGCAGCGCTCAATATGCACAAAACGAGGAGAATGAGCACGAACATCCGCCAGGAAAACGGCCTGCGCCGCACGCGCGGATCTTCCTCATGAACGAAATTGAGCATTTCTCCGCTTCGGAGTTGGAGCTCCGGGAGCTGGATTTCAAGCTTTTTCATGCAGACGGCACCGCCTTATACCCCAGGCCATGCACCGTAACGATCTTAAAATCCGTGCAGGCCGAAAACTTTTCGCGGATTCTGGTGATGTACACGTCCACAGCCCTCAGGCTCGTGCTGGATTCGCCGTTCCAGAATTCATCCATGAGCTGTGCGCGGGAAAACGTGCGCCGCGGATAGGACAGAAGCTTGTAAAGAATATTGAACTCCCGGACGGTCAGCGCGATTTCCTGGTCGCCGATATATGCGCTCATCTCCTCAGCGTCCAAGATGGTCGAGCCGATTACAAGGCGCTTTTCCGCCTCGATGCGCGCGCGGCGCAAAAGCGCCTTAATGCGCAGAAGGAGCTCGTCGACGTCGATCGGCTTGACCATATAATCGTCGATGCCGCTGCGGAAGCCGCGCTGCTTCGAAGCGAGGTCGTCTCTGGCCGTCATCAGCAGAATCGGGATCTTCTTATCAATGCTGCGGACGTGATTCACCAGTTCAAACCCATCAATGCCCGGCATCATAATATCGGAAACAATCACGTCGATCCCGCCCGCGCAAAGCAGATCAAACGCCTCGCGTGCATTCAGACAGCCATGCGCGGTATAGCCAGCTGCGATCAGGCTGGAACAAACGATCTGATTAAGCTTCACATCATCTTCGACAACAAGAACATGTACCATGCTATATCCTCCAAACAAATCACAATCACCCAAACATCATATAAAGTCAGTATACCAGACAATTATTAAGGAAGTGTTTCAGTCTTGACTTTTTACGGCAATCGCCTATACTGATAGCAGCAATCACGGAGAATCGGAGGTATTTCATGGCGTCTTTCTCCTCTTTCAAAGTGCATCTTCTTTCGCCGCTGGACGCTTTTCTTTGTCCCAGAGAAGTCAAAACAAACCAGAACGCCGGTCTGATCAAGCTCATTGCCTGCCTGACGATGCTCATCGACCACGCGGGCAAAATGCTCTTTCCGCATATCCCGCAGATGCGGTTGATCGGACGGCTCGCTTTCCCGCTGTTCGCCTATGGCATCGCCGTCGGCGCTGTATATACGCGCGATCCTTTCCGTTATCTCAAGCGGATCGTCATTCTGGCGCTGATCTCCCAGCCCCTGTATGCCATCGGCCTTGATCACGAAAACGCCGCGATGTACGCTATTCCCTTTCTGGACAACCCGATCGCGAGCGTTTGGGCGTTCTATATCCACAGCTGGCAGAAACCGAGTATTCTGCTTTCTCTTTCGCTCGGCCTGTGCATCCTCATCTGCCTCCGAAAAAGACAATGGCTCATGGCCTTCGCCGTGTATGTCCTGTGCGAGCGCTTCTCAGCTAATCTGGATTACGGCATCGGAGGTATCCGGCTGATGCTGCTGTTTTATGCGCTCTGCGAACATCCAGTCGCTGCGCTCGCCGCCGTGACCGCATATATGCTCTCATGGGCCGGCGGGACAGGCTATATCTTCTTCGGACATTCCTTCGGCATGCGCATCTTTGCCCTGCCTGCCGCCGTCTTTGCCTGTCTGCCGCTGCGTTCGCGCCTGCATCTTCCCCGCTGGCTGACATACGGTTTCTATCCTGCGCATCTTGCCGTGCTTGCCGTTTTGTCCAAAGTCCCGTAAATCTTCCATCCGGCGCCCTTCACACGATTGTATTCGTACCTTTCGCGCGAAGGGCGCTCGCTTCTTTTCATGCAGCGGACGTCTTTCCGCCCCGGTTTCTCTTTGCGCAGCGCGAAGCGGCAGATTTTTGAAAAAAACAATTGACAAACCCACCGATCTTGGATATAATAATCTCCGTCAGTGAGTTACTTACAATTCATTGGGGAATTGTGTAACGGCAGCACCTACGACTCTGACTCGTATCGTCTAGGTTCGAATCCTAGTTCCCCAGCCATACGCCTCCATGGTCAAGCGGTTAAGACGTTGCCCTCTCAAGGCAAAATCAGGGGTTCGATTCCCCTTGGAGGTGCCACAAACCACAGCAGTCGCTGTGGTTTTTCTTTATTCAGTTTCTTCGGCAATGAACCCCCATGCGCCTTTCCCCCGGGAACGGCGCATTTTTTTATTTCTCCCCGCGCAAAAGCAGCGTCTTCTTCAATATGATAAGCAACCGCAAACACCGCGGGATTATTCCTTTTCCCACGCTGTTCTCTTTAATTGTATTTTTCGCCGGAGCTCCTCCTCCTTTGCGCAAAAAGAAAACAGGCTTTTCGTTCTTCCAACCCTCAGAACGGTAAAATAGAATCCCGCCTGTTACTTATGTTCCTATATTTGATTACCGTTTACTTTTCTATTGCCATTATTTAGGTTTCCTAACACAGGTTTACATCCCATTCCGCAGCAATTTATACTGACCACAATGATTGCGCCGTGGGATCTGGATACGACCTTCGAAGTCCCCGGCTGATCAATTTATTATTAGAGGAGGAAAACCCCTATGAAGAAGTTTCTCTCTCTGATGGTCGCGCTGGTTCTGGTCATGAGCCTGGCGACCGTCGCGTCCGCGGCCGAATACCCGACCAAGGGCATCTCCGTCATCTGCCCGTGGGGCGCCGGCGGCGGCACCGATGCCTGCCTGCGTGCGTTCTGCCTGGCTCTGGAAAAGCAGCTGGGTCAGACCC
>JAFSCW010000019.1 GCA_017436605.1 Clostridia bacterium | reverse complement strand
GGCAGTTATCTCTATGAAGCAGCTGTTGGAGGCCGGCGTACACTTCGGCCACCAGACCCGTCGTTGGAACCCCAAGATGGCTCCCTACATCTTCACCGAGCGCAACGGCATCTACATCATCGACCTGCAGAAGACCGTCCGCAAGATCGATGAGGCCTATGCCTTTGTCCGTCAGGTTGCGATGGAGGGCAAGAGCGTCCTGTTCGTCGGCACCAAGAAGCAGGCTCAGGAGTCCATCGAGTCCGAGGCCAAGCGCTGCAACATGTTCTATGTCAACAACCGCTGGCTGGGCGGCATGATGACCAACTTCCGCACCATCAAGACCCGTATTGCCCGCCTGAACGCCATCGACGCGATGGAAGAGCGCGGCGAGTTCGAGGTGCTCCCGAAGAAGGAAGTCATCAAGCTGATCGCTGAGCGCGAAAAGCTGCTGGCCAACCTGGGCGGCATCCGCGAGATGAAGAACCTGCCGGGCTGCCTGTTCGTGGTCGACCCGCGCAAGGAGCACATCGCCGTGACCGAGGCCCGCGCGCTGGGCATTCCGGTTGTCGCGATCGTCGACACCAACTGCGATCCGGACGAGATCGATTACGTCATCCCGGGCAACGACGACGCGATCCGCGCTGTCAAGCTCATCGCCGGCAAGATGGCCGATGCTGTCCTCGAGGGCAAGCAGGGCGAGCAGGCTGAGGTTCAGGCGTAATCGCTGGCAACCCCGATCAACAAGCAATCTGGAGGTTTAAGTTATGGCTGCTATTACTTCCGCTCTGGTTAAGGAGCTCCGCGAGCGCACCGGCGCCGGCATGATGGACTGCAAGAAGGCCCTCATGGCGTGCGATGGCGACATGGACAAGGCGATCGACTTCCTGCGTGAGAAGGGCCTCGCCGCCGCCGCCAAGAAGGCCGGCCGCATCGCTGCCGAAGGTCTCGTTCACTGCTACGTCTGCCCGGAGTGCGGCGTGGGCGTCGTGATCGAGGTCAACTGCGAGACCGACTTCGTTGCCAACACTGACAACTTCAAGCAGCTGTGCGTGGATTACGCCAAGCACGTTGCCGTGAAGAACCCGGCCTCCGTCGAGGAGATGCTCGCTCAGCCGTTCTATGCTGACGAGAGCAAGACCGTTAACGATCTGATCGGCGAGGCGACCGCCTCCATCGGCGAGAAGATCTCCCTGCGCCGCTTTGCCCGCTTCGAGCCGGCGAACGGCATGGTCGATACCTACATCCACATGGGTGGCCGTATCGGCGTTATGGTCGAGATTGCCTGCGACAACATCACCGATGAAGTCAAGGCCATGAGCCACGACCTCACCATGCACATCGCCGCCGCGAACCCGCAGTTCGTGCGCCGCTCCGAGGTTCCGTCTGACAACCTCGAGAAGGAGCGCGAGGTTCTGACCCAGCAGGCTCTCAACGAGGGCAAGCCGGCGAAGATCGTCGAGCGTATGGTCGAGGGCCGCATCGAGAAGTACTACAAGGAAGTCTGCCTCCTCGAGCAGCCGTTCGTCAAGGATCCGGATATGAGCGTCACCAAGATGCTCGCCGGCAAGTGCGACGTCGTCCGCTTCGTCCGCTTCGAGCGCGGCGAGGGCCTCGAGAAGCGCGTCAACGATCTGGCTGCCGACATCGCTGCCGAGCAGGCCAAGATGAAGAAGTAATCTTCTCAACGCTTCACAACCAGAAAGGACACGCTTTTGCGTGTCCTTTTTTCATGGCGGCAGAAAACGCCGGGAAAGAGAATCTGCCGTATTTGTCACCGGAATTGGGTATATTCGGCAGGAATTTGTTATATGGCTGGCGAATTGTATACAGTTAGAGAATGTATATAGACGGGTCTGACCCGAAAGGAGATTCAGTATGGCAAAGTATAAGCGCGTACTCATCAAACTCAGCGGCGAGGCGCTGGGCGATCACGGCAGGCTGTTTGATTTTGAGCAGATTGACCGCGTCGCGGGCGTTATCGGCGAGCTCCACGCCACCGGAGCGGAAATTGCCATCGTTATCGGTGCGGGCAATATCTGGCGCGGACGTCAGGGCCCTGCGGCGAAGATGACCGCGATCAACGCCGATCACATGGGCATGCTCGGCACGACGATCAACTCGATCGCCATGCAGGACGCCATTGAGCGCCTGAATATTCCCACGCGCGTGATGTCCGCCGTCGAGATGACCCGCTTCTGCGAGCCGTATACCTACCGCCGTGCTGTGCGCCATCTGGAAAAGGGCCGTGTTGTGATCTTTGCCTGCGGCACGGGCAATCCTTTCTTCTCCACCGATACCGCCGCTGCGCTGCGCGCCGTGGAAATCGGCGCGGATGCCATTTTGCTGGCCAAGAACGTCGATGGCGTGTACGACAGCGATCCGCGCGTGAATCCCGATGCGAAGCTGCTCAAGGATCTTACCTATCACGAGGTGCAGGAGCGCGATCTCAAGGTGATGGACGCCGCTGCGATCACCATCTGCCGTGAGAATAAGGTGCCGTCCATCCGCGTGTTTGGCCTTGATGATCCGCGCAACATCCTGCGCGTCATCGAGGGCGATGAAATGGGCACGAACGTCCATCCGTAACAGCATATCCGATACAGCCGGAGGGCTCAGCGCCCTTCGGTTTTATTCATTCTGTATAAAAAGACTTGCCAAAGGGATATGTTGTAGGGTAAAATAGGGTAGATAAAAACTAGATTCGAGGAGGCTGTCATCATGCCCACTAAGAAGATTCAGGATAATGCCAAGGAAAAGATGGAAAAGACCAAGAACGTGCTCCGCGCTGATTTTATGGCGATCCGCGCCGGCCGCGCCAATCCGCAGCTGCTTGACCGCATCATGGTCGACTACTACGGCACGCCGACCCCGCTGAAGAACGTGGCCAATATCTCCGCGCCGGAACCGCGCGTTCTGCAGATCAATCCGTGGGATGTGAAGATGGTGAAGGACATCTCCAAGGCCATTCTTGCCAGCGATCTGGGCCTCAATCCTGCGAACGACGGCAAGGTGATCCGCCTGATGCTGCCGGAGCTGACCGCCGAGCGCCGCAAGGATCTGACCAAGCAGGTCCGCAAGGTTGCCGAGGAGAGCAAGGTTGCGATCCGCTCCATCCGCCGCGATGCTGTCGATCAGATCAAGAAGATGAAGAAGAATTCTGAGATCACCGAGGACGACCAGAAGAAGGCTGAAGAGGCGATCCAGAAGCTGACGGACAACAACATCAAGGACATCGACAAGATCACCGCTGAGAAGGAAAAGGAGATCATGGACGTCAAATGAGAATTGACCTCCTTGGGCTCCGTCTGGATGATGCGCTTGCTGTGCTCGAGGGTGAGGGGATTGTTCCCCGTGTCATGTTGACCAGCGCGCCGCGCCGCAGGGAAGAAACCCGGGGCGCACTCCGCGTGGTTTATGCCTCAGACAGCGGAAGTGAATTGACCGCAGCCAGATTTCTCGATCCCCTCGCAGAGGAAAAAGAGGAAACCGGCTGAACAAAAACGTATAATACAAGCGGGATTCGCAGGGGCGGCGCTCCGCGGATCCCGCTGCTTTTGTTTAACCCAATACGCGCAGGAGCGCATGAAAGCAGGTATTGATATGGGCCTTTTCGGCAAGGATGAAACTGGGAGCGTGCAGTTGGACAGGGCGCTTCTGCCGCGTCATGTCGCCATCATCATGGATGGAAACGGTCGCTGGGCGCAAAAGCGCGGCATGCCGCGTTCCTTCGGCCATAAGGCCGGCGTAGAAGCGCTGCGGGGGATTATCCGTCATTCGGATGATCTGGGGATCGAGGCGCTGACGATTTACGCCTTTTCCACGGAAAACTGGAAGCGATCGGCCGAGGAGGTCGGCGCGCTGATGGGCCTGCTGCTGGAGTACTTTACCCGGGAACTGGACGAGCTCCATCGCAAAAACGTCTGCATTCGTATTCTTGGCGATATCGGCGATATGCCGAAGGGGCTCGAAAGGCAGCAGCAGGCGCTTTATGCGGCGATGGAGAAAACCAGAGCGAATACGGGTTTGAAGCTGAACATCGCGCTCAATTATGGCGGACGGCAGGAAATCGTCCGCGCAGCGCGCATGCTTGCCAGAAAGGTGCAGGCTGGTGAAATCGGCGTGGACGACATCGACATGGCGCATTTCGAGGCGGAGCTGTATACGGCGGATTTGCCGGAGGTCGATTTCATGATCCGTACCAGCGGTGAAATCCGACTCAGCAATTTCCTGCTCTATCAGCTGGCCTATGCGGAATTCTATCAGACGGATGTGCTCTGGCCAGATTTTGATGAAAACGCGTATGATGAAGCGCTGCTCGCCTATACGAAGCGAAATCGTCGGTTCGGCGGCGTCTGAGGAAAGAGGGAGATTATGAAAACTCGTATCCTGACCGCTCTTGTCGGCCTGCCGATTCTGGTGTTTGCGCTGGTGGTGCGCGGCGTCTTTGCGGATATACTGATCGTCGCGCTGACATTCATCGCGATGAATGAATGTTATAGGGCGCTGGCGACGGCTGGCTATAAGGTCTGCGTATGGGGCGGATACTTTGGCGCGGCCATCATGTGGCCGCTCAGCGCGCTGATGGGCGTGCTCGATCCGCTTTTGCTGGTTGCCGCTGCGATGGGCGTTTCGATGCTGGGCGTTCTGCTGAGCAGGGAGCCGACCTTCCCGAATGCGGCGGCGTCCGTGTATCCGCTGTTTACCTGCCTGATGCCGTTTTCCATGTTCATGATGATGATCAATACGATGTACGGTCGTGTGCCGGGCATTGCGCTGATCACGATGGCGTTCGGCATCGCATATGGCTGTGACGTGATGGCCTATTTCGGGGGCAGGACATTCGGCAGGCATAAGCTCTGCCCGGCTGTCAGCCCGAAAAAAACTGTCGAAGGCGCGGTGTCCGGCGTGCTGGGCAGCGTGCTGTTCGCCCTTGGCGTTCGCGTGTTCTTTGTGCATCTGCTTTCCACGCCGATGCCGGGTGTTCCGGCTGCAGTTTTGCTGGGCGTGATTGGCTCCGTGGCCAGTCAGGTTGGCGATCTGACGGCTTCGCTGCTCAAGCGTCACAGTGGAATCAAGGACTACGGCAAGATTTTCCCGGGTCATGGCGGCGTTATGGATCGCTTTGACAGCGTGATTTTTGCGCTGATCGTCATGTACTGCTATACGCTCGTTCTGAAGTAATGATCGGTATTCGAAGATTTGAATATGAGGGATACTATGCGTAAACTGGCTATTCTGGGATCGACCGGCTCGATTGGCACGCAGGCGCTGGACGTCGCTGCGCGCCACAGCGATCGCTTTGAGGTTACGGCGATTGTCGCCCATTCCTCTGCGGAGAAGCTCTTTGAACAGGTGCGTGCGTTCAGGCCGAAAATCGCGGCGCTGACCATTGAACCTGCGGCGATTCCTGAAGATATCAAAAATACATGTCAGTGGATGTTCGGTGAGAATGTTCTGCTGGATGTTGTGCGCGCGTGCGATGCCGACGATGTGCTCGTCTCTGTGGTCGGCGTCGCAGGTCTCGCTGCGGTGATGGAGAGCCTCAAGCACGGAAAGCGCGTGCTTCTGGCGAACAAGGAGCCGCTGGTTGCCGGCGGTGAACTGGTGACGCAGGCGGCAAAGGCGGCCGGTCATCCGCTGCTGCCCGTGGACAGCGAGCACAGCGCGATTTTCCAGTGCCTGCAGGGCGCGGGCCCCAACAGGCCGGAGCGCCTGATCCTGACCGCCAGCGGCGGTCCGTTCCGCACATGGGACAAAAAGGAAATCTATGGCGCGACCAAGGAACAGGCACTCAGGCACCCGAACTGGAGCATGGGCCGCAAGATCACGATTGATTCCGCGTCGATGATGAATAAGGCGCTCGAGGTGATCGAGGCGCGCTGGCTGTTTGATATGCCGGCGGAGAAAATCGACGTGCTGATCCATCCGCAGAGCGTCATACACTCTATGGTGGAGTTTGAAGACGGCGCGGTCATGGCTCAGCTGGGCACGCCGGATATGCGCCTGCCGATTCTCTATGCCATGAGTTGGCCGGAGCGCCTTGTGACCGGAGGCGCGAGGCTTGATTTTGCGGCCATGAAGGCGCTGACGTTTGAACAGCCGGATCTCGATCGATTCCCCGGCCTTGGGCTTGCGTATGCGGCGCTTCAAGTCGGCGGCACGATGAGCGCAATTCTGAATGGCGCCAACGAAATTGCGGTGGATGCGTTCCTGCATGACCGCATCCGATTCGGGCAGATTGCCCAGCTCGTCGAGGAGACGATGCAGGCCGTTCCCGTCGTCTATGGCGCGACGCTGGAGCAAGTATTCGAAAGCGACCTGGCCGCCCGCGCGAAGGCGCAGGAACTGCTGAAAACCAGCAGATTCGCGATTTAAGGAGATGGACCGTTAGATGTATGTTTTTCTGGCGCTGCTGCTTCTCGGCGTGCTGATCATGGCGCATGAGGCGGGCCATTTCTGGGCAGCCCGCGCCAGCGGTATTGAGGTGCAGGAGTTTGCCATGGGCATGGGCCCGCTGCTGGCAAAATGGAAGAGCAAAAAGGGAACGCAGTTTTCTGTGCGTCTTCTGCCTGTCGGCGGCTTCTGCCAGTTCTACGGCGAGGATGAGGATGCTGCCGATCCCCGCGCGTTCAACAATCAGCCTGTCCGCAAGCGGATTTTTACGGTGCTCAGCGGTCCGGCGATGAATTTTATCGTGGCCCTGCTGGTCGTCGTGCTGTATATGAGCGTGCTGGGTCTGCAGACCGTCGTGCCGCGCGTGGAAGACGTCGAGCCCAACGCGGCGCAGGCGGGACTTATGGAGGGCGACGTGCTGCTGCGCGTCGGTTCAATGGAAATTGAAACAACCGACGATGTGCTGGGCGCGATTGCAGGCAGCGCGGGGGAGGACGTCGTGCTGCGCATTCTGCGCGCGGGCGAGGAGATGGACATCACCATCACGCCGTTTTATGACGAGGAGCTCAGCCGGTACCGTGTGGGCTTTACATTCGCGCAGGAGCGTGTCCGCGTGCCGCTTGCGCAGAGCGCGCCGTTTTCCGTGCAGTACAATATCGAGAGCGTTCGTCTGATTGTGGAAACGCTCAAGAATCTGATCTTTAAGGGCGAGGGCGCAGCCGATGTGACCGGACCGGTCGGCACGGTATACGTCATTCAGGAGGTCACCCAGCAGGGCGGGGTGGATATTTATCTCGAGCTCCTGGCGCTGATCAGCGTCAATCTGGGCGTGATGAACCTGCTGCCCATTCCGGGTCTCGACGGCAGCCGCCTGCTCTTTTTGCTGGTGGAGGGAATCCGCCGCAAGCCGATCCGGCGTGAGCTGGAAGGGGCGATTCACGGCGCAGGCTTCATCCTGCTGATGGGCCTGATGCTGCTTTTGACCTATAAAGATATCATGCAGATCTTCATGCGATAAACAGAGGAGAATAACGATGACGAAAATGACCAGACAGGTAAAGGCCGGCAATGTGCTCATCGGAGGCGGCGCGCCTGTTTCCGTGCAGTCGATGACCAATACCGATACGGCAGATGTGGAGGCGACGCTGTCCCAGATCCGTGCGCTCGCCGTCAGCGGCGCGGACATCGTGCGCGTTTCCGTTTATAATGAGGCCTGCGCAAAGGCTGTGCGCGCCCTGGTGGATGGCAGCCCGGTGCCGCTGGTTGCGGATATCCACTTCGATCACAAGCTGGCGCTGGCCGCTGTGGAAAACGGTATCCATAAGCTGCGCATCAATCCCGGCAACATCGGCGGCGAAAAGAATGTGCGCATCCTTGCGGACTGCGTGAAGGCGCATCATATTCCGGTGCGCATCGGCGTCAATTCCGGTTCGGTTGAAAAAGAAATCATCGCCAGATACGGCGGCCCGACGCCGCAGGGTATGGTCGAGAGCGCGCTGAACCACGCTGCGATGCTTGAGCGCTGCGGCTTCTACGACATGGTGCTCTCCATGAAGGCGAGCAACGTGCCGGACACCGTGAAGGCGTATCGTCTGGCGAGCAGCCAGTGCGATTATCCGCTGCATCTGGGCGTGACCGAAGCGGGCCTGCCGGAGCAGGGCAGAATCAAGAGCGCGATCGGCATCGGTGCGCTGCTGCTGGACGGCATTGGCGATACCATCCGCGTTTCTCTGACGGGCGATCCCTGCCTTGAACCGCCGGCCGGCATTGAAATCCTGCAGGACTGCGGCCTGCGTACGGACTTTGTGCAGTATGTTTCCTGCCCGACCTGCGGACGCACCTGTATCGACGTCGGCGGCATCATGGGCCGCGTGCAGAAAGAGCTCGAAGGCGTGAAGGTTCCCTTCAAGGTCGCGGTCATGGGCTGCGTCGTCAATGGCCCGGGCGAGGCGCGCGAAGCCGATATCGGAATCTGCGGCGGCGGAAACGGCGCGGGCCTGCTGATCAAAAAGGGCGAAGCGCCGCGCAAGGTCACGGGTGATCTGGCTGAGATTCTCGTTGCTGAGATCAAATCGATGCTTGGCTGATGATGGCTTGCCCATTCATGCCCGGCTCCCTCTGCGAGGAAGGCAAGAAGCAAGAAGCCTGCGGGCGCAAGACTGATCGGTCTTGACATGTTGGCAATGTTTGGCGGGCAGTAGGACTGCCCGCTTTTTTACACACAGGAGAATGCTATGTCAAAGCAATGGGAAGGCCTGCTGGAAGGCGCGGCTGCGGATCTCAAGGGTCATCTGACGCTGGACAAGGTGACGGCCAGCCGTGCAGGCGACAGGATTACGGCGTATTTTTCTTCGGATATCCTCGTGGAAGAGCGTCCGTTTCTGGCGCTGCAGCGCGCGCTCAGGCGGAATTTCGCGCCGATGCATGTTTCGCTGATCGTTAAATCCCCCCAGCTGGCGGAGGATTTTCTTGGCGACCCCATGAAATATGCCGACTTCATCCTGCGCTGTGTCCGCCGCCGGCATCCTTCCGGCGCGCCGCTGATGATGGACGCGACGTTTGAATGTAAGGGCAACGTGCTTTCCATTCTCGTTCCGCAGGATATCGCGCCGAAATTCCTCATCCAGACAGGCGTGGACACGTACATTGAGGAGCTGATCTTCAATGTCTTTGCATGCAAGGTGCATGTTGTTTTTCAGGCGGTCAAACTGCGCCAGGAACAGCTCGAGGAGATCCGGCGCAGGCGCAAGAAGGAAGACGACGAAGCCGTTGCGGAGATGATCCGCGAGCAGCATATTCAGGCCAGAGAGCAGGAACAAAAGGCGAAGGAAAAGCCGAAGGCCGTCCTTGGCCGCCCGATCACGGGAGAGCCGGTGGAGATCGCGGAGCTGATCGAAGAGGCCAGCAAGATCATCATCATGGGCGAAGTGCTGACCGCAGAAACGCGGGAACTCAAGGGCGGCGAAATGCAGCTGCTTTCCTTTGCGGTGACGGATTATACCAATACGATCAAGTGCAAGGCGTTTCTCCGCTATAAGCCGCGCAGAGGCCGTTTTGGCGGCGCGGCGGCGGAGGCGGAGGAAGACCGTCCGCCGACGGACGAAGAGAAGAAGGCCGTCGAGGAGATCATCGCCGCAGTCAAGCCGGGCAAGTGGTTTGCCGTGCGCGGCGATGTCAAGATGGACAACTTTGAAAAGGGCCTCGTCATGATGGTCAACGATATCGACGCGCGCGAAAAGCCCGAGCGCCGCGATACTGCGGAGCGCAAGCGCATCGAGCTGCACATGCATACCAACATGAGCGAGAAGGACGGCATCTCTTCCGCGTCGGACCTCATCAAGCGTGCGGCGCAGTGGGGACATCCCGCCGTGGCGATCACCGACCACGGCGTGGTGCAGGCATTCCCGGAGGCCTTCAGCGCCGCGAAAAAGAACAAGATCAAGCTTATCCCGGGCGTCGAGGCATACCTGACGGATGTGACCACCGTCGTACGCAATGCGGACGAGCGCAGGCTGCACGACGAGATCGTCGTCGTGGACTTTGAGACGACGGGTCTGAATCCGCGCAAGTGCCGGATCATGGAGATCGGCGCAGTGCGTATCCGCAACGGACAGATCGTGGAAGAGTATTCGAAGTTCGTCAATCCGCAGGAGCCGATTCCCGACGAGGTCGTCAAGCTCACGGGTATTACCGATGCGATGGTTGCGGACGCCGGAACGGCGGAAACCGAGATTCCGAAGCTGCTGGAGTTTATCGGCGGCGCTGCATTTGCTGCGCATAATGCGAAGTTTGATTATTCGTTCCTCACCGAGGAATGCAGGCGGCTGGATATCGAAATCAATCTCCCGGTCATCGATACGCTCGAATTTGCCCGGCGCATGTATCCCAGCCTGAAGAGCCATCGCCTCGGCGCAATCTGCAAGTCGCTGGGCATCAGCCTTAAAAATGCGCACCGCGCTGTGCATGACGCGCGGGCGACGGCGCAGATGCTCAACCGGATGCTTGATACCGCGCGCGAAAAGGGCGTGGAGCGCATCTGCGACATCAACAGCGCGCTGACCGGCGGCGCCATCGGCGACGCGTATCATATCATTCTGCTGGCCTGCGAACAGGACGGCATTACCAACATCAACCACATCGTTTCCGAGGGACACCTCAATTACTTCAGCCGCAGACCGCACACCCCGCGCGAGATTCTGCAGAAATACCGCAAGGGTCTGATCGTTGGTTCCGCCTGCGAGGCGGGCGAGCTGTTCCGCGCCGTGGTCGATGGAAGAAACGACACGGAGCTCAGGCGGATTGCACGGTTTTACGATTACCTTGAAATCCAGCCCGTAGGGAACAACGAATTCATGCTGCGCGAGGGCATGGCGGAGGACGTCGAGCAGCTGCGCGATTACAACCGCAAGATCGTCGCGCTCGGCGAGGAGCTCGGCATTCCCGTCGTTGCTACGGGCGACGTGCACTTCCTGGATCCCAAGGACGCCAAATTCCGGGCGATCATTCAGGCGGCATATGGTTTCAAGGATGCGGATAACCAGCCGCCGCTGTATTTCAAGACGACGGACGAAATGCTGGAGGAGTTTGCGTATCTGGGCAGGGCGAAGGCGGAAGAGGTCGTCATCGACAATCCGGCCAAAATCGCTGCGCGCATCGGCGAGGTCGGCCTGTATCCCAAGCATCCGGAAGGAAAGGAGACGTTCCAGCCGTTCTGGCCGGACGCGGCGGACAATATCCGCAACCTCTGCGAGGAAAAGATCCGCGAGCACTTCGGCGATAATCCGCCGGAGATCGTCGTCGCCCGCAAGGAAAAGGAGCTCAGCTCCATCCTCGGCTACGGCTATGGCACGCTGTACAATATCGCGGAAAAGCTGGTGAAAAAGTCCAACGCGGACGGCTACCTCGTCGGTTCGCGCGGTTCCGTCGGCTCGTCCTATGTCGCCCATCTTGTCGGCATTTCCGAGGTCAACGCCCTGCCGCCGCATTATCGTTGTGAGAAATGCAAATGGCATACGTTCGACGTGGACAAGCAGAAGTATAAGACCGGCCCCGACCTGCCGCCGATGAAATGCCCGAACTGCGGAGAAGAGCTCTTCCGCGATGGATTCGAAATTCCGTTCGAGGTCTTCCTTGGCTTCAAGGGCGACAAGGTGCCCGATATCGACCTGAACTTCTCGGGCGTCTATCAGCCGCGCGCGCATGCCTATATCGAAGAGCTCTTCGGCAAGGAATACTGCTACCGCGCCGGAACCATCGGTACACTGGCGGATAAGACCGCCTATGGCTATGTCAAGAAATACTGCGAGGAACGAGAGCTGGTGCTCTCTGAGGCGGAAATGAACCGCTTGGCGCTGGGCTGTGTCGGTGTCAAGCGCACGACGGGGCAGCATCCGGCGGGCATGGTCGTTCTGCCCAAGGAATACAAGATTCAGCAGTTCGTCGCCATCAATCATCCAGCTAACGACATGAGCAATCCGACGGTCACCACCCATTACGACTTCGGCTCGATGCATGACGTGCTGGTCAAGCTGGATGTTCTGGGCCACGACGACCCGACCATGATCCGCATGCTGATGGACCTGACGGGCGTGGATGCGCAGAAGATTCCGCTGACGGATCCGAAGGTCATCTCGCTCTTTTCCAGCACGGAGGCGCTGGGCGTGACACCGGAGCAGATCGGCTCCAATACGGGCACATACGGCGTACCGGAATTCGGCACGAAGTTCGTCCGTCAGATGCTGGAGGAGACAAAGCCGACGACGATGGACGAACTGGTGCGTATTTCCGGCCTTTCCCACGGTACGGATGTATGGATCGGCAACGCGCAGGAAATCGTCAAAAACGGCATCGCGCCGTTCTCCTCGTGCATCTGCACGCGAGACGACATCATGAACGCGCTCATGGATTACGGCGTCGCGCCGAAGATGGCGTTTGATACGATGGAGTTCGTCCGAAAGGGCAAGGGACTCAAGCCCGAAATGGAACAGGCGATGATCGAGCACAACGTTCCGCAGTGGTTCATCGATTCCTGCAAGAAGATCAAGTACATGTTCCCCAAGGGGCATGCTGTCGCGTATGTGACGATGTCGCTGCGCGTCGCCTGGTACAAGGTGTATCGTCCGGCTGCATATTACTGCGCGTATTATACCGTCCGCGCGGACAGCTTCGACGCCAGCATCCTGTGCGGCTCATTGGAATCCATCCGCGCGCGCTACAAGGAGATGGAAGAAAACGCGAAGGATTTGACGCAGAAGGACAAGGATCTGATGATCATCATGGAGCTGGTCATGGAGATGCTCTGCCGCGGGATCAGGCTTGCACAGGTCGATCTGGAAAAATCCGAGGCGACGCAGTTCCAGGTGCTCTCCGACAACCTCATCCGTGTGCCGTTCAATGCGCTGCCAGGCCTTGGCGAATCGGCCGCGCATGCGATTGTGGAAGCGCGGAACCAGTCGCCGTTTATCTCCGTGGAGGATCTGCGAAACAGGGGCAAGGTCTCCCAGACGCTCATTGATATGATGCGCGAGCTGGGGTGCCTCAAAAACCTTCCGGAGACCAACCAGACGACGCTGTTTTCCTTCTGATCGGATCGGAAAGCCGGAAAAAAGGATATGAAAATCCGATGTTTCCTATCGTTTTTTCGAAGATATTCCAAGGGTTTTTGAACGTGTTTCATACGTTTTTTGCCGGAATAGCTGATAAAACGTGTATAAAGGGTTGTATTTTTGAAAAAGCGGTGATATAATAGCCGCGTAGGATTGTTTGAGCTGGGTACTGCACTTGCAGTTTTGATGGAAAGAGTGGGAGAAATACCCACTCTTTCTGTTGAATACCGGCTTTTTCTGAAATGAATACCCGTTATGTGAATGGTAGACTTGGGAGTGTGTGAATGGCACAAAGCGATCTGACCCGCGTCGTCGAGCCCGCCTGCAGGAAGCTTGCAGATCAGCAGCAGGTTGAGCTGGTCGACGTTGAGCTTGCGCGCGAAGGCGCAAGCCGGTATCTGCGGATCTATATTGACAAACCCGACGGAATTACCTTGAGCGATTGTGAGACGTATCATCGCGCCGTGATGCCCCTGGTGGAGCGCGTGGATTACGACTTCCTCGAGGTATGCTCGCCGGGTATTGATCGTCCTTTGAAAAAGCAGAAGGACTATGACGCGCACGTGGGCGATCTGGTGGAGGTGCATCTGTACCGCGCTGTCGACAAGTGCAGGCGTTTTGAAGGCGAACTGCTGGGCCTCGTCGAGGGCCAGGTGAAGATTATGGCGGGCGAGACGGAGATGAGCTTTGCGCTCAAGGACATTTCGCTGTGCAAACCTGTGGTTATCATCACCGAGGAGGACCTCGCAGAGGGCGAGGAGCTGATTGATGGCGATGAGGAAGGAGAAGCGTCAAGATGATGGACAAGAATGAAAACAAAGAAATGATCGAGGCTGTGGCGCTGCTGGCCAAGGAAAAGAACATCGGCAAGGAAGTCCTTTTCTCTGCGATCGAGGAGGCGCTCAGGAGCGCTTATAAGAACAATTTCAACAAGCAGTACGGCGTTGCGCCGTCCAATGCGAACGTGCGCGTCGAGCTCGACCGCGTGACTGGTGCTGTGCGCCTGTATGCGCGCAAGCAGGTCGAGGAATGGGTCGTCGACGAGGCTGCCGAGATTTCCATCGAGGATGCGCGCAAGATCCAGCCCAGCTATGAGCAGGGTGATATCGTCGAGGTTGAGGTGACGCCGAATAACTTCCGCCGCGTCGCTGCGCAGACGGCCAAGCAGGTCATCGTGCAGAAGATCCGCGAGGCGGAGCGCGGCAAGATCTACGACGACTTCATCGAGAAGGAGAACGAGATCCTCACCGCGATCGTCCACAGCGTCGATCCGGAGTCGAAGACCGTTTACGTCGAGCTCGGCAAGACCGAAGGCGCCCTCGAGTCTGCGCAGCAGATGGCCGCCGACGTCTATACGCCCGGCGAGCGCTTCAAGGTGTATCTGCTGGAGGTCGTCGCCGACCGCCGTCTGGCCCGTCCGGGCGCGAAGTACGGCCCGCAGGTCAGCGTGTCCCGCATCCATCCGGGTCTGGTGAAGCGTCTGTTTGAGCTGGAGGTGCCGGAGATTCAGAGCGGCATCGTGCAGATCAAGTCCATCGCGCGCGAGGCGGGTTCCCGCACGAAGATGGCCGTCTATTCCAGCGATCCGATGATCGATCCGGTCGGCTCCTGCGTCGGCCCGCGCGGCCAGCGCGTCGATCGCGTGGTGACCGAACTGCGCGGCGAGAAGATCGATATCATCAAGTGGTCCGCCGATCCGGCTGAGTTTGTGGCCAACGCCCTGAACCCGGCGCATGTCGTCAGCGTCTTTGTCAGCGAGAAGGACAAGGCCTGCCGCGTCGTCGTTCCGGATAATCAGCTGTCCCTTGCCATCGGCAAGGAAGGCCAGAATGCGCGCCTTGCCGCGCGCCTGACCGGCTGGAAGATCGACATCAAGAGCCAGAGCCAGGTTGACGAGCAGATGCTCGCGGGCGAGGCTGAAGAGTCTGCGGAAATCTGATCTCGGGGGTAACGCCGATGAAGACACGCAAGATTCCCATGCGCATGTGCGTAGGCTGCCGCGAGATGAAGGAAAAGCGCAGCCTGCTCCGCATCGTCAAGTCCCCGGAGGGAGCGATCAGCTTCGACCGGATCGGCAAGGCGGCGGGCCGCGGCGCATATGTTTGCAGGTCGAAGGAGTGCCTGGACAGGGCTGTCCGCCAGCGGCAGCTTGAGCGCGCGCTGGAGACGAAGATCGAGCAGGCGGTTTTTGATCAGTTGATGGAGGAAATCGATGCCGATTGATCAGGATGCGTTTTTCTCGATGCTGGGTATCGCCATGCGCGCAGGGCAGCTTACCCTCGGCGCGGACGGCGTGCATGCCGCCATCGCCGCCAGAGAGGCGGGCTTTGTGCTGCTGGATGCCGGCGCATCGGAAAATACCAAGAAGAGGCTGCGCGATGCCTGCGCCCATTACGGCGCGGCGCTCGCCGAAACGGCGGATGACCGTCTTGGATTTGCCATTGGCAAGCCCGGACGCATGTGCGCCGCGGTGAAGAAGGGTACGCTGTGCGACAAGCTGAAAGCGCTGAGCGAAAGCGGATCCTCCGGCCGGATGTGATAATTTGGAAGGGCAACAACAATACTTACTGATATGAAGCGTGATAACGCAATTTGCGGGGGTGCAAGGGCAGGATGTCCAAGATGAAGGTTCAAGATGCAACGAAGGAACTGAGCCGCCGTGCGGCGAAGCTGCTTGGCGACGTGGGAAGCGTCCGCGCGGCAGCGGAAAAGACGCTCGCCGAGCTGCGCAAGATCGAGAGCGGCTTCGTGCAGCGCGAGGAAGCCGAGCGCGAGGAGAAGCGTCGTGAGGAGCAGCAGAAGGCACTGAGCTCCCAGAGCAAGGCCTGGACGATGCCTGACGATGTGCCGCCGGTCGAAGAGAAGAGAGAAGAAAAGAAGGAAGCGCCCAAGGCTGCCGAGGCTCCGGCTGTTCAGCCGGCTCCTGCCGCCGAGGAGCGCGCTCCGCGAGCGCCGCAGGCGTCTCAGGCCCAGCAGCGTCCGGCCGGCCAGAATGGTCCGCGCCCGATGCGCGAGGGCAATTTCCAGCCGCGTCCGCAGGGCCAGGCGCCGCAGGGTCAGCGTCCGGCCGGCCAGAACGGTCCGCGCCCGATGAACCGCGAGGGCGGCAATTTCCAGCCGCGTCCGCAGGGCCAGAACGGCCCGCGCCCGATGAATCGCGAGGGCGGCAATTTCCAGCCGCGTCCGCAGGGCCAGAACGGTCCGCGTCCGATGAACCGCGAGGGCGGCAATTTCCAGCCGCGTCCGCAGGGTCAGGGCGCTCCGCGTCCGATGGGCGGCGCGCAGGGCGGTGCAGGCCGTCCGATGGGCGCGCGTCCGGCCGCAAGCCGCGGCCCGAAGGGTCCGGAACTCATTCCGACCGTCGAGAAGGAACGCGTATCCAACTACGATCCCAACAAGAAGCTCCGCCAGCGTCAGCATGATCCGGAGCATCAGAACATGAAGAACCGCAAGCAGCTTGCCCGCGAGAACGGCTATGGTGATGACGATGTCGTCCGCGGCGGCCGCAAGAAGAAGGGCAAGCAGCCCTCCGCGCAGCAGATGATGGCCCCGATCAAGATCGAGACCGCGTTCATGACTGCGGAGACGATCACCGTCCGCGACCTGACCGAGCGCATCGGCAAGCCGGCCGGCGAGATCATCAAGAAACTGCTGCTGCTGGGCATCATGGCGACGATCAACCAGGAGCTCGACTACGACACGGCGTCTCTGGTTGCTTCCGAGTTCGGCGTCACGCTGGAAATGAAGCTCGACAAGACCGCCGAGGATGCGCTGTCCGCCGAGAATGTCGAGGATAAGGAAGAGGATCTGATCACCCGTCCGCCGGTCGTGACCATCATGGGCCACGTCGACCACGGCAAGACCTCCCTGCTGGACTATATCCGCAAGACCAAGGTTACCGCGGGCGAGGCCGGCGGCATTACCCAGCATATCGGCGCGTATACCGCCAATGTCGACGGCCGCGCGATCACCTTCCTGGATACCCCGGGTCACGAGGCGTTCACCGCCATGCGCGCCCGCGGCACGCAGGCGACGGACATTGCGATTCTGGTTGTCGCCGCCGACGACGGCGTGATGCCGCAGACCATCGAGTCCATCAACCATGCGAAGGCCGCGAAGTGCCCGATCATCGTTGCGATCAACAAGATGGATAAGCCGACCGCCGATCCGGATACCGTCAAGCAGGAGCTGACCCGCTATGAGGTCGTTCCGGAGGAGTGGGGCGGCGATACGATCTGCGTGCCCGTTTCCGCGAAGACCGGCGAGGGCGTCGACGATCTGCTGGAGAACGTCCTGCTGATGGCCGAAATGCTCGAGCTGAAGGCGAATCCGGACCGCAAGGCCCGCGGCGTCATCATTGAGGCGAAGCTGGATCACTCCCGCGGCGCCGTTGCGACCGCGCTGGTGCAGACCGGTACGCTCCATGTCGGCGATATGGTCGTGGCGGGCAACGCCTATGGCCGTGTCCGTGCGATGATTTCTTCCCGCGGCGATCGCGTGAAGACTGCGCTGCCGTCTACCCCGGTCGAGATTATCGGCTTCGGCGGTGTGCCGGAGGCCGGCGATGAGTTCATGGCTGTCGCCGATGAGAAGCTCGCGCGTCAGGTTGTCGAGGAGCGCGCCGCCAAGGTGAAGGCTTCCCTCGTCAAGACCAGCTCCGCCTCCACGCTCGAGGAGCTCTACAGCAAGCTCGAGGAAGGCGAGGTCAAGGATCTCAACATCATCATCAAGGCCGACGTGCAGGGCTCTGTCGAGGCAGTCAAGCAGTCGCTTGAAAAGCTCTCCAACAAGGAAGTCCGTGTTCGCACGATCCACAGCGGCGTCGGCGCGGTGACCGAGAACGACGTCATGCTCGCCGGTATCGACGGCGCGATCATCATCGGCTTCAATGTCCGCCCGGATGCGAAGGCCCGCGAGGCTGCCAACCGCGACGGCATTGATATCCGCTACTATCGCGTCATCTATCAGGCGATCGAGGACATCGAGAAGGCCATGAAGGGCCTGCTTGCGCCGGAGTTCCGCGAGAACATCCTGGGCCATGCCGAGGTGCGCAACGTCTTCAAGATTACCAACGTCGGCATCGTCGCCGGTTCCTATGTCACCGACGGCCTCATCCAGCGCAATGCACAGGTGCGCCTGATGCGCGACAACATCGTTGTCTACGAAGGCAAGCTCACCAGCCTGCAGCGCTTCAAGGATGCCGTCAAGGAAGTCAAGGACGGCTACGAGTGCGGCGTGACACTGGAGAATTATTCCGATATCAAGGAAGGCGACGTCATCGAGTGCTTCATCATGGAAGAAATTCCGCGTTGATGAATCTCTCAGGTGCTGTGCCTGATCCAGTCCGGTATTTCCGGAGGGCTGCATCTGTCCTCCGGCGGGGAACGGGGCGCCGCTCCGCTCCCCGCAGCAATTTGAATCTTATCAGAGGTAAAGACTTTGGCTAAACAGCAGCAGTATGAGCGTACCGACCGCATTGCGGCGGAGATGATGCGTGAAATTGAGCGGATCATCCGTGAGGATGTGTCCGATCCGCGCACGCAGTGCATGTTCTCCATCACGCATGTGGACGTGACGCGCGATCTTCGCTATGCGAAGGTTTACGTCAGCGTGTTCGAAGAGGATAAGCGTGAGCCGATGATGAAGGCGCTGCGGAGCGCGGCGGGCTTTATCCGCCATAACGTCGGCCGCCGCGTGCAGCTTCGCTACACGCCCGAGCTCCTTTTTGAACTGGATACGACGATTGAGTACGGCGTGCATATCGCAAGCCTGATCAATCAGGTCAGAAAGACGGAGGGAAGTCAGCCCGATGATGAATAATCTCGGAGATTGGCTTTGTCAGGCGCGCAAGGCGAAGCGGATGGCGCTCATCGCCCATGTCTCCCCGGACGGGGATACCGTGGGCGCGACGCTGGCGCTGCGCCTTGCTTTTTTGTCGCTTGGCAAAGAGGTGGATATCGTCTGCGACGGCGTGCCGGGCAAGAGCCTGCCGCCGCTTGAGGGCATGGAGGCGTTCATTCCGCCGGATCAGGCGCGTGATGATTACGACACGGCGATTGCCGTGGACGTAAGCGATCATCGGCTGCTGGGCCGTGCGGATCGCGTGTTTGACAGCGCACCGATGCGCATGGTGATCGACCACCATGCGACGAATCCGGGATATGGTATGGTGAATTATATCCGCGGAGACGAATGTTCCTGCTGCGTGCTTGCGCATGATGTCATAGAGGGACTCGGCGTGACCGTAAATCGGGAAATGGGCGAATGCCTGATGACGGGAATGTCCACCGATACGGGCCACTTCATGTATCCCTACACGACGCCGCGCGCTTTTGAACTGGCGGCAAAACTGCTTCGCGCCGGCGTGGATATTTCCGCGATCACGCGCGTCCTGTATCGGCTTTCGAGCCGTGAGCGTGTCGCGCTCATGCGCATTGCCTATCAGAAGCTGCGCTTTGCGCTCGGCGGTCAGGTCGGCGTGATCGAGCTGACGGACGAAGACCTTGCCGGTGCGGGATGCACGGCCAATCAGACCGAGGGTCTGGTCAACAAGGCGCTGGAAGTCGAGGGCGTTCGCATGGCGATTCTCGCAACGCCGCGGGAGGATGGCGTTAAGCTTTCGCTGCGCGCTGTCGAGCCGGATACGGTGAATGATCTCGCCAAACGCTTTGGCGGCGGCGGACATGCGCAGGCTGCAGGCGTGACGATGCATATGACGATGGAAGAGGCTGTTTCGGCGATGCTTTCGGTGATGGCTGAGAAGCTCGACGCTGCAGGCCTGCAGAATGATCACGGAATGTAAGCTGAAACCGAAGGGATGATGGACGATGAACGGTTTTCTTTGTGTGCTCAAGCCCCCGGGAATGACGTCCAGCGACGTTGTCGTCCGCGTGCGCAGAAAGCTTGGACGCAAGGAAAAGGTTGGTCATGCCGGTACGCTGGATCCCGAAGCATCGGGGGTACTGCCGCTGATGATCGGCAAGGCGTCCCGTCTGTTCGATTATCTGGTCGATAAAGAAAAGACCTATGTCGCCGAGCTGAAGCCGGGCTTTGCAACCGATACGCAGGATGCGCATGGAAAGGTGATTTCCGGTACAGGAGAGCGTGTGACGCGTGCGCAGCTGGAAGCTGTGCTGCCGAGGCTGACGGGAGATATCATGCAGATTCCGCCGATGTTTTCTGCGCTGAAGCGGGACGGACAAAAGCTGTGCGACCTCGCGCGCCAGGGCGTGGAGATTGAAGTCGAGCCGAGGCCTACGCAGGTTCACGAAATCGAGATCCTGCATGAGCTGGAAGACGGCGGGTTCATGCTGCGCGTGCGCTGCGGCAGAGGAACGTATATCCGTACGCTCTGCCATGATCTGGGACAGGAACTGGGTACGGGCGCGCATATGGGTCTGCTCCTTCGGACGCAGACGGGTATGTTCAGCCTCGACGATGCGCATACGATTGAGGAGATCGAAGAGGCGGAGGACCTGAGCGGCCTGATGGTCGCCATGGACAGACCGCTTGCCCATATTCCGCGGGTGGATGTGATTCCGCGCGCGGAGCGTTTTGTCCGCAATGGCAATACGCTGACGCGCCGCGAGCTGCGCGGCGAGCTGCGCGAAGGATGTCCGCTGCGCGTATATCTGAATGATCAGTTCGCGGGTATCGGCCGGTTTAACGGCGAGAGCCTGAAATTCGATGCAATGCTTCTGGAGTAAGACATGAAACTGCTGACACATGAATCGCAATGGAACGGCGGGGAAACCGTCGTTGCGCTGGGAATGTTCGATGGCGTCCATGAAGGGCATGCGACGCTGATGCGCAAGGCGAATGATCTCGCAGCTGCGAACGATCTGACGAGCGTGGTCTATACGTTTTCCTCGCATCCGATGGCGACCTTTGCGCCGGACCGGCTCCCGCCCGAGCTGCATACGCGCTCCGAAAAGGTTCGCGCGCTTTCGAGGATGGGCATCGACGTAGCGGTGCTGCGCCCGTTTGACAGGAGCTTTGCGGCGCTGACGCCGGAGGAATTTGTCCGCAGCGTGTGCGATGCGCTGCATCCGCGTCATATCGTGATCGGATTCAATTATTCGTTCGGTGCGAAGGGCGCAGGCAGGGCGGAGGATATGATCCGGCTGGGCAGGACCTTCGGCTTTGAGACGCATGTCGTGCCCGAGGTGCAGATGGACGGTCTGCCGGTCTCCTCTACGCGAATCCGTGCTGCAATTGCGCAGGGCGACATGGAGCTGGCGGCGCGCCTGCTCGGCGGGCCGTATGCGCTCAGCGGCGTTGTGATGCATGGCAAGAAGCTCGGACGCAGGCTCGATTTTCCGACGGCGAACCTGAGCATGCCTGAGGCAAAGGCGCTGCCTCCGAGAGGCGTCTATGCGTGTCTTGCGTATGTGCGTGGGCAGTGGTATCCCGCGGCCGTGAATGTCGGGCGGCATCCGACGGTGCCGGAGGGGACGCCGACCATCGAGGCCAATCTGATCGATTATGATGGCGGAGATTGCTACGGCTGCCATATGCGCCTGACGTTCTTTATGCGCCTTCGGGAAGAGAAAAAGTTTGATTCCCTTGAGCAGCTGCGCGAAGAGGTCATGCTCAACCGCGAACAGGTCAGAACATATTTTGACGCGCTGTTTGCGGCGGAATAAAGCGGCGGAAAGCCATGCCTGAAGGGCAAAAAAACGCAAAAAACTGAAAAATTACGCGGAAGTTCTGTTTACAAAGCGGGGCTTCCGTGTTACAATATCTTCTGGTCTGAACCGCCCGCGCAGTTTTGCGATTCTCCGAACGCTTTACTATGCCGGCGGCGATTGGCAATATTATTTTTAGGAGGTCTTTATCCATGGATAAGGCGATGAAGGAAGCTATCATTAAGGAATATGCCCGTCACGAGGGCGACACTGGTTCCCCCGAGGTGCAGGTTGCGCTGCTGACCGCCCGCATCAATCACCTCAACGCCCATCTGAAGGATCACGCGAAGGATCATCACTCCCATCGCGGTCTGCTGCTGATGGTCGGCCAGCGCCGCAGCATGCTGGAGTATCTCAAGCGCATCGACATCGAGCGCTATCGTGCTCTGGTTGCGAAGCTGGGTCTGCGTAAGTAATTTACGTATATTCTTTCCGGGCTTTGTTCATAATCGGGCTTTGTCCCAGATGGCCGTCGTTTGGGAGACATGGTCACCCAAACGACGGTTTTTTTGGGCACGAAGGGTTCGTGTCCAAGTGAGTGTGTGTTGGTAGGCAGGTAAATTCGAAAGGAGAACCCCAAAAATGTTTAAGGTGTATACCACTGAGCTGGCCGGCCGCGAGCTGACGCTTGAGTTTGGCAAGTACTGCGGTCAGGCGAACGGCTCTGTGATCGTCCGCCTCGGCGATACGGTCGTGATGGTCAATGCGACCGCCGCTGAGAAGCCGCGCGAGGGACAGGATTTCTTCCCGCTGAGCGTGGACTTCGAAGAAAAGATGTATTCCGTGGGCAAGATCCCGGGTGGCTTCATCAAGCGCGAGGGCCGTCCGTCTGAAAAGGCGACGCTGACCTCCCGTCTGATCGACCGTCCGCTGCGCCCGCTGTTCAATAAGGGTATCCGCAACGACGTTCAGGTCGTGGCGACCGTTCTGTCCGTCGAGCACGACGTGACCCCGGACATCCCGGCGATGATCGGCGCTTCCGCGGCGCTGGCCGTTTCCGATATTCCGTGGGCCGGTCCGATTGCGGGCGTGAACGTCGGCCTGGTTGATGGCGAAGTCGTCATCAATCCGTCCGTTGCCCAGCGCGAGGTATCCAAGCTCAACCTGACCGTCGCCGGTACCGACGAGGCCGTGCTGATGGTTGAGGCCGGCGCGAAGGAAATCAGCGAGGAGGATATGCTCCGCGCGATCCTGACCGGCCATGAGGAGATCAAGAAGCTGGTCGCCTTCCAGAAGCAGATCGTTGCCGAAATCGGCAAGGAGAAGCGCGAATTCCCGGTCTTCGAGACCGGCGCGGATGTGAAGGAAGTCGTCCGCAGCGAGTTCATGGATCGCGTCGAGTGGGCGTTTGAGGCGTTTGACCGCCACGAGCGCAGCGCGCGCGAGGATGTGATCGCCAAGGAAGCGCATGAGAAGTACGCCGAGCAGTTCGAGGGCCGCATGGGCGAGGTCGACGACGCGCTGTACTACATGAAGAAGGAAGTCATGCGCCGCAAGATCATCGAGCAGGGCGTCCGTCCGGACGGCCGCAGCCTGACCCAGATCCGCCCGATCTGGTGCGAGGCCGGCGTGCTCCCGCGCACCCATGGCACCGGCGTGTTCACCCGCGGCGAGACCCAGGTCATGTCCATCGCGACGCTGGCTCCGGTTTCCGAGGCGCAGGTCATTGAGGGTCTGGGCGTGGAGACCAGCGAGCGCTACATGCACAACTACAACTTCCCGCCGTATTCCACCGGTGAGGCCGGCCGTCTCAAGAGCCCGGGCCGCCGTGAGATCGGCCATGGCGCGCTGGCCAAGCGTGCGCTCGAGCCGGTGATTCCGCCGGTCGATGAGTTCCCGTATGCGATCCGCGTCGTCTCCGAGGTGCTTTCCTCTAACGGTTCCACCTCTCAGGCTTCCGTCTGCGGCTCCACGCTGGCGCTGATGGACGCCGGCGTTCCGATCAAGGCGCCGGTCGCCGGCGTTGCGATGGGCCTGATCAAGGACACCGAGAGCAACAAGGTCGCCGTCCTGACGGATATTCAGGGCCTGGAAGACTTCCTGGGCGATATGGATTTCAAGGTCGCGGGTACCATGAACGGCATCACCGCGATCCAGATGGACATCAAGATCAAGGGTATCGACGAGGCGATCCTGCGTCAGGCGCTGAGCCAGGCGCTCGACGGCCGTCTGTTCATCCTGGGCAAGATGCTCGAGACGCTGCCGCAGCCGCGTGAGCACCTGTCCCAGTACGCGCCGAAGATCATCCACTTCATGATCAACCCGGACAAGATCCGCGAGGTTATCGGACCGGGCGGAAAGATGATCAACAAGATCATCGACGAGACCGGCGTCAAGATTGATATCGAGGACGACGGCAGCGTATATATCGCCACGCCGGATGAGGCCGCCGCTGCGAAGGCGCGCCGCATCATCGAAGGCATTGCCAAGGACGTCGAGGTTGGCGAGGTTTACATGGGCAAGGTTGTGCGCATGATGAACTTCGGCGTGTTCGTCGAGCTGCTCCCGGGCAAGGACGGCATGATCCACATCTCCAAGCTGGCCAAGGGTCGCGTCGAGAAGTGCGAGGACGTCGTCAAGATCGGCGATGAGATCGAGGTCAAGGTCGCGGAGATTGACTCTCAGGGCCGCGTGAACCTCATTCGCAACGACATTGAATACGACAACACGGACATGCCGCGCCGCAGTGCGCCGGGTCAGCGTCCGCCGCGCCGTGACGCCAATCGTCGCTAAGCAAACATGATGACCGGGCTGTCGTCGGCGGCAGCCCGGTTTTTGCTTGTCATCAGGAAAAGCATATTGCGTTTGCGCAGAATAAGAACCAGAAATACGCAAAGAATAGGGGATATCATGAACGGAGGATTCAACCGCATGTGCGAGGAGTTTGTCCTGTCCAATGGGCTGCGCGTTGTCGCGGAGTACATCCCGCACTTTCCGTCGGTCAGCGTTGGCCTTTGGATCGGCGCGGGTTCCATGTATGAGACCAAGGAGGAAAACGGCCTGTCCCATTTTGTGGAGCACATGCTGTTCAAGAGCACCGAAAACCGGACGACACGCGGAATCGCTGTCGAGATGGACGCCATCGGCGGACAGGTGAACGCGTTTACATCCAAGGAATGTACCTGCTATTATGCGAAGGTGATCGCGGAGCATCTGGAGCGCGCCATGGATCTCCTTTCCGATCTGCTGCTTCATGCGAGGATGGATGAAGAGGAATTCGAGAAGGAGCGCGGCGTTATCCTCGAGGAGATCGCCATGGGTGAGGACACGCCGGAGGATCTGGTGTATGATCTGCTGGCGGAAGCGTATTTCGGGGATCATCCGCTTTCCCGTCCGATTCTGGGCACGCAGGAGCAGATCGCGACCGCGACCAGGCAGGCGCTGATTGACTTCCGCAAAAAGCATTATCGTCCGGATAACACCGTTCTGGCGATTGCGGGCCAGTTCGATCTGGATGCATTCCGCGATATGGCGGAGCGCTATCTCGGCGCCTGGCAGGCGGATGGGCATACGCATATGCCCGCGCCGGTCAATGGCTGCGACGGCACGATCAAGACCCGCAAGAAGGACATCGAGCAGGTGCACATCTGTCTGGCCTATCCGGGCGTCGCGCAGGAGGATGAGGAGCTTTACGCCTTGACGGTCATGAATAACCTCTTCGGCGGCGGCATGTCCTCGCGCCTTTTCCAGCGCATCCGCGAAGAAATGGGCGCTGCGTATTCGGTATACAGCTATCCTTCCAGCTATGCCAATTGCGGCACGATGACCATCTATGCCGGCACCTCGCCGGAATTGGCGCAGCCTGTTATTGATGCGCTGCATGAACAGATTGCCGAGCTGATTTCCGGCGGCGTGACGGATGAGGAATTCAGCATGGCGAAGGATCAGCTTAAGGTTTCGTATATCCTCGGACTGGAAAGCAGCTCTTCGCGGATGTCGTCCATCGGTCGCAGCAAGCTCATGCGCGGCCGCGCGGTTGATCCGCAGGATGTCGTCAGGAAGATCGAAGCCGTTACGAAGGAAGACGTCGAGCGCGTGATCAAGCGCGTGCTCACGCAGCCCTGCGCAGCGGCGGTTGTCGGCCGCAATGTGGATCAGCTGAAGGTTTTGTAAGCCGGATTTTAACGGATAATCTAAAATTCCTTTGGTCAAACTGGTAAAATTGACATGTTTTCTGAAATCGTGTACAATACAAACAGGAAGACCGAAGGGAGGCTTGGGCCATGCGGGAAAGCAGAGAGATTACCTTTGCGCCGGGCATGAGCGACGGCGCGCTGTTTGAACAGATCCGGCATCAGGGCAAGGACTATGTCCGGCTGATGAGCTATTATTCAGCTGCGATGCTGGAGGTCGAGACAAAGTTCAAGGTGCTGTCCATCGAATTCAACGGCAGGTTCGACCGCAATCCGATCGAGACGATCAAGACAAGGCTGAAAACACCGAAAAGTGTCGTTGAAAAGATGAATCGCATCGGCAAGCCGGTGACGGTCGAGAGCATCGAGCGGGAGCTTTCCGACGTTGCGGGTGTTCGAGTCATCTGCTCGTTTGTCGATGATATCTATAAGCTGGCGGATATGCTGGCTCTTCAGGATGATCTCTATATTCTGCGCGTCAAGGACTATATCAAGCATCCCAAGGGAAGCGGATACCGCAGCCTGCATATGATCGTCGAGGTGCCGATTTTTCTCGCCAAGGAGAAACGGTATATGCGCGTGGAGGTTCAGCTGCGCACGATTGCGATGGACTTCTGGGCGAGCCTTGAACATAAGCTTCGCTACAAGAAGGATATCCCGCAGGAGAACGCCGTCGAGATCGCGCGGCAGCTGGTGCAGTGCGCGCAGATTGTCAGCGAGACGGATCAGCAGATGCTTTCCATACGCAGGCAGATCGAAGGCGAATGAGTCTGTATGAATCCGGCCGTATGCAGAAGCAGGGACAAAAGCCGCATGCCCATGCATGCGGCTTTTTCTTGCCCAATCAGCGGGGGTATGCTATAATCGTAAAAGATTTGCAGACGGGAGAATACATATGAGCAGATTACCAAAGGTTGTTGCAGTTGTCGGCACGAACGCCTCGGGCAAGAGCGCGCTGGGCATCGAGCTGGCGAAGAAATATGACGCTGAGATCATTTCTGCGGATTCACGGCAGGTGTTCCGCGGGCTGGATCTGGGCAGCGGCAAGGTTACGCCGGAGGAGACGCAGGGGATTGCGCATCACATGATTGACGTGCGCGAGCCCAACGAATTTTTCTCGATGGCGGATTTTCAGAAGCTGTCCTATCGGTATATCGAAGAAATCCGCGGCCGTGGAAAGCTGCCGATGATCGTCGGCGGAACGGGCCTTTATGTCGATTCTGTGCTGGACGGCTATCTGCTCTCCGACAAGGAGCCGGATCTGGCCTATCGCGCGGAGCTGGAAAAGCTGACCACGCCCGAGCTTTACGCGATGCTGCTTTCGCTCAGGCCGGACGTCGAGGTGGAAAAGAATAACCGCAATCGCGTCATGCGCATCATCGAGCGCATCCACGACGGAGACGATGCTGTGCCGGGCAAGGAAAAGCGCTATGAGAGCCTGCGCCTCGGCGTGAGCTGGCCGCGCGAGGTCGTCAATCAGCGTATCGACGAGCGCCTTGAAAGGCGGCTTGAGCAGGGCATGATCGAAGAGGTGCAGGGCCTCATGGACCGCGGCGCGACGACGGAGTTCCTGCTCGGTCTGGGGCTTGAATACCGGTTTATCACGCAGTATCTGCTCGGCGAGATTCCTGACAAACAGGAAATGCTCGATAAGCTTGCGATTGCCATCAAGCAGTTTGCCAAGCGGCAGATGACGTGGTTCAGGCGCAACAAGGACATCGTCTGGCTGGATATGTCCGGCGATTATTTTGATCAGGCCTGCAGCGCGATGGATGCGTTTCTGAAAGAAGAATAATCAAAACGAAAAAGGACGACCGCCTGGTCGTCCTTTTTTGGCGTTTGCGATTTGCTGATGGAAGGCGATTCAGTCGTTGTGCGCGGGCATCTCAGCCTCCGCGCCGACGCAGGCGCCCATCAGCTTGTTGATGGCGCGGTCGGGCGCATCCTGGCTGTTGCCCCAGGGCTTTCCGTCGTTGCGGTAATCGAACTTGAGCGTGAACCATTCGATCTCGCCCTCGATGCGCTTGAGGTTTTCAAGCTCGAGCGCAGCGACAGCCTTCTTGAATTCGGGCATCTGAGCGCCGGAGAGGGTCTTTTCCGCCATCTCCAGAACGAGCGCCAGATGCGGCAGACAGAAGCCCTTCGAAGAGGCAAAGAGCTGCTTGAATTCCGCGTTGGTGAAATACAGCTGCGCGATGGTATAGGCATAGCGCTCCATGGCGGAATCCACCTGTTCGCAGATGACGCAGCCCTCCATGCGCGCGCGGATTTTTGCGGGCGCGCCGTCCTCCGCGCTCTTGCGGGCAAAGAGACCGCGCTTGCCGCTGTCGCCTTCGCCGAGGATCTTTTCCAGCGACTTGATGACCTCGATCATATGCGTATGGGTCATCAGCGCGAGACCGAGGCGGTTGCGGCGGTCGAACATCAGCTCGAAGTGGCGCGTGCAGAAACCGGTTTCGTTGCTCTTGATGCGCCATTCCGGTTCCATGTAGGCGGAACTGAGCATGGTATCCAGATACTGATCCTCGCAGAGGATCCGGAGCTTGCACAGGGGACATTCGCAGTCGGCCTTATAGGCGTCCAGTACGGGGATGGTATCAAGCGTATATTTCATGTGATTCACCTCACAATAGAATCGGGAGAAGGCGTCGGCGCGTCCGGGATAATTCTCCGGCGCGGTTCATAGGATCAGGGGATTGCGTCTCTTTGCGAACGGATGAACAGGGGTTATCGGAAAGGACGGGGGAATACGCATGGGTATCATCGCCGAAAGACGAAGGAAAGCGCGCGCAAGGCGGATCCATCGCAGGCTGGTCATCTGCGGAATAGTGACGGCTTTGGGATTTGCCGCCTCCTCGCAGGGACTGCGCACGCTGATGAAGGAAACGCTTAAGGCGCTGCCGTGGCCGGTGCAGGTTTTTGCGGGGGACGGGAGCGCACAGGCGGAACTGACGCTGCCGCAGAGGAACGTGTGCGCGCTGCAGCTGGGCGTATTCGACAGCGAGGAACGCGCGAAGGCGCGCGCCCGGGAATTGGCGGATAGCGGCGTTTCGTGTATCGTCTGGCAGCGCGACAAGCTGCGCATCGTGTCCGCTGTGGCGCTGACACGCGATGCGCTCGGCGGCGTGCAGGATCGCGCGCTGGAGGCCTACGTGATCGAGGACAGCCTGCCCCGCGTGGATATGCGCATCACGGCGGAAGCGGATGCCATTGAAGACGTGCAGGCCATGCTGACCCTGCCGGACAGCGCGCTGATGGCGCTGATGGCGGGAGAGGAGCCGCTGGAGGCGGTCATCTTCCGCGTGCGGAATCACGCGCAGGCGGCGATTGCCGCCCATCCGGAAAACGAACTGTACACAGATCTGGCGGAAAACCTGCTTGCATGGTGCGCGCTGATGGAGGATGCGGAGGTTCGATCTGACGGGGAAACAGCGCGCGGGTATGCGGCGCTGACCATGTATACCCTTGCCGGGGAACTGCGTCAGGCGGTTGCGTCTATGCCGAGCGACGCAAGCACGGCTTCTGCGCAGCGCACGCCGTCCACGGCGGCGGAGGTAATGCCGCCTGCGTAGCCCGCGCCCTCGCCGCAGGGATACAGACCCCTGGCGTCGATGCTCTGCAGATCCTCGCCGCGCGGGATGCGCACGGGGGAGGAGGAACGCGTTTCCGGGCCGGTGAGCACCGCGTCGGGCAGATCAAAGCCGCGAAGCCTGCGGCCCAGCAGGGGAAGCGCTTCGCGCATGGAATCGACGATATAGGCGGGGAAGAGCTCGGAAAGATCGCAGGGGACGACGCCCGGACGATAGCTTGCCCGGACGCTGCCGAGCCGGCGCGAAGCCTTTCCCGCCAGCAGATCGCCGGCAAGCTGGGCCGGAGCCCTGCCGCATCGGCCGCCGAGGACGAAAGCCTTCCGCTCGATTTCGCGCTGAAGGAACATGCCGGCCAGCGGATGCGCAGAGCCGAAATCCTCAGGCCCGACGCCGACCAGAAGCGCGCTGTTTGCGTTTTCCAGATCGCGCGCAAAGCAGCTCATGCCGTTGGTGACGACGCTGTCCGGCTCGCTGGCCGAGGCGACGACGCTGCCGCCGGGACACATGCAGAAGGTATAGACGCTGCGCCCGGAAGGCAGATGCAGCGCGAGCTTATAGTCCGCCGCGCCGAGGGCGGGATGTCTGGCAAAATCGCCGTATTGGGCGCGGTTGATGAGCGCCTGCGGGTGTTCGATGCGCGCGCCGATGGAAAAGGGCTTCTGCTCCAGAGAGAAGGCGCTTTCGTGCAGCATGGAAAACGTGTCGCGCGCGCTGTGGCCGATGGCCAGAATCACCTGATTTGTTTCAAGCTCGTGCGTTCCGGTCGAATCGGAATAGACGACGGCGCTGACCTTCCCGTCTTTGCGGATGATCTGCGTCATCTGCGCGCCGAAATGCACATCGCCTCCGGCTGCGATGATGGCCTCGCGCATACGGCGCACGACGCCGCGCAGGTTATCCGTGCCGATATGGGGCTTGGCGTTGATCAGGATTTCCTGCGGCGCGCCAAAACGCACGAAAGTGCGCAGAATATGCTCGCCGCGCGGATCCTTTGTGCCGGTATTGAGCTTGCCGTCGGAAAATGTTCCGGCGCCGCCCTCGCCGAATTGAACGTTAGAGCCCGGATTGAAGGCGGATTGCCCCTTTTCCCAGTAAGCCTGAACGTCCTTTGTGCGGGTATCGACGTCCTGACCGCGCTCAAGGATGATGGGTCTGGCTCCGGCTTCCGCGAGCGTCAGCGCGGCAAAGAGACCGGCGGGGCCGAGACCGACGACCACAGGACGAAGCGCGGGCGCATGCGCGAGCCGGACGAAGGCGGGCGGCGCATAGGGCGCGGCCAGCGCGCCGACGCCGGGGGAAAGCTTTGCGGCGAGACGGCGTTCGTCCTGCGGATTTTTGAGCGTACAGTCGAGCGAAACGACGAAGCAGACGTCGTTTTTCTTGCGCGCGTCGATGCTCTTTTTGCTGATTTCGCAGCGAACAATCTGACCCTGCTGGCAGCCGAGCTTTTTGCCCGCCGCCTGCAGCAGGGATGAATTCGAATAATCAAGCGGGATTTTGACGTTGTGAAGCCTGATCATAGGCATTCCTTTCTATCATGGAGAGGTCGGAAAAGCGCGTGTCAAGCGCAGAGGAAGATCAGACGCCGAGGGCGGCTTCGATGGATTTGGCTGCCGTGATGCCGGAGGCGAAAGCAAAATGCAGGTTGTAGCCGCCGCATGGACCGTCGACGTCGAGCACCTCGCCGGCGAGATACAGACCGCCAAAAAGACGGGATTCCATCGTAAAAGGATCGACCTCGTGAATTGATGCGCCGCCGCGCGTCACCTGCGCAGATTTGAATCCCTGCGTACCGGTGATTTCAAACAGGAAAGCACACACGGCCTGTGCCAGCAAAGCGCGCTCCCTGCTGGAGAGCGAAGCGGCTTTGGCTTCGGGACGAATGCCGGCATGCCGCAGGATGGCCTGCGCGAGCAGGCGCGGGAAAACGCCGGTAAAGAGCGACTGCGCATCCAGCGCGGAGAGCGCGGCGATACGGGCGTCAAGCCAGCTTTGCGTATCGGCAATCTCAGGAAGGAAATTCACCAGAATCTGAACGCGGCGCTTCTGCGCGAGCGCGGGCGAGGCAAAGCGGGAGAGCTGGAATACGCATACGCCGCTGAGGCCGTAATCGGCAAAGAGCAGCTCGCCGGTTTCCTGTGCAGCGGGCACGCCGTCGATCTGCAGAGAAAGCGCGGCATGGACGCGAACGCCCTTGAGGCTGCGCAGTGCGGGATGATCGCTTCTGAGCTGCACGAGCGCAGGATGGAGCGGGGTAACGCTGTGGCCGAGCGCATCGAGCAGACGAGCGCCCGCGCCGTCCGTACCCAGATGGGGCGCGGCGCTGCCGCCAAGGGCAAGGATGACGGAAGGTGCGAACAGTCCCTGTCCGGAGGCCAGCTGAACGGACCAGCCGCCCCGGCGGGAGGGCATGAGCGAGCGCGCTTCGCAGTCCGTCATCAGCGCGACATGGGGCAGGGAAAGCGGCGCGCGCAGCACATCCAGCACGGAGGCGGCCATCATCGTTCTCGGATAAATCCGGCCTTCTTCCCGGGCGGTCATCAGGCCCAGCGTCCCAAGGAAAGAAAGCACCTCGTCCGGCGGCGTGGCCTGATAGACGGAGGAAACAAAAGGCGCGGCGTCGCCATAGAGCTGCGGGCGCATGTCCTCGTTGGAGATGTTGCACCGGCCATTGCCGGCGGCCATGATTTTTTTGCCGACGCGATCCATGCGCTCGACAAGCGCGACGTTTGCGCCGTGCGCGGCAAGATGCGCGCAGGCGGCAAGGCCTGCCGCGCCGCCGCCGAGGATGATACAGTCAGTGCGCATGGAAGACTCCTTTGCTTGCAGCCGGTTCCGGGCCGCGGCGCGGAGGAAGCCGGTTATGGTGAATGAATACCGCAATCGGATTGCGGGAAAGATCCGGGCAGTGCGTGGGGATAAACGTGACGCATGTCCCGAAAAGGGATTTGATACATTATAGCATATTCATGCAGAAAAAAACAGCTTCGCAGCAGACGGTCGGCGGCGAAAATGCCGCCAAATCAAAAAAGCGCCTTTCGGCGCAAGGCGACCGCGTGGAATCAGCGCAGCTTCTGGCAGTACTGCGTGCAGAGCTTGTCCGTGCAGTTGGTGCATTGAAGCGCGGCGTTGCTGTGTTCCCAGAATCTTTCCGGAAACAGCGCGATGCAGCATTCCCAGACGAGGAACACGAGCAGAGAAAGGCCGAAAAGGCTCCAACAGTATACGCTGGGTACGAAGAGCAGCGGAGAGAACATCATCAGATGATCCCAGTTGAAGATGCGGCAGGTCGTGCAGCAGCGATTCTTCATCATCAGGCGGAAGGGACACCAGATCAGCACGCAGATCAGATCGCAGATATAGAAGATTACCGTGATGAAAAACAGCGCGGTTTCATTCAGCCAGCCGGCAAAATGCATCGCCCCGATTGCGGCGATCAGCGCGCACCAGAGCAGCATGACCCAAAAGGCGGAGCGGGTCGTGCTGATGATATAAGCGCGGAGCGCTCTGCGGTTGATCTTTTCCCGGATTGGGCGGAACTGCTGACGGAATACCTTGAGCGAGCCGATGGACAGATGCTTCTGGATCGGAAAAATCTGCGCGATCATATCGACCACCCAGATCAGCCACAGCAGATGCAGAACGGAAAAGCGGGAAAAGAAATTCGCGCCATGGAGAATCTGAAATTCCTCCGGAGCGACGAACAGGAGCGTCAGGCAGAAAAGAAAAACAGCGCAGCGGCCGATCAGGCGGGCAAAATAAAGCCGGCGTATTTTGGACATGGGCTTTCGCATGGAGCACCTCGCACAGATATGATTCGTCAAGTGTGAAAAATATTATCGCACAAATCTGCCGCAAATTCAATTGAAAATCGGCGGAGGAGCATTGGCAAGCTCATGCCTGCTGCGGTATAATGCTTATATCGCGGACGACAGAATAGAAGCTGAGGGGAAAGAATATGCTGCAGACGACGCTTTGCTATCTGGATATCGGGGACCGGACGCTGATGCTCCACCGCATCAAGAAAAAGGATGACGTGAACCGCGACAAGTGGATCGGCATCGGCGGCAAATTTGAGCATGGGGAGAGCCCGGAGGAATGCATGCTCCGCGAATTCAAAGAGGAGACGGGCCTGACGCTGGAGGCATGGGCATATCGCGGGATTGTGACGTTCGTGTCGGATTCCTGGTGCGAATACATGCATCTGTTTACGGCGACCGAGGTTTCCGGCTGCCTGCGCGAATGCGACGAGGGCACGCTGGAATGGGTGGACTGGAAGGACGTCTGCTCTTTGCCGATCTGGGAGGGGGACAAGGTCTTCCTGCGCCTGCTGCGCGAGAGGGAGACGTTCTTTTCGCTCAAGCTCGTTTATGATGGAGAGCGTCTTGCGCGCGCTGTGCTGGATGGGCGTGAATTGCCGGTATAAGGAAAAGCGTATTTGCGGAATTGCATGAAGGAATGATAAAAAACTCTTTCCGGGGAGGAAAGAGCTCTGAACGGCGGCTTATCGCGGATGCTTCGGTCTGGAGCGTCCGCTGTTTTTACTTTCGGCGGGGCGTCCGGCCCGGGCGCTTTTCCTGGCGTCCGGCTTTCCCTTGCCGGGGGCGCCCTTTTGCTCGCGCTGGGTTCTGCGCTCGATGCGTTCCTTGCGCTCGCGGCGGATCTGGGCGTATTCCGCTGCAGACTTGACGCCTTCCGGCGGCACCAGACACATGCGGGATGTGCCGATCAGGTCCTCGCGTCCGGCCTTGCGCAGCGCTTCGCGCACGAGCGGGAAGTTCTGCGGCCGCTTGAACTGGAGCAGCGCGCGCTGCATGGCTTTGTCCTGCGGCGTACGCGGCACGAAGACGGGCTTGCCGTTTCGCGGATCAAAGCCGGTATAGAACATGCAGGTCGAAAGCGTGCCGGGCGTGGGATAGAAATCCTGTACCTGCTCGGGCTGATGGTTGATATCGCGCAGGTATTCTGCCAGCTCGATGGCGGCTTCCAGGTCGCTGCCGGGATGGCTGGAGATCAGATAGGGAACGAGGTATTGTTCCTTGCCCAGCTGCTGGTTGATTTTCTGATACTTCGCGCAGAATGCATCATAGACGTCCCGTCCGGGCTTGCCCATCACGGCGAGCACCTTCGGGCTGACGTGTTCGGGCGCAACCTTGAGCTGGCCGCTGATGTGGTGCTGGCAGAGCTCGCGAAGGAACGCGTCGGATTTGTCGGCCATGATGTAATCGTAGCGCAGTCCCGAGCGGACAAAGACCTTTTTGACCTTCGGAAGCGCGCGGATTTCGCGCAGAAGCTGGATATAGTCGGTATGGTCGACCTTCATATTCGGGCAGGGCTTAGGGAAAAGACATTGCCTGCCCGCACATGCGCCGAATTTCAGCTGCTTTTCGCAGGCGGCATGGCGGAAATTGGCCGTCGGTCCGCCGACGTCGTGGATATAGCCCTTGAACCCGGGCATCTGCGTGATGGTTCTGGCCTCTTCGAGCACGGATTCGTGGCTGCGGGTGGAGACGATGCGTCCCTGAAGGAACGTGATCGCGCAGAAGGAACAGGCGCCAAAGCAGCCGCGCGTATGCGCGATGGAAAACTGAACCTCTTCGATGGCGGGCACGCCGCCCTCCTCGTCATAGTCGGGATGCCAGGTGCGCTGATAGGGGAGCGCATAGGTGCGGTCAAGCTCCTCGCGGGAAAGCGGCGTATCCGGTACGGTCTGAATGACATAGCGGTTTCCGTCTTTCTGGCTGATCGCATGGCCGCGGAAGGGATCCTGCTCATTGTACTGAATCAGGAAGGCTTCGCCGTATTTTTTCTTGCTGGCGATACATTCCTCTGCGGAGGGGATCTCGATGCTGCCGCGCATCGGCGAGGAGGAAAGGTAGCATACGCCCCGCATTTTCGCACATTCCCATGCGGGCGCGCCGCGGCTCATCCAATCCGCGGTTACAAGAATGGAGCGTTCGCCCATGCCGAACATTAGAAGATCGGCGCCGCTGTCCACGAGGATGCTGCGGCGGACGGCGTCGTCCCAGTAATCATAATGCGCGAAACGTCGCAGCGAAGCCTCAACGCCGCCGATGGCGATCGGAATATCGCCGTAGGCCTGGCGGATCAGGTTGCAGTAGACGATGACCGCGCGGTCGGGGCGCTTGGCGGCCTTCCCGCCGGGGGTGTATACGTCCGAGGAACGGCGCTTCTTGGCGGCTGTATAGTGGTTGACCATGCTGTCAATTACGCCGGAGGAAACGAGGAAGCCGTAATTCGGGCGGCCAAAACGCTTGAAGTCCGACGGACTGCGCCAGTTCGGCTGCGCGAGAATCGCGACGCGATAGCCGGCGGCTTCAAGCGTGCGGGTAATGACGGCCGTGCCGAAGGATGGATGATCGACGTACGCGTCGCCGCTGACATAGACAAAATCGGGCGTATCCCAGCCGCGCTCGCGGATATCCTGCACGGTGGTCGGCGGAAACAGAAGGCGATTGGCCATAATGAACTCCTGTCAGGTGGTCATAAGGGAATTGATTCCAAATGGGCGCATGGCGCCGCAAAACACACAAACACTATACCATATCCGCAGAAAAAAAGAAAGTGACATCCATTGCCTGCTGCGCTATAATAAATAAGAAGAACGAAGGGGGAGGGATCTGCTTGCAGCTTGGATTGTCGACTGCCGCGTTTTATGGGCGCTATGAAACCGAAGATGCGGCGGCGCAGATGTCGGCGCTTCCGATTGATTGCGCAGAGGTTTTCCTTCAATCGGACAGCGAGAATACGACGAAGTTCGCCGCGCTGGTGCGGGATCGTCTTGGGAATCTCTTCTGCACGAGCGTACATCCCCTTGGCGGCTACGAGAACTATATGGCAGGCCGTCCGGCCAGACAGATCCGGGACGCATTCGATCATTTCCGCCGCGTGCTCGATGCAGGGCAGACGCTGGGAGCGAAGACGTTTGTCTATCATGGACGGAATACGCCGCTGCTTTCCGCGCTTCCGTGGAATCTGGAATGGAACGTGGAGGCGATTGCGCCGATGTGCGAAGAAGCGGACAAACGCGGCATGGTGATCGGCTGGGAAAATGTGTCCTGGTGTCAGCTGACCACGCCGCAGCGCGTGCTGGAGGCGAAAACAGCGCTGCCGCAGGTCTGCTTTACGCTGGATATCAAGCAGGCGATGCGCGCCGGCTGCGATCCTCTGACATTTGTGCATGCGATGGGCGATCGGCTTTGCAATGTGCATGTATGCGACTGGGACGAGGAGGGCAGGCTGTGCCTCCCGGGCGAGGGCGTATTTGATTTCGGCGCGCTCATCAATTCGCTGCATGCGCAGGGTTATGATGGCCCCGTGATCATGGAACCCTATCTGGCTTTGATTCGCAGTGACGAAGCGCTTTTGCGCTCCATTGCATATATGAAAGACGTCATCGAAGGAGTGAAGAACAATGAGTAAAATTGATGCTGTGCGCAGCGCCATGATGCAGGCGATGAAGGACAAGGACAAAGCGCGCAAGGATGCGCTTTCCCTGCTGCTGGCTGCGCTGAAGAACAAGGCAATCGACAAGCATGCCGATCTGACGGAAGAAGAGGAAAATGCCGTGGTCTTCCGCGAAATCAAGCAGGCGCAGGAGACTGTGGACACTACGCCGGCCGACCGCGCGCAGATCATCGAGGAAGCTCGCCTGCGCATGCAGGTTTACAGTGAGTTTGTGCCGAAGCTGATGGATGAAGGAGAAATCCGCGAGGTGGTCGCTGCTGTGCTCGCTGAACTCGGGATTGAAAAACCCACTGCGAAGGACAAGGGCAGGATCATGAAAACACTGATGCCGCGCGTCAAGGGAAAAGCGGACGGCAGCCTTGTGAATCAGGTGCTGACCGGCTTTTTCGGCTGATTCATCGGCGGAGGAATACGGACATAAAAAATGGGCGGCCGTCATGACTGCGCGATGCAGCGGCGGCCGCCCTTTGCTTTATCCTGCTGTCCTGTCGGCGGGGAATGGATAGTCGGGGAAATCTTCGTCCAGAGCCAGAAAACCCAGAGGCGGGAGCGTACGAAGGTCTACAATGACGGAATCGTCGTATTCCGGTTCCTTCTCGCAGAGCCAGTCTGTCAGGGTATTATGAAAAATGGTCTGCGGCGCGTGGAGCTTCCATACATTGCTGTCCGTCGGCTGGCGTATAACGGTCTCATCGAGAAGATCGCTGGCGGATATATGGAGCGCCAGCGTCAGGCGAAAGAAGGTGGTAATGCTCGGAGCCCTGACGCCGCGTTCGATGTTGCCGATGGCCTGCGTGCTGATTCCCACGAGCTCAGCCAGCTTTTCCTGCGTCAGATTTTTCTGATAGCGATACATACTGATTCGCCTGCCAAGGATTTTCAGATCAATTTCTGCAAACATAGACTTGTCCTCTCTGTGATGCGTTATATAATATGGATTAATATTCGCCCTGAAGAGACAGAATCCTTTTCCTGGGAAGAAACAAGAGTAAAAATTCGAAAACAGTAGCCTTTTGGAAAGAATTGTGCTATAATACGGCGAACCTCATCCATCGTATTCCATCTCAATTACGGCCTCCTCGGATTCGCCTTCGCGTACACCTTGGGAAGTCTGGCTTTGAGTGCCAATCGGTGAAGGTCAATCTATTATAATAGGAGGATACGAATATGTATCAGGACGAAACCCTCGTTTGTCGCGACTGCAACAAGGAATTCATCTTCAGCGCTTCTGAGCAGGCGTTCTATGCGGAGAAGGGCTTCCAGAATAAGCCGCGCCGCTGCCCGGAGTGCCGTGCGGCTTTCCGCGCTCAGAATGGCACCGCCCGTCCGCAGCGCGAGATGTTCACCGCGATCTGCGCCGACTGCGGCAAGGAGACTCAGGTTCCCTTCCAGCCGCGCGGCGATAAGCCGGTTTACTGCCGCGATTGCTTCGCTGCGCATCGCACCCCGCGCTATTGATAGCAAGAAACCGTCTGCTGCTGCAGGCGGTTTTTCTTTTTAAACAATTCGAAAAAAAGAAAAATAACGGAGAATGTTCGGGAAAATAGCTCAGTTTGTGATTCTGGAGAGACCCATGTTCGCTTTTAAACCAAAACAGGTCGAAGAAAGAACATTCGAATGTTCGGTTATTTGAACGGAATCAGACGCAAGAGCAGGAAAAAACATGAAAAAAAGTGTTGACAAAGACAGAATGCTGAGGTATACTCTCATCATTCCGTGTGACACGGAACTGATCCTTGAAAACGATACAGCATCAAGAAGAACGCGAACCGTGATTTTCACGAGTCACGGTTTCAAAAGAGACAGTCAATTCGTTAAATGAGTTTTGAACCTTGAAGGTAAAACTTCAAGGATTCGATACAGAATCAAACACGAGAGTTTGATCCTGGCTCAGGACGAACGCTGGCGGCGTGCCTAACACATGCAAGTCGAGCGTGGATGATGGAGCTTGCTCTCGAATCCCAGCGGCGGACGGGTGAGTAACGCGTGAGCAACCTGCCTCAAACAGGGGGATAACGCATCGAAAGATGTG